>NZ_JAKKRS010000004.1:0-261738 GCF_025654025.1 Shewanella sp. SM55 | reverse complement strand
GAAAGCATCTAAGCGGGAAGCGAGCCCTAAGATGAGTCATCCCTAGGAATTTAATTCCTCTAAAGAGCCGTTCGAGACTAGGACGTTGATAGGCATGGTGTGTAAGCGTTGTGAGGCGTTGAGCTAACATGTACTAATGACTCGAGAGGCTTAACCATACAACCCAGATGGGTTTTACTGAAAATGTTCCAGACATTTTCTAGCACTTCCTCCTTCCATGGAGGTCGTACGAAAGCCTTAGACAGAATAYAGAYACTTGATAAAGTTAAAGACTCAACAGAAAATCAGCTTTYCRAATTATTATTAACGTGRKCCAGAGATGGACACGGTAATAAACAGAATTTGCTTGGTGACAATAGCCTTGTGGAACCACCTGATCCCATCCCGAACTCAGAAGTGAAACGCAAACGCGCCGATGGTAGTGTGGGGTCTCCCCATGTGAGAGTAGGTCATCGCCAAGCATCCAAATAAACACAAAAGCCCTAGCCTAAACCGCTAGGGCTTTTGTGTTTATACGCTTCGCGAAAACTTATCTCGATGTCAACCCGCCGCTGAGCGGGGTCCCCAGCTGCGCAATACATTGCTCCGCGCGACACATCATCAAAATGCTGCGCATTTTAGGCAATGATGACTCGCCCCCATGTATCCCCTTCAGGGATAAAAGAAAGTAGGTCACCGCCAAGCGCCTAATGATCTCATTGAGATGTAACGAAGCCAGCTGATAAGCTGGTTTTTTTGCGTCTGCAATTTACATGTTTTAGCGTTTTTGAAACCGTTTCATTGTTTGAAATAACATTAAGCTGTGAAGTGGTAATGGGTTTACTGAACACTTTCTTAATGAGCTTAAGTTTTACTAAGTTCTCATTTTATGAACTCTAATAGAGCCGCCAGTTCATAGTGACACTAAGCTGGCGGTCTGAAATAGATAGCTGAAGCAATGTTGATGGTTAGAGGACAAATACTCTCTTCAACGCTTGCGTGCTCTATGGGTCACTCTTTGTTGATTTTAGCTTTGAAGCTGGCTTTGGTATTGTCGTTAGCTTGTTTGTACCAGTAATCCAGCATTTGACTGATTTCAGCTTGGCTAGTTGTCGTCGCTGGAGTGATTTGCTGAGCCTTATCATTGTTCGCTGCGACTGCTGACGACATAACTGCTGGCGCGATCAAGCTCGTGGATGTGGCTGCTGATGTTTGGTGTATTTGCGGCTGGCTTGCCAATACTGGTGCAATGGCGTCGCTTGCTTGCGTTGTTGCGGTATTCATAGTGAGATTTAATGAAGCCGGATGATTGCTAAGGTTGTACTGCAGTATCTCGTGTTCGAAATCCCGTCCCAGTTGAATGCCATTCTTAATCAATTTATCACTGGTAAAACCCACTGCTTCATCTTGAGCATTTAATAGTGTCAGCTTAGGTGACTCATCAAATTTCTTTGCATCTCTGGCTGAGTTGATGGCGGGAAGTGTCAGCGTGAGTGTTTGTGCTGATGCATCAAAACGGACGATGAGCACGTCGGAGAGATAATGCACTGAGTCAGCTTGTTGTCGATATTGCGCGGCATAACGGAAGGCAATCTGATTGGTCCCATCGGCTAAAACGAGATCGCCACTCTTTACGGCTGGCTTGCCATTGACCGTTAACACTTCAGCATTTTTAGGTAGTTTGAGATGAACATCGGCCGTTGCTGGCTGCACAGTCCCCAGCACTAATGCCGTGGCACATAAGATTGATTGATATTTCATAAGCTTTCTCTGTTGTTGCGAGGACGCCGCTAAATAATAAGGCAGATATTTGGCGACACAAAGCAGGTTTAACCTTTAGTGTGGAGCATGATGAACTAAATGGCGACACGCCGTTTATAGATCGCAGATTAGCGTTAATTTAATCTGTAGGGAATAAAAAAGGCTCACGAGGAGCCTTTTTGAGCATGATATTTCGGGATTGAACGCTTATTTGGTTAGGTTGATGCTATAAACGGCGAAACCCAGTTCATCCTTACCGATCTTCTTCATTTCACGTTGTTTATTGGCTTCGATAAAGGCAGCGGCTTTGTCACTGTCTTGGGTTTCGAAGCGAATGTCCAATGTGACGTTGGTAGTGATGGTTTTGAAATCCCAGTTGTAATCGGCACTTGGATTGACCATAGCTTCGTACTTACCTGTGGTTTCGTTGTACTTAGATTGCGCTGTGATATAAGCAGCTAGCGCTTCACGGTTAGTATCGGGCAGTTCAAGTACAACATGGTCGCTACCCGTACCAGCAAACTTACCCCCAAAGGCGCGGTAGTTATTTGAGGTGACGATAAATTCTTTCGCGGCAAATTCTTCACCTGTGATGACTTTGCCGTTTTCGTCTTTATAGCTTAAATCAACGATACGGTTTGCGTTGGCATTAACGACGGCGCAATCGCGGTCAAACTTGCTCGGTTGGGTCACATCAATTTTATAGGTTAAGCCATCCAGTACGTCGAAGTTGTAGGTTGGATGACCATCCCAATTGATTAAACCTTGTGGGGTGGTTTTTGCTGGGTCAATTTGATTGAACTGGTTCGCTGAGCACTCGAGCCAATCTTTCAATTCGGCGCCCGTTGCTTTGACTGCCACCATAGTATTGGGATACAGGTACAGATCGGCGGCGTTTTTGAAGGTCAGAGGGCCTTTATCAACTTGCACAAATTGATCGGCATCACTGGTTGTACCGTGGCGACCGCCCGCTTTAAAGGGTGCGGAGGCTGATAGCACTGGCAGACCTTTTAATGCTGCAGGTAATTTCGCTTTCACGTTAGCGATCTGCGCATCGGAAACGATTTGTACCGTAGGGTCGTCCTGCACTAAGGTAAGGAAGCTGTACATGTCGGCTGCGGCAACGCCGATAGGTTCATCCACAAAGGCGAGGGTTCCTTGGTGCTCGGCTGCGACTGCATCTTTAATTGCGGGATCTTGGCTAACTAACTCTTCCTTAGTCGCACCATTATATATGGGGCGAGCTTGCGTTTTCGCACTAAGGACATGCCATTTACCATCTCTACGTTCAAGTTTAAAGTCAACAACCCCTAGGTTATCACCCCAACGACCTGGCATCACTGCGGGGACGCCGTTCAGTAGGCCTTTAGTGACATCGGTATTGGGTAAGTCGGCATACTTAGTATCAGGGAAGATAGAGTGGCTGTGGCCGAATAGAATCGCATTGATACCATCAACATAAGTCAAAGCGTAAGTGGCATTTTCAGCCATAGGATCGCCAGGATTTTCCGTTGAACCAATGCCAGAGTGAGGAATGGCGATAATGATATCGGCCCCTTTGGCTTTCATTTCGGGGACATATTTTTTCGCGGTTTCAATAATATCCTCGACCGTCACTTTACCCGTCAGATTTTGTTTATCCCACAATAGAATTTGCGGTGGCACAAAACCAATATAACCAATGTTAATGGTTTGATTATTACCTTCACTGTCGATGATGTTTTTTTGTTTGATGATATAAGGGGTGAATAAATGCTCACCTTTTTTAACCTCATTCCAGCAACCATTTTCGTCGGCGCAATAAACGTTTGAGTTGATATAAGGGAAATCTGCACCACTAATGGATTTATTTAAGAAATCTAAACCATAGTTAAATTCATGGTTACCGATATTACCGACTTCATAATCTAATAGGTTCATGGCTTTATAGGCTGGATGAATATCACCCATTTGCAGGCCAACTTTAGCCATGTAATCGCCCATTGGGCTGCCTTGCAGCAGATCGCCGTTGTCGACGAGTACGCTGTTTTTGGCTTCGTTGCGTGCAGCGTGGATTAAGCTTGCAGTACGGGCTAGACCGATAGTTGGGTCATTTTTGCCACTGTAGTAGTTGAAATCCATGATATTTGTGTGCAGATCTGTGGTTTCGAGTACCCGTAAATCGGCTTGAACGACTTTGTCGTCATCAGAATTACAGGCGCTTACACCAAGGGCGGCAGTGATCATCACTGCGAGTATTTTCTTATTTAACATAGTTATCTCTATTTATATTTATTTGACCCCAATGCATGCTCCGTAAAAGAACATGCCCATCATCCCGTTAATTCAGCGTAATTTAACTGTTAGGTTAATTTGCCGCTAAGTTAACGAGCGGGAATTATAAAGACATTTGATGATCTGAATGTGACATTAATCGGATAAAAGCTGTTTCAAATTGTGACTCAAGGTTTGCTTGCCTAAATAGTGAGCCGTTTAGCCTGTTTATTTGTTACGGCAATGTTTAAATAATTACAGTAAACAGTTTATTAAGAAGAATTAATATTTGTTATTGGAATGGCATTTTATTTGCTCAGCCCCTTGTCTACGTCGGGGATATTTGACGTAAAACTTCAGTAGAATTGTTTTAAATAATTCTTTTACATCAAATTTTAGCCAATGTTGATCACTTATGCTCGCATGTCTCTTGGCTTGATTGAGGTGAGTTAGGTTTAGCGTAGCGTTGGCATAGGCTTATTTAGACGGGTAATACACATAAAGTGATACAAATTAGCTGTGCTCTGGGCGGGTAAAACTTGGCTGAAATGCGCGTAACTTGTTAAGGTAGTTCATCGAAATTGACGTACGAAGCTACACAAGTTCGTTAAAACAGACTGTTGTAAACCGAAAGCCAAAATCCGTTTGCGCGCACCTTTCACCTTAAAAATACAATCGAAAGGGCAGCAACATCCAAGGGAGTTAATATGCGTAAGTCCGTTATTACCACAGCCGTAGCTGCGGCATTGTTACTTGGCGCTTGTTCAGACGAGCCTGCTGTAAGCACCAATGAAGCCAAAAATGCCGTTGCGACTCAATCCGCCGCCAAAGCCGAAGCAACTAATGTGCTGCTGAGCAAGAGTCCACTGCAAGATCAAGCGCCGCAATTTAATCTTATTCAGTCTGCAGATTATGCCCCCGCCTTCGAGCAGGGCATTAAAGCTCACGATGCAGAAATCGCTGCGATTGTGAATAACAAACAGGCGGCTAGTTTTGACAATACCATTCTTGCCATGGAAACCTCGGGTGAATTGTTAACGCGCGTATCGCGTACCTTCTTTAATCTCGCAGGTCTGATTTCTGATGATGATTTTCAGAAAACCGAAGCGGATCTTGCACCTAAGCTATCTGCCCACCGAGATAATATTTATCTCGATCCGACTTTATTTGCCCGTGTTGAAGCCGTATACCAGCAAAAGAGCAGCCTAAATGCGGAAGATCAGCGTTTAGTTGAATACTACTATGAGCAGTTTGTCCGCGCTGGCGCGAAATTGTCGGCTGATGATAAAGCTAAGATGCGCGACTTTAACGCTGAGCTTGCAACCTTAGCGACGGACTTTTCACAAAACAGCTTAAAATCATTTAAAGATGATGTGATTGTTGTGACTGATAAAGCCCTGTTAGCCGGTTTATCCGACAGCGAAATTGCTACTTTAGCTGCGGCTGCTAAAGCTGCGGGTAAAGAAGGCTATTTGATTACTTTAGTCAACACGACACGCCAACCTGTGCTTTCTAGCCTGAGCAACCGTGAACTGCGCCAAAAAGTATGGGAAACCTCGGCGCACAGAGCCGTCACAATCAATGGTCCATTGATTGTCAAAATGGCGCAAATACGTGCTAAAAAAGCCAATTTACTGGGGTTTGATACTTGGGCATCCTATGCGGTTGCCGATCAAATGGCGAAAACACCAGCCGCTGTGTATGAAATCCTCGATGATTTAGCGCCAAAAGCTTTAGCTCGCGCCAAAATGGAAGCGGCTGATATTCAAGCTGAAATCAAAAAGGCGGGCGGTGATTTCGAGCTGCAACCTTGGGATTGGGCTTATTACGCCGATAAAGTGCGTCAAGAGAAATACTCCCTCGATGAAAGCAGCATCAAGCCTTATTTCGAGTTTAATACTGTACTGAAAGACGGGCTGTTTTTCGCTATGCATAAATTGTATGGCATCAGCTTAAAACCGCGTACCGATTTACCTGTGTGGCATTCCGATGTTTTAGCCTTTGAAGTCTTTGATAAAGATAACAGTTCTATTGGCTTATTCTATCTAGACCCGTATGCCCGTGAAGGTAAAGGCGGCGGCGCGTGGATGGATGAGTTCGTCACCCAAAGCGGTCTGCTCGGCACTAAGCCCGTTGTCTATAACGCGCTTAATATTCCTAAGCCAGCCGATGGCCCAACGCTAATGACCTTCGATGAAGTGACCACTCTGTTCCATGAATTTGGCCATGCGATACACGGTTTATTCTCGCAAGTGAAATACCCAAGCGTGGCTGGTACATCAACCGCACGTGACTTTGTTGAGTTCCCATCACAGGTCAACGAAGATTGGAATATCGACCCTGCTGTGATTGCTAACTATGCCAAACACTACAAAACGGGTGAGCCAATTCCTAAGGCGCTGCTTGATAAAATTTTAGCGGCCAATAAGTTTGGCCAAGGTTTTGATACAGTTGAGTACCTGTCAGCGGCCTTGTTAGATATGGAATGGCACTCTATCAGCGCCGACACTCAAATTAGCGATGTAGAGAAGTTTGAGCACCAAGTGCTAGCTAAACATGGTCTTGATTTTGCGCCAATTCCCCCCCGTTATAAATCGAGCTACTTTAGCCATGCCTTCTCCGGTGGTTATTCCGCAGGGTATTACGCGTATTTGTGGACAGAAGTGTTTGCCGCCGATGCCTTTGCCTATATGGGCGAGCAAGGTGGCTTAAAAGCCGATAATGGTGACAAATTCCGTAAGGAAGTCTTATCTAAAGGTAACAGTGAAGATCTCATGCAAGATTATATTCACTTTACCGGTAAAAAACCGACAACAGAGGCACTGTTAAAGCGCCGTGGTTTAGTCGATTAATTGATTAATTGTAAAAAGATAAAGGCTTGTTAGGGAAACCTAACAAGCCTTTTTTTATTGATGTTGGGGCGGATTTATTAACCATTTTTTGTTTCAAGACAGGAAGTTTAGAGGACGAAAAATCTACAGGTAACGCTCCTAATCACAGATCCAAAATAGTTTGTTGAAATGTTGTCGAAAGACAGTCTTAAACTATTTTTTGTTGATTAAATTGTTATGTTTGATTGTCGCTTATAAAGTTAGCAATAGTGTCCTCCTTACGTTGACTCTCTAATAGCCACTCAACCCTCCATTCTGTTAGGCGTTCACCTGTTTTATGAATGAATTTTCCTGCTTCTGGTTCATCAATCCATTCAAGCTGTTTAACAAGTACTAAAGGCGCTTCAGACCCGTCAGTTTCATTCGAAAATTCAAGAGCCTCATTATAAGTATGAAATGCGTAATAGTAGATTTCACCATCAAATTCATCTGGAGCACCTTGCCAAGGGCGGCACCAAACACGATATTCTAGTACTTGATCATAGAAATAACCGCCGCCTGATTTTGTTTCCGCCGGATACTCTCCAACCCTATTCTCATCGATTGAATCAGGATACATCTACAATCCCTCAATGGAATATAACGCCATATGCAACAGCGGATAAGGTTTACCCTGTCCATCAACGGGTGAGCGACCCGTTACTGAAAAACCAATATGCTGGTAAAAACCTAATGCTTGCTCATTCTGCTCATTAACATCAACCTTTGTGGCTCCCAGTTCTTTAATGGCATGTGTCGCTAGCATGGAACCAATCCCTTTTCCGCGCGCGTCAGGTGAGATGAACAGCATTTCAATATTGCCATCATGTACCCCGCAGAATCCGAGTATTTCTCCATTGTCATTTTTAGCGCACTTTAAGTGAACGGCGTCAAAATATTGTTCGAGGATCAACGGCTTTAATTCCTGTAGATCTTCTTCTGCTAAAAAGTCATGGGTTGCTCTCACTGATGCTTCCCAAATATTGAGCAGACTAAGATGATCTGCTTTTTCTACCATCTCAATATTCATCATATAACTCTATTGAAGATTTAATGTCGCCTAAGCGGTGAATTAAAGTGGGTTAAAATGTGAAGCGGAAACGTACCACTGTTACTAATCCGCCTTTAAGAAGTTTAGGTGTAAGTTCCGTAACATCTTTTTCCCAAGATGTTACCTGTCAAGCTGCACTCTGTCATCTTGACCTTTCCTTGCCATTTCCCTATTTGGTATCAGTAAAATAAAAACAGGGAGTATTAGCTCCCTGTTTATGATATTTAAAACTTCAATTTAGAGGGATGATTATTCAGCCAGTAATCCGCGGCTACGCAGTAGCGGCTCGATACCAGCCTCTTTACCGCGGAAGTTTTTATACATCAGCATAGGATCATCGCTGCCGCCTTTCGAAAGGATATTGTTACGGAAGGAATCCGCAGTGGCCTTGTCGAAAATGCCGTTTTCTTTAAAGGCTTCGAAAGCATCAGCGCCTAAAATATCCGACCAGAGGTAGCTGTAATAACCTGCGGAATACCCGCCCGCGAAAATATGCGAGAAGTAAGTGCTGCGATAGCGTGGGCTAATTTCTTCAATCAGTCCCATTGCCGCTAACGAGTCCGCCTCAAACTTGGCCGCATCCTTTGGCGTAGTGTCGGTCAGTGTGTGCCAATCTAAATCGAGTTTAGTGGCCGCCATGTATTCAACGGTAGAAAAACCTTGGTTGAACTTGCTGGCTGCTTGGATTTTCTTCACTAGTTCTTGCGGGATCACTTCGCCGGTTTTGTAGTGCTTGGCAAATTGTGCTAACACTTCTGGCTGAGTCATCCAGTTTTCATTCACTTGCGATGGGAACTCAACGTAATCGCGAGGTACGGCGGTGCCGCCCTGTGAGCGATATTCGACGTTCGATAACATGCCGTGTAGTGCGTGGCCAAATTCGTGGAATAGTGTGCTGGCTTCATCGAAGGTCAGCAGCGCTGGCTCATTACCCGCTGGGCGAGGGTAGTTTAATACGTTGACAATAATAGGTTTAGAATCAACGCCATTCATATTGTATTGCTTGCGGAAGGAGTTCATCCAAGCGCCGCCACGTTTGCTGTCACGGGTGAAATAGTCACCCATAAAGATGGCCATCAGTTTGCCGTCTTTATCGTAAACTTCCCAAGTACGGACTTCTGCATTGTATTTGGGTAAGTCGGTACGTTCTTTAAAGGTCAAACCGTACAAACGGTTAGCCGTGTAGAACACGCCTTTTAATGTACTGTCGAGGGAGAAATACGGGCGCGTTTGTTGCTCGTTAAAGCTGTACTTAGCGACACGGATCTTGTCGGCGTAGTAATCCCAGTCCCACGCTTGCAGCTTAAAATTGCCACCTTGGGCGTCAATCATGGCTTGCATATCAGTCACTTCGTTTTTGGCTTGGGCCAATGCCGCTGGCCATACTTTATTGAGTAAACCGTAGACGTTTTCTGGTGTTTTAGCTGTGCGTTCTTCTAACACGAAATCCGCATGGGTTTTATAGCCCATCAGTTGAGCACGTTCAGCACGCAGGGCAGCAATCTTAGCGAGGATAATTTTGTTATCGTTGGCGTTATTGTTGTTACCGCGCTCGATATAGCCTTTGTAGAGTTTTTCACGTAACTGGCGATTATCAGCATAGGTTAAAAAAGGCGTGATAGAAGGGCGAGACGTGGTAAATACCCACTTGCCTTCATGGCCACGTTTTTTGGCGGTTTCAAAGGCAGTGGCAATCACATCTGCGGGCAAACCCGCGAGATCGGCTTTACTATCAACCACTAATTCGAATGCATTGGTTTCTGCTAATAGATTATCGCCGAAGGTTAAATTGAGTTTGCCGATCTCTTCGTTCAGCGCGCGCAGTTTGGTTTTATCTGGCTCGCTTAAGTTAGCGCCGCCACGGGTGAAAGATTTATAGGTATCTTCCAGCAATTTGGCTTGGGCTGTGCTGAGCTTTAGGTTGTCTTTTGCGTCGTGGACGGCTTTAACTTTTTGAAACAGTTTGTCATTAAGCAAAATATCGTCTTCGGCGGACGATAACATAGGCGACACTTCTTTGGAGAGGGCTTGCAATGCTTCATTCGTATCCGCGCCCGTCAGGTTAAAGAAGACGTTAGAAACGCGCGTCACTAGATCGCCAGAAAACTCCATGGCTTCAATCGTATTGGCGAAGGTGGGTTTGGCTTGATTATCAACAATTGCTTGAATTTGTTCGTGTTGTTGGGCGATGCCCGCTTTAAATGCGGGGAGGAAATGCTCAGGCTTGATTTTATCGAAGGCCGGAATTTCCATAAAAGTATCATAGGGTTTAAAGAATGCATTAGTCGCATTCTGGCTGATAATTTGCGCTGACACGGCATTTGGCGCCGCACTTGTTTGAACACTGGCATCGGGTTGTTGTGTGCTACAGGCGCCCAATGTTAAGGCGAAAGCGATGGCACTTAGCGTGAGCTTAGCAGTGCGTGGCGTGAGGGCTTGCGGTTTGAGGGTTAGTCCCTTCATTATTTGTTCCCCGTTAGGTCGATATTGTTATGGATGTTTGCATGATGATGGCCTTGGATTTCAGGAAAAAATTGAAGTCTACGTGCGGCTAAAACCATTAAATTAAGCTTAATGTGACTGTTTAACATGTATCGGACTAGGGGTTCCATCGATTTTGTGTTTAGTTTGTAACAAATGTTTTGTTTTAGGCTTTTAAGCAAAAAATGATGGCAAACTGGGCGAGGATATTATCGCGTCTCAGGCACGTTTTCTTGGCTTAGTCGACCCTAAACCCATTGCAATTGGCGGCTCAACGAACAGTAAATTATTCCCCAATGCTTTAAGTTTTGCCCAAGCGATGCTGGGCGTGGAATACACAGGCCATACCGAAAAAGAGTTCATCACCCACAAGCAATTCATGCTGAACCTAAAAATGTATACCGCAGCGTTTATCGAGCTATCGGCGGTGAAAATAGTGCTCTTTGTTAAAGTTATTTTGGGATGACACAAAAGTGTAGGGAGCAATAAAGCCGTTCTGAATATAAAAGGTTCATTCGGAAATGGCGGTTAAATCTTAGATTTCTGCCATTTCAACTCTAAATACTCAAAGGCTGAAAGGCTCAAAGCTAGTGAGTTATATCGTCAGTTGTGCTGCATGAATTGTCATTGTTTCCCCAGTGACTCGCCGTCTTTTTATTTCATAAGAAGTATCCCTATAGGCTCGACGGCGGCATCCATGCCGCCAACGGTCACTGTTGCAACAATGCCAATCCTCACGAACCCTTTCGCTGTTCGTTTAGCTAAAAAGCTATTGCCCCAAAGCTCGTTAGCGAAGCGTTTTTAACCTTCTTGGTATGATGAGAGAGTTGACCAAATTTCAATACTACTACAGAGTGTCAACAGGACTATGGCTTTAACAAGTTTAGCTAAATGGAAAACAAAAAAGGCATCAATGTAAGATACTCAAATCGTCCAGTTAAAGTCGCATTTATTGTTCCTTTAGTTGATGACAACACCACTCAATGGATTTTAGATGGCATTTTTTACGAAGCATACTCCCGTTGGGGCGGAACTAAATCTTTAATAATCCCTTTTAGTAATGACGATTTTATATCTGATAGGTATTTAGACTGGCTAGAACAATATGATGCGGATTTTGTTTATTCGTACGTCGATTTAACATTAAAACAAATCAATATCATCAATAAGAAATCTCTACCTATCGAAATGATAAAGCATGAAGTTCATGGCGAAGTTAAGAGGTGGAGGCAGTTCATTCCAAGTTGGCCTTATGGCTTTACTCCTATTCGAGCAATGTCAACAATTAACAGTCCTTATGCGAAGTACCAAGATTGGTCGAATGCAAGCCAGCCAAACTTGTACATAACGCAATACTATGAAAATGATGAATATCGATTCTTACCAGATAACTTTGGTATATCTCAAGGGGGGAACGGTCCTAATCTTGGGCGGCTGAATATCTTCGGTACTGTTTGCTATTGCGCACAAGACCTACCCGCATATAACGATGTTGGCAATGAGCGCTGCCATAGCTTAGCTGAACTTTTGGGTAAGCTTGCCCAAAAGCAGGTCAAAACTTTCTCAAAGCTTTCGAGCATTCATGCATCGACTATTAATCACCCAAATGATTATGAATGGGCAAATAGCTTTAATTTATTTGTTGGTGATACTGCTGCAGATAGACTACATTTTTGGAATGGTAGATTATTGTCCGAAAACAACGAACGATATGATTTCAGCGCTCTCAGTATTTCAAGAGAGCACTTTGATAACGATGACTTTTTAACATCATTAGGTGCGTTTTTAAATGCTCATAATTTTAAAGGGCAAGGCAATGGTCCTTCTTCTTTGAGGTTACGAAGCTTATCTCTTGCCAAAGAAGACTGCGAACAGCTAGCCCAACATCTGCAAGACTATACTTATAGCTATGTTACGGTGCCAGATAATTTCGATAGTCCAGCATTACCGAGTGAGCGAGCACTTAAAGGTCAATATATTGTTGAGTCAGGAATAAGGTCTCTAAAAGTCTATGAACGCGATCACAAGTTTGTAGTAGATGAAGTCGAGCACTTTAAGTATCTAACACCTGATCTATATGACTTTAAATCAGGACAGTGCATCTCTAACCTATATATTGAGAAACCAAAGGAAAATTATAAAGTAATAGGTGGCTTCAATGATTGGAAGCTACCTAGACGACTTGAAGCGGCATTAGCATTCACTAAAAATCGAGCAAAAGTATCTAGACATGGTTCATTTATCGTAATCCCTGATGCGCCACAACAACTATTTAATGGAATAGCGCAACATGAGTTAACTATTTCTTTATTCATCCCTGATGAAGAAAAAGTATTCCGATGTCTCGTTTTAGAGCATATCCAAAAAATGAGGTATGAATATGATATGCGTTTACAATTAGTCACAGCTAAATACGATGATTTAGAATTGTCCGATAAAGGTCAAAAACACCGTGGCGTTATCTCATTATTTGACGGCGACCTTTCTCATGCTGGTATATTAACCAATTCCTTTTGGCGAAAAATAGTTAGAAAGTCGATAGAAAACTACAAATCGTCATTCTCTCTCAATAAGCTTACAACGATGATTGATCAGTATACCCCTGTCAGCCTCGCGCACATTACAGAGCAAATGAGACTAGATAACGTTGGCGTTACAAAACAGTACTTAAAAAACAACCTTAAAGACACCATCGAATACTTAGTTCATCAGGGCATATTAATTCAGGAATACAGATGGCGTTGTTCGTACTGTGGTAATGAAAATGGCTTGACGCTAGACACAATCAAACTGGATAACAATTGTAGTATTTGTAACAAACTACATAAAACACCAATTGATATGGAGTGGAAATACAAAGTTGCTCCGTTTATAACCTCCGCACTTATTGAGCAAAACGGATTGACTGTACTATGGGCTATTGACCATTTAATGGATGTTTTCCGTTCTCAACAGGCATTTTATCTGCCTGAGGTTAATCTGTTTAAAAATCGTGAAGGCAATGACAATAATGAAATCGATTTTCTTGCTGTCATTGATGGTAAATTCATTGCGGCAGAAGTTAAATTAAGCGCCGCTAGCTTTGTAGATAACCCTAACGAAGTAACTTCGTTTATTGATGAAATCCAGAGGTTATCCCCTGACATTGCCTTTCTGATCTGTGAGCAATATTGTCAACAGCAGGCAGATATTGATGAATATAAAGGAAAATTAGAGGAAGTTATTGCCAATATTCATGAAACCATTCCAGATATTGAGGTAAAGGTTATTGTTGCGAGTGAGGTAGATGGCTTTAATTCTGTACCTATTGAATTAGGACCTTACGGCGAAAGAACCTCTGCGTTTTTTGATAGGTTGGCCGAGTAAGCATTGTGCATGTGTGTATAAATACCGTTATGTTACTTTACAGTTTTTCTTATTTAAAAATGAGTTTGTTAGAGGAGTATTACAAATTAATCTAATTTATTTTCGTCCAAAAGATTGCTGTGTATTTTTATTAGCCTTATTAAAAAGCATTTATAAGTCATCAATAAATAAAATGATTAGTCAATCTGATAACGGTAAATGTTAGATCTGTCTTTAGAAGCAACAGGTTACGCGAATGCTCGAAAGGTGAGCCATGGTGATTAGCGAGACGACCGTCCGCCCCATGGATGGGGCGGTCGAGCATCCACGGACGGACTAGCTGCGTGTCGATGAGTGAATGCCATGGCAAGCCTATATGAGTGGATACCAGCCAACACTAATATCCCAATAACTGAATTTACCTACATGTTTTGTCTTGAAGTGAGTTGCGTTTAGTATGATATTTCATGATTCAGTTGCAGCGTCACTAAAGTAAAAAACAATGCAAATCAGCACAATAACTTTTCCACGCAATAAAAAGCCCTGCTTATACAGTGATATATAGCAGGGCTTTTTGATTGCGAGTTTGTATTCGTTGAGCGGAAGGACAAGCTTAACTCAGGGTTTATGACCTATATCGAATCGGTCATAAATCCTTTTATCTCATCCACCTATTTCTCTCACTCATCTCTTTACACTCATCTCTTTCACTAACATTAGCATCATGGAGATGCTAGTAGCCGATGGCTTCGCTACCCGAGTGGCGTGGATCAGACGCGCCAAAAATCCCTTGTTCGGTCACCATGATTGATTGCGTACTGCCCATAGCGGATTGTACTTTCACTTTGTGTCCTTTGGCTTCGAGCAGGGAAATGGTATCGCGATTAAAGCTGGACTCGACTCGCAATTCATCGGGTTGCCATTGATGGTGAACCCGCGCCGCATTACTGGCTTCCGCGATATTCAATCCATGATCAATAACATTCATGATGATCTGCAGTGTGGTGGTGATAATGCGCGAACCACCTGGACTGCCAGTGACGAGGAAGGGTTTGCCATCCTTCATTACTATTGTTGGGCTCATTGAGCTGAGTGGGCGTTTATTGCCCTCGACCGCATTGGCATCACCGCCTACTAAACCGTAGCCGTTTGGCACGCCGGGTTTGGCAGAGAAATCATCCATCTCGTTATTGAGCAGAATCCCTGTTCCCTTCGCCACTAAACCTGAGCCATAGCTGAAGTTTAAGGTGTAAGTATTAGAGACAGCGTTACCCCATTTATCGACTACCGAGAAGTGAGTGGTTTGATCGCTCTCATAGGGGGCGAGCTTGCCGGGCTTGATTTCAGCGCTCGGTGTAGCTTTATTCATCGCAATTTGGCTGGCGATTTTGTGGGCGTAGTCCTTACTGGTTAATGCTTTGATGGGTACCTTATAAAAGTCGGGATCGCCTAAGTATTCGCTGCGATCGCTATAGGCGTATTTCATGGTTTCTGCCATCAGATGAATCGTTTGCGCGGTATTGTGGCCGAGTTTGTCTATCGGGAATTGCTGCAATACGTTGAGCATTTCGATGATGTGCACGCCGCCCGATGATGGTGGTGGCATAGACACAACTTGGTAACCGCGGTATTCGCCGCGCACGGGTTCACGTTCCACAACCTTATAATTTTTAAGGTCGTCTAAGGTCATAATGCCGCCAGCGTCTTTCACCGCATTGATGAGCTTAGTGGCGGTTTCACCTTCGTAGAATCCTTTGGTGCCTTTTTCAGCGATAAGACTTAACGAATGGGCAAGTTCAGGTTGTTTAAGAATATCATCCACTTGATAGTCACTGCCGTCAGCTTTGTAGAAGATAGCGGCCGTGGTTGGCCATTGGGTCATGCGGCGTTTGAGGCCTGCAAGGGATTGGGCAAGATCTGGCGTTACGCTAATGCCTTCCTGCGCCATTTTAATCGCGGGCGCGGCGACTTGGGCGAGTGTCATAGTGCCATATTTTTCAAGGGCTAAGCTCATGCCCATCACAGTACCTGGCACACCCACGGCAAGACCGTGTTCGCGGCTTAGTTTTTCAACTGCGTCGCCATTTTCGTCGAGGAAAATGTTTTTCTTGGCTTTAGACGGCGCCATTTCACGGTAATCGATAGCGATGGTTTTGTTTTCTTTGGCAATATGCACCAGCATAAAACCACCGCCGCCGATATTGCCAGCACGGGGTAAGGTGACTGCCAAACTGAAGGCGACAGCCACGGCGGCGTCAACCGCATTACCGCCTTGCTTTAGGATCTCAACGCCGGTGCGACTGGCGAGAGTTTCTTGGCTTGCGACCATGCCATGCTTAGCCCACACAGGTTGTGCGGTGGCCATCTGGCTGAAAATTGGCGATTCATCGGCAAGCAGACTGGGAGATGATAGTAAGGGAAGCGCCATCGCAATGGCGAGAATAAGAGGTCTAAAAGGTCTTGTTGGACGCATACTCAATCCTGAATTTATTTTAATTATGGCTATGCAATGTGCCGAGAATTAGGCTTAATTGCAACCTCGTATACTTGTTCACACCAGTAAAGGACGATAATTTACCCAATGAGACAGCTTATCTTGGCTTTTGCGAGCTCAATGTCGGATATTTCGGCCAGTGCGTGGAATGCCGCCATGGGTGAGGCGAATCCCTTTTGCCGCCATGAGTTTCTGTTGGCACTCGAGCAAAGCCGCTCTGCCTGCACTGCAACCGGTTGGACGCCTCGACATTTATGCGTGTTCGATGCGGGTGACACATTAAATAATGTCGACAGTAAGGATAAAAGCTTGTCGCCTTTGGCTGAAGGAGGGTTTATCAGTGTGCAAACTGCTAAGCACTTCAATCAGTTTCCACTTATTGCCGTCATGCCCTTGTACCAAAAATCCCACTCCTACGGTGAGTATGTGTTCGATTGGGCGTGGGCCGAAGCCTATGAGCGCCATGGGCTCGATTACTATCCCAAATGGGTGAATGCGATCCCTTTTACCCCAGTGCAAGGTCAACGGATGGGCATTCATCCCGCATTAGATCGCGCCGAACAACTGCGCGTGGCGGCATTACTGCTGCTGACATTGAATCGCCGACTAATATCAGCGCAGGATAATCTCGTACTTGAGGAAGCTATTCTTAATCAGCCAGGGCTGGGCGATAACCCGATTTCCTCATGGCACAGCCTGTTTGTTACCCCAACACAAACGCCGTTATTTGAAAGTTTGCCAAATTCGCTGTTAAAACGCTTAGGCACGCAGTTCCACTGGCATAATCGCAGTTATCGGGATTTTAATGATTTTCTGGCGGGCTTTAGTTCCCGTAAGCGTAAAAATATCTTGAAGGAGCGGGTGCAGTTACAGCCTTTTAATCTTAAGTTTCAGTTTGTCGAAGGGGAGCAGATCACCGCTTCGCAATGGCAGACGTTTATCCAATGTTATCAATTAACTTACCTTAAGCGCTCCGGTCATCGCGGCTATTTAACGCCAACCTTTTTTCAGCAGTTGGGGGCACAACTCGCTGCGCAAGTCCTACTCTTGGTGGTTGAAGATGCAAAGGGTGAGATGGTCGCTGGCGCCTTGTATTTAAAAGGTGAGAATACCCGAGGGCAGAAATGCTTATATGGTCGTTATTGGGGGACGACGGTTGAGCTCGACGGTTTACATTTTGAGGCCTGTTATTATCAAGGTATTCAATATTGTATTGAACATGAGTTTCAAGTGTTTGATGCGGGCGCGCAGGGGGAACATAAGGTGCTGCGTGGCTTTGAACCCGTAGCAATGTATTCCTACCATAACATCGCCCATTTGGGATTTAAGGCGGCGATTGCCGACTTTGTTGAGCAAGAAACACTGCAAATGCAGCAATATATGGCGCAGATGCAGGATGTGTTGCCCTACAAAAAAGCGCCTTCATAAAGACCGCGTTAACAGGACTTTATTGGGCTCATTTTAGGTAGAACGGGTTACATTTAAGCGGTTAGTTCAAACCGTTAGCTCATGGCTAACCAAACTCCTACGCCTATCATTAGGCTGCCCGCAATGCGGTTTAACCAGCGAATATTATCACCACGGCTCAAGAAGATGCGCAGGCTTTTGCCACCACTGGCGTAGGCGAGCATAGAGGTAAATTCGGTCACCATGATAATGCTCAGTAAGGCGAGGAGCTGCGGCGCGACGTCGCGCTCGGCATTGATAAAAGGGGGCAATAGCGACACCATAAATGCCCAACCTTTAGGATTGGCAATGGCGGTAATAAAGCCTTGAGAGATCAAGGTGAAATTGCTGGCTCTGGGGTTAGTGTCATCATCACTTAATATGGCCATCTTGCCGCGCGCGCGCCACATCTGTACGCCGATATAGCCTAAATAAATTCCGCCAACCCATTTGAAGATTTGAAAGATTTCGGGATAGTTGAGCATGATACTGGCAACGCCCATCACGGCGGCCGTGGCCACTAACGCCACGCCTACCAGTTCACCCAACATCATCCACAGGGTGCGGCGCACACCTATGCTCATACCCAGTGTCATGGCGAGTGTCATGCACATGCCCGGAGTGATAGAAACAAAGAAAAAAGTCGGGATAAACACAGCGAGTAAGGCAAAATCAGGCATGGTTTGGTCATTCTTGGGTGAAGATGAGAAGATCGATAGTGTAATGAAAACGGCGGATTTAGCCAATCTGCTTATTTTGAACTTGCTCTCTTTAAATGTAATCGGTTGTGTTGGCTGGCGATATTTCACGCAAAAAGCATATTGTAGTTATTATTAACAATATGCTCACTAACCCCATTGTGATTAATTCTGCAGTTGTTCGGTTAACAGCGATTAACTTCATAGTTAACAAGATAAGACATTGACTGTAGGTTCTACATCAGTATCGATCAAGTAAACACTATCGGCGCCCACTATATAATAACTGTATAGGTCTTGGTAAATATGTTCGCCTAATTCACCATAATAAGGGCGGCGTGCATTTTTTACCGACTTCCATATTGGCCAAGGTAAAGAAAAATAATCGGCATTGGATTGATTCGTGATATTTAAATCTGAATCAATAGGGAATGGCGTATTGCATTTATCATCATGTTGAATATCACTTATGTTATCTAAGAAGGTTTGATAACTTGACTCATCAATTACTTGTATTCCTGATATCGTAGGGAAATATAATTCCATCGTGAATGCATCGTTATCAAGTTCCTGCCACAGTATGGTTAAAGATAAATGGTCTAATCTGCAACTCAGGTTCGGGTGTGGCTTTAGGTTTCTGTTCACGGGAAACCAAGGTTGATAAGCCGCTTTAATCATAGCGAATCCTCGTTATATTATTGTGTTACGAACATATCTTAGTCGTTTGGCTGTTACTTTTTTGCATTATTTTTGCTGAAAGTACCATAACCTAAAAATAACTGAGAAGCATGTTGAGATTATCCAATATTTTTTGAAACTCATATCAACCAAATGCGCCTTATCAATCATAATTTGATTGATATGCTAACCCACATTCTCAAATCAATGGTTAATGACTGTTCTAGGACAGTTCAAAAATGGGTTCAGCACATTATGAAATCGCCTTATTTCTCCTCTTTTAAAAAGACTCTCTTGGTGACTGTCGCTTTGGCTGCCAGTATTAATTACGTTATGGCTGACGACAGTGCCTCTGCGTTTAGTCTCGAAAGTAATTTAGCTGATAATTCAAGGTTCCCTCCTGAGTATTATTGGAATCAATTTGGTTGTTCGGGCGAAAATATTGCACCGCGTTTAACTTGGCAAAATGTACCTGCCGGTACCAAGAGCTTTGCTGTCACTTTATATGACAAAGATGCGCTTACTGGCAGTGGTTTTTGGCACCGTGTTGTGTATGACATTCCGGCACAGGTGTCGACTCTCGCAGGTGGTGTGAATGGCGGAGCGCTACCCAGTGGTGCCATTGAAGCTAATACCGATTTAGGTAAACCTGGATTCTTTGGACCTTGTCCACCAGAGGGACGTGAACACAGTTATGTATGGACAGTGCATGCTTTGGATGTGGCGCAGTTGCCGATAGACAAGGGATCAACACCCGCTTTGGTGGGATTCTATCTTTGGCAGCATAGATTAGGCGAAGCAAGTTTAACACTTTTAGCTGGCCCACGTTAGGAGGAATGAAGATGACCATATTATCTACGCGCATTACATACCCAATGTTATCAAAGGCTTTTACTCTACTGGCAACCAGTTTGTTGTGTTCTCACTCATGGGCGACACAGACTGAGCCGCTGGCAAAAATGGAAGTCTTTGCCGAACTTGATGGGGCTGTGGGCGGTATTACTTTCACATCAGATGAACGATTGATTTTCAGTTATCACCCTTTCTATCAACCTAACATTAAGGTGGCAGAGCTTTTAGCGGATGGTAGTACTAAGCCATTTCCTAATTCGGATTGGCAGCAATGCCATGATCCGCAGGGCAAAGCGAAAGAACCTGACACTTGCCTTAATTGGGTGTTGGGGCTGCGAACCGACGATCAAGACAGAGTTTGGCTATTAGACTCTGGCCAGCAGGCGCCACGTATTGAGCCAAAATTAGTGGCGTGGGATACCAAGAAAAACCAATTAGATCGCATTATTCATTTGCCCGCGCCAGTCTCTCTTCCTGAGTCACAACATAATGACTTTGTTATCTCATCTCGACATCAAGCGATTGTGATTGCCGATGAGGGGATTGGCACGGGTCCCATTGGTGAAAAGGCTGCGTTGGTGGTTGTGGACTTAAATACAGGGAAAAGTCGGCGCCTATTACAGGGTGATAACAGTGTGATGCCAGACTTACAGCGGCCACTGATTATCGATAAAGACTCAAAAGATAGAAAGCAGATTGAAGTCTATGTGGGTGCCGATGGCATTGCTTTAGATAAAACCCAAACATGGCTCTACTTTGCCCCGATGAATAAAGACAAAGTTTACCGTGTGCGGATGACAGATCTCATCAATCCTTCGTTAACGCCTGCGGCACTCTCTGCCAAAGTGGAGGCTTATGCCGATAAGCCCGACAACGGTGGCTTAAGTATTGATGAAGCGAATAATTTGTATCTAACGGAAGTGGGAGAGCGGGCCATTGGCGTGATTCCTGCTGATTCTCGCCAGTATCGCACTTATGTCCATGATGAACGTATGGTTTGGCCCGACGGTGTGAGTTATGGCAAGCAAGGTTATTTGTACTCTGGGGCTGCGCAATTACCGTTATCGGCACCATTAAATAATGGCAAAGCTGAAAACAGTCCACCTTATTATATTTTCCGTTTTAAGCCGTTGGCTGCGGGCGTTCGTGGTAATTAATCTCATCAATTAATTTTATAACCTTACGCCAAGTGCTTATCTGAACTGAATTTATTCACACGATTTTTGCGGATTAAAACGGTTTGGATTCGCACTTGGTTATACCGAGTCAGTACTGCCAGAGGATGACAATATGAACATAAACGGATTGGATCACTTTACCATCAGAACGCCCAAACTGGTTGAAACGCTGTTGTTTTATCAAGTCATCCTTGGATTGAAATTAGGTTGGCGGCCACAGTTTGGTTTTCCTGGACATTGGCTCTATGCCTCAAATAAGCCCATTTTGCATTTGGTGGAAGCGGGCGATCAGGCGCTAGATGCCTACTTAGGGGAAAGCAGAAATATTTATGGCTCTGGACGTGTTGACCATTTGTCGTTTCGTGGTACGGATTTACACCAGATGCAGCAGCATTTATGCCAGCAGAGGATGATTTTTCAGGAACGAATTGTGCCTGAGATTGGTGAACATCAGTTGTTTCTTGAAGATCCGAATGGCATCAAAGTAGAGATGATATTCCCCTATGCAAAGGATAACGCCATCGTTGGAATTGTGATGGATAGGCTCACTATTTTAGACACCAAGGAGCCTGAACATGGCGGAGATTAATGTCTTCAGAAGGCAATTATTGCAAACGCTGGGATTGGGCAGTTTGGCATCATTGGCATTATTTCCTCGAGGTGCGATAGGTATGAATTCATTGAATAAGAGTACAAATATGGAGAGCTCACAGGGTAAGCCGATGATTCGCATGGGAGTGACGGACTTAAGTTTTCATCGCGTCACCGCCGCTGTGGTGGCCCATGTGATAGGGATTATGGGCAAAGAGGTGCAACGAAGTTATGCATTGCACGAGGCTAATTTTGAGCAGCTAGGTGAAGGCAAAGTGGATATGCTGTGTTCTGCATGGCTGCCCCATAGCCATGGGATCTATCGACAAGGTGTCGAAGAGCGAGTTGCTACGCGGCAACTCGGGCTACATTATGAGCCCTATGCGCTCTGGGGCGTACCCGATTATGTGCCTGTTGAGCAAGTGTCGAGCATTGAGGATTTACTCAAACCTGACGTGCAGCAACGTATGCGGCCCATCATTCAAGGGATTGGTGAGGGGGCGGGGATCACGCGATTTTCTAAAAATATCATGACGCAATATGGATTAACGGCGGCAGGTTATCAATTTAGAACAGGCACTCAGGCCGACTGTGTCGCCGCTTTTGAGTCTGCAGTAGCGGTAAACGATTGGGTGATCGTTCCTTTGTGGCATCCACAATTTTTACACCATCAATACGGTATTCGCGATCTTCAGGACCCCAAAGGTTTACTCGGGGGAAAAGATAAAGCGGTATTGCTCGCCCGTGAACGCGAGTTAGCGGTTAATTTCTCGCCCGCACAAATTCAGGTACTTGATAACATAGTATTATCGAATCAAATGGTTGCAGAACTCGATTATGCGGTTAATCGACAAGGAATGACGGAAGATGAGGCCGCTGCGAACTGGCTGACAGTCAATCCTCAGCATTTGACGACCTGGTTAGCCCCGCTGCTTAATCCTGCGAATGTCTCATCTCAGGGGGTGACATTATGATGATCACACCTGAATCGCGGCTAGTGGCGGCTGGGTTTGAACTACCTGAGGTTGCTGCGGCTCTTGGGAATTACGAACCCTATTTAATTGTCGGCAGTCAGTTAATGACCTCGGGTCAGTTTCCCTATTTAGAGGGCGAGCTTCAGTATCAAGGACAATTGGGCGCAGATCATACTGTGAGCGAAGGCTACGCTGCCTGTCGTCTTGCGACCCTAAATGCCATTGCCCAATTGAAACAGGCTTGCGGTGAGCTTTCGCGGATAAAACAAATTTACCGCTTGGAAGGGGTGCTAAATGTGCATCAATCTTGCTTTGAACATCCTAAAGCACTCGATGGGGCTTCGGATTTATTGCTTGAAATCTTCGGTGAAGCAGGGCGTCACAGCCGGATGATTTGGACAAATCCGGTCATGCCGCTTAACAGTTTGTGTCTAGTGTATTTATTTGCAGAACTCTATTGTGATGACGAACAAAGGTAATGACCTTTGTCTCGATTGAGATTGAATGCTTGAATGTGACTCACATTGGCTGTTAGCTAAATGTTCTGTCAGCAAGATGGGTAGTTCATTCAATAGCATATAAGGCAGTTCTTGAACTTTCATCAATCGATTGTTAGGGTTAGGCCATCATGGACTGAATGTTGACAATACGATGACTGAGAAACAAAAAATGTTGGCGGGCCAGCCCTATAAGGCTTGGGATGATGAGTTATTGGCTGAGCGGATGCGGGCGAAATCCATTTGTCATCAGTTTAATCTAGCCGAACCGACTTTGCTTGATGCCCGAATGGAGCATCTTCGTGGCCTGCTTGATATTCAACACTGCGCCCATATTGAGCCTAATTTCTTTTGCGATTACGGCTATAACATCCATATTGGCAAACAATTTTACGCCAATCATAATCTAACCATATTAGATGTTTGCTCAGTCTCGATTGGCGATAATGTGATGTTTGGTCCCCATGTGATGATTTCTACCGCAACGCATCCTATTAATCCCATTGCGCGGCAAACGACGGAATACGGAGCGCCAATTCAAATCGGCAATAATGTCTGGCTAGGTGGAAACGTCTCTGTACTGCCCGGTGTGACCATTGGCGATAATTGTGTCATTGGTGCTGGTAGTGTAGTGAATAAGAGCATTCCGGCGAACTGCGTGGCGGCGGGGAACCCTTGTAAGGTTATCAAACCTATCGATGTGGACTAGCGCAGGAAAGTTAAAGCCGAGTGATTGGTGTCAAAGCTGATGGTGATTTAGATGACGATGTAGATATTCGTAGAAAGAAAAACGGTACGCAGTGCGTACCGTTTTTTATTAGCAGGATGAATACTTACAGTACGCCGCGGCGCATTTGGTCCCGTTCAATTGATTCAAACAGGGCCGTAAAGTTGCCTTCACCAAAACCTAAGTTATTCTTACGTTGGATGATTTCGATGAAAATCGGTCCAAACAGGTTTTTAGTAAATATTTGCAATAAATAGCCTGTATCATCACCATCCACCAAAATTTGGTGATGTTTGATGCGCTCACGATTCTCAGTCACTTGAGGCAACTTGTCGAAAATGGTGTCGTAGTATTCAGGGATGATGTCTAGGCATTGGATTGAGCTGCCTTCCATCGCATCCAGAGATTTAACGATATCGCGGCTTCTAAAGGCTAAATGTTGCACACCTGGGCCATTGTATTCCTTCAGATATTCATCAATTTGGTTTTTATCGCTGCCTTTACCTTCGTTGATCGGGATACAGAAGCTACCATCGGGTGAGCGCAGGGCGTAGGACACTAGCGCGGTTTGTACGCCGCTGATGTCAAAGTAGCGCACTTCAGTAAAACCAAAAATGTTTTTATAGAAGTTAGCCCAATGTTCCATTGTGCCTTTGTAGACGTTGTTGGTTAAGTGATCGACCTCGATAAAGCCTTTCTCTTGGGTGATGACTTGCTCGTCTAAATCTTCAAAATCAGCGGCATAGATATTGTTATCTGCGCCAAAGGTGTCGATGAAATAAATTAAGCTGTCGCCAATGCCGTAAATCGCAGGATAAGGCAGATCTTTGTTGGCATCATCGGCGGGTTTTGCACCACGTTCAACGGCAACGCGATAGGCAAAGCCGGCATCTTCTACACGCCAGCCCATAGAACAAATGGCTGGGCCGTGGGATTTAGCAAACTTAGCTGAGAAACCTTCGCGCCCAGTGTTGAGCAGAAAATTAATGTCATTCTGTTTGTAGTACAGGATGTCTTTGTTCTTGGCTTTTTTCAGCAGAGAAAAACCAAAGTCGATAAAGACTTTGTGCATAAAATCAGTATCAGGGCTGGCGAATTCAGTGAATTCGATACCTAATAAGCCCAGTGGATTTAGTTCGCTTGCCATGTTGTTTTCCTCGTTATTTTAGTGCAACACGCCGTCACTCTAATGACCCCCGCATGGGAGTGCTGGTGGCTTGGGGCTAGTCTTCTAGCCAAGAGCGGTTGTAGTCTTTGCTCATGCAATTTTGTACATGTTCGGTTAATTTCAGTGGGGCGAACGTGTCCACCATCACTGCATATTCATAGGTTTCTTTTTTGCCAATTGAGGCTTCAGTGCGGCCCGGTTGTGGTCCGTGGGCTACACCTTTTTGATGTAAGGTCATGTAACCCGCTTCAATGCCCGTGCGGCTCATAAAGTCGCCATCGACGTAATACAAGACTTCGTCACTATCTATGTTGTTGTGGTAATAAGGCGCCGGAATCGATTTAGGGTGGAAATCGTAGGGGCGCGGTACGAAGTTACAAATCACAAAGTTATGGGCGGTAAAGACTAAGTGATCAGAAGGGGGGAGATGGATTTTGCCTACCTTTGGCGCGTATTCGGTAATGTTGAATGCCCAAGGGTAAACGCAGCCATCCCAACCCACTAAATCAAAGGGATGCCATTCAAGTGTGGTGAGTTGGTACTTATCGCCAAACTTACACACTAAGGGGAAGGCGCCGCGCTCAACCACAGCATCTTGCAATGTAGGTACGCGCAAATCGCGCTCGCAGTAAGGTGCTGATTCTAATAGTTGACCATACTCATTACGGAAATGCTTAGGCACTTCCACCATAGAGAATGACTCGATGACGAAAAGTCGCACATTACTGTAATCGTTGAATTTTAGTTGATAAGTAGTACCGCGTGGGATCACGAGATAGTCCCACTTTTGTACCTTAATCGTGCCGTACTCGCTGTAGAGTGTGCCTTCGCCTTCGTGGACAAAAACCACTTCATCGGCATAGGCGTTACGGTAAAACTCGTCGGTATCGACGGTGACTTTGGCGGTATACAGTGCTAAGTCATTGTTATAAAAAATCTTGTTACGGGCGCTGAAAAAATTACCTTCACGGTCGGCGTCGCGGGAATCGAGTTTATAGTTTTGGACCAGCGAATCTTCCCAATTGGCACCATGGCCTAGGCTGTAGGGCGCCACTTCTAATGCTTTGGTTGGCATGTTGTGGTGATATTTATTGGAATAAATATTGGAAAAACCATGGGTTGAGAACAACTCTTCACGGTAAAGCTCGCCGTTTTCCTTTTCAAATGCGATATGGCGCTTATGGGGAATCTGGCCTTGTTTCACATAAAATGGCATGGAGGATCCTTGGTTTTTACAGCGGCGTGAGATTAGCTCTACTTCGCTTGTCGTTATGGTTATGTGATCTTGTTATCAATTTAGTTGCTTGAATGAACAAAAAAAAGAATAATAAATCCGTTATCTCAATCTAAAAATTAGATGGTATTCTAATCTTTACGAATCGTAGTGTTTCCGTGACATGTTCATTAGAGCTAAGGAGTGACCATGCGCATCGATATTGATGCTTTTAATGTGCTGCAAGTGCTGGTGGAAGAGGGCAGTTTTGCCAAGGCGGCGGAGCGATTACACAAAGCGCAATCGGCGGTGAGTTATCAAGTTAAAAAGTTAGAAGAGCACCTAGGCGTGCCGCTTTTTAGCCGTGAGCAATATCGTGCTGAGCTGACGCAAGAGGGCCGAGTGATTTTGGCCGAGGGACAAAGATTACTGCAACACCTTGCAAACATTGAACATCTTGCCAGTCGTTTCAGTGAAGGCTGGGAGCCAAAGCTAGAACTAGTGATAGACGGTGCCTTACCGATGGAGCCTATCATGACGGCCTTAAAGCGTATGGCTGAACATCAAATCCCCACTAAAATTCAGCTGAATATGGAGTTTTTAGGCGGTGTACAACACAGATTCGAGCGTGATAATGCTGACTTGATGTTAGTGAAAGATTATCGCACTGGCCCCTACTATCATCCGCAGCCTTTGCCTGCAATTACTAGCGTGCTGGTGGCCAGTGCTTCGCATCCTTTGTCTTTTATTCGCGCAATTAGTTTGTCTGAGCTGCAGCAACATGTGGAATTAACTATCGAAGACTCTTCACCCAATAAAAGTTACCGCGATGAAATGCAATTTGGCGGCGATAAAGTGTTTTATCTTTCTGGCTTTATCATGAAAAAGAACGCCTTGTTAAAAGGCTTAGGTTTTGGCTGGTTGCCGGACTTTTTAGTGCAAGAAGAGTTGGCTAAGGGCGAATTAGTTGAAATCGACTTCGTCGGTGGCAGTCGTTTTACGTTTATTCCACAGCTCGTCTCGACCTTAGAGCGACCGTTAGGTCGTGCGGGACAACTTTTTACCGAGTTGATATTAGAGGAGTTTGCTAAGGCTGAGCAGTTTAATGGTGTGGGTTTGGGTTGATAAGTCTTCGCTTGTCATCTTTTGATACAAGTTACCGCATAAAATAATCGCATTTTGACATTTTATGTCATAGATTAATGCCTAGGTCAGATGAAGGCTTAGATTGAGAGTTAAAATAAGGCCTAAATTCAGACTGAGCTTAGATCTAGATTAAGGTCGAGATGAAGAGTGAAATTGAGCCGCGATAGGTAAAGAGTCGTCCATCGGGGTCAATCTAAAGGATAGTAACAAGGAACTGACAGTTAAGGGGAACAGTATGTCTAGACGTTGTCATGAAGTGGATTATGAAATTATCGGCCACAGTATGCAGTTGGTTGAA
Source organism: Shewanella sp. SM55 (assembly GCF_025654025.1). Lineage (NCBI taxonomy): Bacteria > Pseudomonadati > Pseudomonadota > Gammaproteobacteria > Alteromonadales > Shewanellaceae > Shewanella > Shewanella sp. SM55. The sequence continues at coordinate 234,038 of NZ_JAKKRS010000004.1, read as the reverse complement.
GTGGAACTCGATCCTAACGAAACTGTGGTCGCTGAAGCGGGCGCGATGAATTACCTAGAGCAAGATATTAGCTTTGAGGCCAAAATGGGCGATGGCTCTGAGCCTGAGTCTGGCTTTTTTGGCAAGTTGGTGGGCGCGGGTAAACGGGCATTGACGGGTGAGAGCATTTTTATGACTCACTTTACCAACCAAGGCAATCAAAAACGTAAAGTCGCCTTTGCCGCCCCTTATCCTGGCACTATCCTAGCGATCGACTTGGCCGAACATGGTGGTGAGCTTATCTGTCAGAAAGACAGTTTTTTGGCTGCGGCTTTAGGTACACGCGTGACGATGAAATTTAATCGCCGCTTAGGTACCGGATTTTTCGGTGGCGAAGGATTTATTCTGCAAAGCCTACAGGGCGATGGTATGGCGTTTATCCATGCGGGGGGCACCTTAGTGAAAAAAGAACTAAAAGGTGAAACCTTAAGAGTTGACACAGGTTGTCTTGTTGCATTTACCTCAGGGATTGATTACGACATAGAGCGTGCAGGCTCATTAAAGTCTATGGTCTTTGGCGGTGAAGGTTTGTTTTTAGCCACACTCAAAGGCCACGGGACGGTTTGGCTACAAAGCTTGCCATTCTCACGTATGGCAGACCGCATTATCGCCCATGCCCCATCAGCGGGTGGCAGTGATCGCGGTGAAGGCTCTGTACTCGGAGGTCTTGGTCGCATGCTCGATGGGCGCTAAATTATAAGCTGACATGCTGTCTTCTCTTAAGGCATTCCAGACTATCCTCTGGGATGCCTTTTTAGTTGAAGCCTGTCATTTCCTTCAACGTTTTAAGCGTCTTTAGTTGTTGCTAAGGCCGCGTTTGGTTGTTAAGGCTTTGCTGAATGCGTCTTTCAATTAGTTTAGATATGAGATACATCATCAAATAGCCCGTGCCTAAGGCTAAAATCACCGCGACGACATTCTCCGTATACAGGCGGTAAGCGTAGAAAGTACCGACCAGTACTGCGATACCAGCAAGGCGAATAAGTAGGCTTTGGGTAAAATAACCGTGGGCTTTGATATAGGCCAACTGATAGCCATTGAGCATCATAAATATAAAAAACATGGAGAAATGCATTAATACTGGGGCCGCTTTAATGTATTGCTCGGGGAATAACCAAGCGACTAACGGCTTGCTCGCAAAGACCATAACGACAAAAAAAATACCGCTGGTCCACAAAGAAACTTTCGTCAGCCATGACTTAATTTGTTGCACTTCGTCAAAGCGTTTTTCTCGTACGCACACTGCGACTTCGGGCAGCACAAAACGGTAGATGGGAAAGACAAAAAGCAGGGTGAGGTAAGTGATCATCGGCCGCACCACCACTTGGAAATCACCCAGTTCATCTATGCTGAAATAGGCAATAGTCAGCAGTACGGTGATGTAAATCATCAAGATACTGGCCCCCGCTTCCATGGACGCCGTCAGGCTTTTCTTCATAAAACTGCGTAAACCCGTATCAAAATGCACTGCACTTAAGGGTGGAGTGGCAATATCTTTGCGCCGTTTTAAGTACATATATAAGGCAACGATGAGCGATGACAGTGTCATGCTGTAAAAGAGTGATGCAATGGCGGTTTGTTTTAAGCCGTAGAAACATAATAAAAAGCTAGTCACTTGCGCGAGCGGCTCTAACCAAGTGACTCGATTGGAGATGGCATATAGCCGGTACATGGCAATTTGATTGGTAAAATAGACCTTGAGCCCCATACTCAGAATAATCCCAACCAATTGAAAATATTCTACATTGAGCTGAAGTTTGTGTTTGATATAGGGTAAAACTAAGCCCCATGTCAGTAGTACCATAGCGATCAAGCTGTAGCGGAATATATTAGTGATATCCACATCTTGCTTGGTCTGGGAGTAGGTCACCACCATAGAGGAGCGAAATCCCGTCATTAGGATTAGCGACAGTGAGATAATGTCGATCACTGTGTGATAGAGCGCTAGATCGGCTTTGGCAACCCATTGTGCTAGCCAGAGTTTAAATAGAAACCCCACAGAAATACTGGCGAGTGATGCCCAGAACCCCGCAATAATTGCCTGCTTAACCCGTTGAAGTGAGGTGTTTTCCATTATCAAAAATCCAGCGTTAGTCTACGGTCATTATCGGGATGCTATGAATTCAATTAAGATTTTGCCTTAGCCGCATGAGTATTTTTAGGTGACACTTATCTTGTTCTGTTCGATCTCTTTTCACCCTGCATGAGTCTAGCATTTAGCCAATTTACGACCAATAGCCAGATAGTAAAGATATGATAAATATCAATATGTTGCTTTATTGTAAGTTAGAACGTTATTGAGTGAGGACTGGGGTGATAAATTGTCTTACAAACAACGTTTTTTGATAGATCAAAGCAGTATTAGGAAGTACAACTACGCCCAGATAAGCGCTGGGCGTAGTTGTAAAAGTGTCAGTTATAAATGCCATTTTTCCATGGGAAGTTAATCGGTAATGATATTGACGATATCGAGGATTTTACGGCTGTTATTATCGAGTTTGATTAGTGCACCTTCGACTTGAATGCTAATGATGCCATCTCTGTCTAAGGGGACTACGATGCGGCCGCGATCATAAATATCATGCTCAAGCACATCACCACGCTGGAGTTTTTTCTGCCAACCGGGTGGCAGTGACTGACCTTGGTCAACTTTTTTCTGTAGTCCCGGCGGTAGACTTTTATCCTTTTTGTGGTGCTCATGGTCATCTTTAGCAAAGGTTGAGATGGACATCGTTAAGCTGAGGACAAGTCCTGTGATTACCACTGAGGTTAATTTATTCATCTGTACTCCTAAGGGGCATTGAGTTGATGTTGTGTCCAATGCTTGATGTGGCCAACAATAGGCGATGCTAAATGAACTATAGCTGAACGTTCTGGTTCAAGATTGCTTTCTAGCGGGTTAACATGAGTACGGCTTGCCATTGTTCGGCGGTCACAGGTTGGATACTGAGTCTTGACCTCTTAGAGACTAAATACATGTCCGCCAGTTGGGGTAAACTTTTTATCAAACTTAAGGGAATAATCTCGTTAAATTTTTTGACAAAGCGGATATCTACTCGTAGCCATCTTGGTTTGGTTGGATCTGACTTAGGGTCAAAATACTTCGATTCTGGATCGAAGGCCGTGCTGTCGGGATACGCATTGGTCACAACTTCAGCGATACCGACAATACCGGGCACTTTGCAGCTTGAATGGTAAAAAAATACCTTGTCGCCAATCTGCATCTCATCGCGCATAAAGTTACGCGCCTGATAATTACGGATCCCATGCCAAGCTTCAGTTTGGTTAGGGCAAGCCTTAAGATCATCTATGCTAAATTCGTCGGGTTCCGATTTCATAAGCCAGTAGTTCATCTTGTTTCCTTTACTCATAGTTGCCGTTAAGCGCTTCAATACCGCTGAGTTTATCTGAATTTTGTCGAATACCCCAGTTCGTCACCCATATCAGATATTGTGAGTTTGATTAAGTTTCCGTTCAGATAACGTGGCTTAGCCTGTTGACAGCAATCTTATTTGGTATGCCTTATGCAAATTTTCGTTTCTAAGGCAAAGCGTCAAATTCGATCTCGGTTTGTGACTGGTGTCGTACAAGTTGTGGCAGCAGAGGCAACCAAAACCTGTGAGGTGTGTTATGGGGACTTCAACAATGACATCCGATTGTGGCTTATACACTAAATATCTTAAGGATTTTACGGCGGGTGATGTGATCTTAAGTCATGAGCGAATGCTGGAATTTATTAATGACCTGACAACGCAAGGTTGGTTATTGGCTAATTTCACTTGGGACTATTGGTATAACAACAGTTACTTAGTCGATAAACCTGCCTATATTCGTGATGCGAGCATCGCACAATGTAAGTTGCTGCTAACCGCCATGACGCGACTCGAGGTTTTTAGCCCCGGCGTGTTAGAAAATATGCGTCGCCAAGGGGTGTTACTGGCCATTGTTGAGCGGTTACAAAGCTTAAATGTGCCTAAGTCGAGTGCTCATTTTGAGTTTATCAGCCGTTAGCACTGGGCTTTAATGGATTGTTATCTAATAGTTTGTCTTACTCTTTAGTCTAATAAAGTGCTTTTTTACTTGTGACATGATCCGTGGATTGGTTAGTTTGGACCTCGCTAACCATAATAATAAATGCACGGAGGCCTTAATGTCAGTTCCTACAAGCCAAGTTATAAGCCCGCTCAACGTTAGCGAGTTTAGAGGCGAGTCATCACCGAAACTCGTTGAGAAGACCATAGGTCAATATCTTGATGAGATTGCGGCAACGTATCCCGACCAATTAGCTGTCGTCGTACACCATCAACATATCCGCTGGAATTACCGCCAATATCTTGCCCAAATCGATGCGCTCGCCACAGGACTATTAAAACTCGGCATTAAGTCTGGTGATAGGGTAGGGATTTGGTCGCCTAACAATATCGAGTGGTGTTTAACTCAATATGCGACCGCTAAAATTGGCGCCATCATGGTGTGTATTAATCCTGCGTATCGTCCTGAAGAGTTGCAATATGCGCTGAGTAACGTGGGGTGCCGCGCGGTAATTTGTGCCGACAAGTTTAAATCCAGTAATTACCTCGAAATGTTATACGAATTAGCGCCTGAGCTAACTTCTTGCCCTGCGGGTCAACTACAGGCGAAGGCCGTTCCTGAGCTCGAGTTTGTGATCCGTATGGGCGCTGAAAAATCCGTCGGCATGTTGAATTTTGATGACCTGCTCGTCGATGTGACCGCCGATGACAAGGCGGCACTCGAGAGTATCGGCAATGCATTAAGCCCGTATGATGCGATTAATATCCAGTTTACCTCTGGCACGACGGGTAGCCCAAAAGGTGCGACCTTATCCCACCATAACATTTTGAATAATGGTTATTTAGTCGCAGAGGCGATGAAGTTTACCTGTCACGATAAACTCTGTATTCCTGTGCCCTTATATCATTGCTTTGGCATGGTGCTCGGCAGTTTAGTTTGCTTAGCCAAAGGCGCCGCGGCTGTGTTCCCCGGCGAATCCTTCGATCCCTTGACGACATTGCAAGTAGTTGAACAAGAGCGGTGCACCGCTTTACATGGCGTACCGACCATGTTTATTGCCGAGCTTGAGCATCCTGAATTTACGCGTTTTGATTTGAGTTCTTTACGAACCGGCGTGATGGCGGGGGCTACTTGCCCAGAAGAAGTGATGCGCCGAGTACAAAATCTCATGTATATGAAGGAAGTACTAATTGGTTATGGTCAGACTGAGTGCAGTCCGCTCAATCATATTACCGAAATCGATTCGCCGGTTGAGAAACGGGTGCTTACCGTCGGCCGGGCTTTACCTCATACCGAAGTGAAAATAGTCGATGAATTTGGTGAAGTGTTACCAATTAATCAACCCGGTGAAGTCTGTAGTCGGGGATATTGCATAATGCAGTGCTATTGGAACGATCCCGAAAAAACGGCGGCGACCATAGACAGTGCGGGTTGGCTACATTCGGGCGATATCGGCCAAATGGATGAGCAAGGTTATGTGCAAATTGTGGGTCGCATTAAAGATATGATCATTCGTGGTGGCGAGAATATCTATCCCCGTGAGATTGAAGAGAAACTTTACACCCATAAAGATGTGCAGGATGCGGCTGTCTTTGGCGTTCAAAGCGATAAATACGGCGAGGAAGTGTGTGCTTGGATCAAAGTCCGCTCAGGAGGCGCGATTACAGAGGCAGATATTCGTCATTTTCTCACCGAGAAGTTCGCCTACTTTAAAGTGCCGCGCTACATCAAGTTTGTGGATCAGTATCCAATGACAGTGACGGGAAAAATTCAGAAATTCAAAATGCGCGAGCTGATGTATCAAGAGTTATATGAAGATATTAATGCTTAAGTGATGTGATTTTGCGAGTGCGCTTTTTTGACTTTCAAGCCGCGCAATGCGGCTTGAATTTTATTCTATCTAGCTATTTCGGTTAGCAGATAAACGAACAAGCTAATTGGCTAATGAAAAAGTCGGCGAGTCATACCATCAAGCCAAGCTGCACTTTGAGTTAGCTTTCGCTGCTAATATCATTATTCTAATTGTAATAAAACTTCACTTCCCCGCTGTGGCTTGATAGCTATACTAAAACTAGTCATAAAATCTAACCAGTCATAAAATCTCGGCAGATAAAAACGAAAGCGTTAAGTTGTCGATGATGTAGTCGTAAATCCATGCAGGCAAAGGAGTACTAAATGGTTCGATGGCGTTCAATGCTCCTTGTGTATTGTCTTTCCTTTATGGGATTAAGCGAAGCTAAAGCGGACACCTTAATGCTCACTTCTTTACTTTGGCCGCCTTATTCAGGAGAGCAATTAACGGAGCAGGGTGCCAGTATTGCCGTGGTACGGGCGGCGCTGAACGTTATGGGACATCAATTAGACGTGGATTTCTATCCGTGGAGCCGCGCTGTCAAACTTACGACTATGCCGAACTCTGACTACATAGGTTATTTTCCTGAATACTATGTAGAAACTGAAAAGTTTATCTTTTCAAAACCGATTGGCGAAAGTCCATTGGGGCTGGTGGAGCAAAAGTCCCATCCAGTAAGTTGGAATTATATTGAAGATCTTAATCGCTATACCTTAGGTGTGGTGAAAGATTATGTGAATACTCAGGCCTTAGATCGCATGATCGTTTCCGGTGTTCAGCGGACTGAAGCTGTGACTTCGGATGAGCATAATGTCAAAAAAGTTGCCGCGGGTCGGATTGATGCCGCGGTGATTGATGTCAACGTTTTGCACTATTTACTCAAGCAAAAGCCCTTACAGCCGCTGGCGACAAAGTTGCAAATCAATCGGCAAATTTTGGCGAATAAGCAGCTCTATATCGCGTTTCGTAATACAGAAGAGGGACGGCGTTGGCGAGATATTGTTGACCAAGGTTTAGCGCAGGTTGACGTAGAAACCATCATTGGAGAGCTACTTTATCGTGAAGATTAATGTAGGGTTTTAGGATAGTTTATTCTTTGTTTTACTCGCTATTTTTCCGCTTATTTCCCCGTAAAGTCACTTCTGATATGCAGTTTGTCATCATTTTGTCTTTGTTCACTATTAGTATCACTTTAACGGCATGAGTTGTTCTCTCATTTTATTGATTAAGGTGACATGAAGAAACTTCCTTTTGAGCTTCCATTTGAGTTAGATACGCTGCAGCAACTCATTGATACTCATCATCTTAAGTTGGATTATCAGATCCTTGCCGACATTCCATTCCGCCAAGAGCATTTCCCCCTTTACAGTGTTGAGTTAGGTGGTACAGATACGCCTTGTCCGACAGTACTCTTTGTGGGTGGCGTGCATGGGGTTGAACGTATTGGATCTCAAGTTATTTTGGCATTGTTAAACAGTTTATTGCAGCGGCTTGTTTGGGATAAACACCTACAACAGATGCTAACGGGCCTGCGGTTAGCTTTTGTACCTGTAGTGAATCCTGTTGGGTTATTCATGGGAACGCGGGGCAATGGTAATCAAGTGGATTTGATGCGTAACGCTCCGATAGAATCCCGTGAAAAAGTGTCCTTTATGGTGGGAGGACAGCGTATATCGTCACGGCTGCCCTGGTATCGCGGTATTGGGGGAATGGAGCTGGAAACTGCGGGCTTAGTGGCCTATGTACAACAACTGTTGAGTCGCAGCACAAGTTTGATTTCGCTCGATGCCCACTCGGGATTTGGCTTGAGTGATCATATCTGGTTCCCCTACGCCCATACCAGTACCGCCTTCGAAAATGCCAATTATATTTTTCATCTAAAACAATTATTTGAACAGAGTTATCCCCATCACGGCCATTATCGGTTGGCGCCGCAGAGCCAGTTTTATCGCACTCATGGTGATATTTGGGATTATCTCTATCGCCAGCACCAAGTGGCTGATCCTTCTGCTCAGGTGCCATTTTTACCTTTGACATTAGAGATGGGATCTTGGGCATGGATAAAGAAGAATCCTAGACAAATATTTAATTTTGCTGGCTTTTTTAATCCACAAAAAACACATCGTCACCACAGGATTTTACGCAGGCATACAGTACTCATGCAATTTATGATGGAAGCGGCCTATGCCCAATCGTTAGAGCAGTTAACACCTGAACGTTTGACTGAGCTGACAGAGTGCGCACGGCATTATTGGTATCGGGAGTCTCAGTCATGACAACTTGGGTGTTATTAAGGGGATTAATGCGTGATCAGCGCCATTGGAATGGTTTCGATCAGCGTCTGCGACAAAAGGGATTGCGAGTGCTGACACCGGATCTTCCGGGCAATGGGACGCTATCCCACGAATTAAGTCCGCTTAAGATTGCCGATTATGCCCATGCCGTGTGGCAGCAATTGGATGAGCAGGCACAGGAAGGGGAGACTATTTATCTCCTCGGCTTGTCTATGGGCGGTATGTTGGCGCTGGAAATGGCATGCCAGCGACCTTGGCAGATAAGGCATGCCTTTGTATTAAACAGCAGTGCGGCGAATTTATCGTATTGGTATCAAAGATTTAATCCGCTGAATGCATTGAAGGCTTTTTTCATGCGTGCTCGGGGTAACGCTTTACATCCAATCGAGTCGACTATAGTGCGTTTAACCAGTTTTCGTCATCGGCGAGACCGAGATTTAATTGTCAAGTGGAGTGAGTTTCGCCGCGATACCACACCAAGTAGACGCAATGTATGGCGACAACTTTGGGCGGCTTTTCAATACCAATGTCCATTGACAGTGGAAGTACCGATAACTGTGCTCTGCGGTGACCGTGATGCGCTGGTGAGTATGGCATCGAGTAAGGCGTTAGCACGGCATTTTTACACCGATTTGATTGTACTTGCGTATTGTGGTCACGATGTCGCTATAGATGCACCCGCAAAACTGGCGCATTATCTGTTGGACATTGTGGGGGCGACTAAGCCGCAAGTGCAGTTTTCTGTGGATAGTGAGCCTGCCAATACTCAATATGATTGCAACGATTTATTGGAGGAAGAAATAGCCTTAAACGAAGCGATATTTGCTGTATGGGATGACAAAGCGCTATCCACTCTTGAAACCAAATAATCGAGAGTGAATAGCGCAGTTAACACATTGTCTTATTAAGCTTTAGCCACTACGGTTTGGCCTATCGGTGTGAGGCTGAGTAAAGCTAACTTAAGATGTTGTATCCCAAAGGGAATACCGATAATCGTCACAAAACAGGCTAAGGCGTGGACCAAATGCCCTATGGCTAACCAGATCCCAAACAGTAAGAACCAAATGATATTTCCTACCATGCCTAATGCACCTGTGCCTAAGTCGTCACGTCCAGTTAAGTGGCGACGGTTCATTTGTTCTTGGCCGAAGGGCCAAAAGGTCATTTCGCCGATAACAAAACAGGCGCGGCCGAAGGGAATACCAATGATACTGATAAAACACAGGATACCTGCGAGCCACCAAGCGAGTCCCATTACAAATCCGCCGAGTACAAACCAAGCTATGTTGAATATTAAGCGTAATACAGCCATTGAAAACTCCTTATGTTTACCCTGTTAGCCTTTATCGTTAGCTTCGATAAATTGAATATATGTCAATGTCTAAGCGATAACTATGCCAACTATTTAAATTATTCATAATCAATGTGTTAATTATATGTATTCGAGATTCATGTGTCATTTTCACTAGTTTTTCGCCAAATTGATAATTTCTTAAGGGCGTAACAGGAAGGGCGGAGTTACACTAGCCATCCCTTAACTGGTTTAAAAACCAGATAATTTAATTGTTTGAGTCGCTTGATGTTTGCAAATTCCCCTGTTGATACGTTTGCCTTTGCTGGCAGAGACATATTCCTAAAACGTGATGATTTACTGCATCCGGCGTTTAGTGGCAATAAAGCTCGCAAATTCGGCTATTTTTTAGATCATGAGTTTGCAGGCATCAGCAAGGTGATAGGTCATGGCTCGCCATTAGCTAACTCACTGTATTCATTGTCAACATTAGCGAAGATGAAAGGCTGGCAATGTGATTTTTATGTAGATCATATTGCCAGTCAAGTGGTTAAACATCCTACGGGCAATTACGCTGCCGCTTTAGCGAATGGCGCTAATATTATCGATTTAAGTGTGTTAATAGCACAAAAGCAGGCGTGCACTCAGTCGCAATCTGAACCTCACGTTTTGTCAAATCTTAATGCTAGGCCTGACCCTACAGCGCAAGTGGGCGATGTGCGACTGAGTTGCCAAGATTATATCGAGGCTCAAGTACTCGTGAATGAGCCGACGGCGCTTTTTATCCCTGAGGGGGGTCGTTGTGCTTACGCCGAATACGGGGTTAATAGATTGGCGCAAGAGATAGTACAGTTTGCGAAGGCGAATGGATTGGTTGATTTAACGGTGTTTTTACCTTCGGGGACGGGAACGACTGCGTTATTTTTAAATCAGTATTTTATCCGTCAGCAAACGGATATTCGCGTCGTGACTTGTGCCGTTGTCGGTGGCGATGATTATTTGCGCTTGCAATTTTCCTTACTTAATTCCAATACCAGTGAGCATCCACAGATTGTTAATGTCGGCAAGAAATATCATTTTGGTAAACTTTATCCGGAATTTTATGCCATGTGGCAGCGGGTCTGCGCCTCAGGCGTGCAGTTTGAATTACTCTACGATCCCTTAGGTTTTATTGTGCTTGAGGAATATTTACAAGGCGGAGGCTCTCGTCCAGTGATGTATATTCACCAAGGTGGCTTACTCGGGAACGAGACCATGTTGCCACGTTATCAGCGTAAATTTGGGCGAAGTGGCTCATCCTGCGCCTCTGATCATTGACTTAGTGACGCTAAGACATAATATGTTTGAAGCTGTGTAATGCTAAGTTAAGCTGATGATTTGGAACGATGGGGAATATCAATGACTGAAGCGGAATATCTCGCCAATTACGATCCTAAGGTTTTTAAGGCTCAGCTACTGACAGTGGATGCCGTATTGTTTACCTATCACGATCAGCAACTTAAAGTACTCTTAGTACAACGCTCAAATCATCCATTTTTAGGTTTATGGGGATTACCTGGAGGGTTTATCGATGAAAATTGCGACCAATCCCTTGAGCAAACTGTATTACGTAAACTGCATGAGAAAACCGCGGTAGTGCCACCTTATATTGAGCAGCTATGCACTGTGGGTAATCGTGGTCGCGATGTAAGAGGCTGGTCTGTGACTGTGTGTTATACCGCCTTGATGAGTTATCAAGCTTGCCAAATTCAGATTGATTCAGTGAGTGATGTTAAGTGGTGGCCATTAGCGGATGTGTTGCAGATGCCCTTGGCGTTTGATCATTTGCAGTTAATCGAGCAAGCGCGGGAACGCTTAACACAAAAAGCCTTATATTCTTTAGTGCCAGGATTTGCACTGTCTGAACCTTTTACCTTGCCAGAATTGCAGCATGTACATGAGGTTTTACTGGGCAAGCCTATCCAAGGTAAATCTTTTCGTCGGCGGGTTGAACAGGCTGATTTATTGATCGATACGGGATTAAAGCGCACCGAACGTGGTCGTCCTGCTAATTTATACCGCTTGAAACCCAATACCGCATCGTATCGCTTCTTAAGAAATTTAGAATGTTGATCACAGTGAATATGGATTTAAGCAAGATATTCGCCTTGCTCAATATGAGTAACGGTGACTGCTTATGCCTTATTCATGGTGACTTTGAATCAGTAAAGACTGTTTTATTGCTGATTTTGCCCTAATGTCTCCGGTTCTTGTATTACTCGATACCCATATTGTAGCTTCTTAGTTGTCTTTCCCACTAATAGTGTCTAAAAGACACTATATGCCATTTAAGCATAACATTTCAGGTTGCTCCGTTTGAAATAGTCTAAAAATCAACTTTACACAATAATGTCTTTAAGACACTATTCTTCATGTAGACAACAAGGGCGCCGTCAATTTCGGCAATCGTGCCACAGACAGGAGGTTACTATGTCTCAACGTATTCAGACGTCTCAAGATGCTTCTCACGCTCAACGCTTGCAAGCTGATTTTTATCGGTTACCCGCAGCTAGAGATGAGACTCACTACCGCTTATTTCAATTTGGTGCGGGGGAAAACCATGTTCAACTACTGGTTCCTCCAGCGAAACGAGTAACGATCTTTTTCAGTTATCGGGGCGATCATTCCATCATGCAGCTCTTGTTGTTAACTGATGCATTGCGTCGCAGTGGTGCCGAGCAAATTGATCTGTTATTGCCTTATATGCCGGGCGCTCGCCAAGATAGGGTGTGTAATGCCGGTGAGGCCTTGTCGGTAAAAGTCTATGCTAGCCTAATTAATCAGCAGCAATATGCTTCGGTCACTGTATTTGACCCTCACAGCGATGTCACCGCAGCATTGTTAGACCGAGTTCAGGTAATAGATAACCACAGTTTTGTCGCAGCGATCGCAGCCCAATTAACGGGGGAGCTAGTGTTAGTCTCGCCCGATGCGGGGGCGAATAAAAAAGTATTCGGCTTAGCTAAAGCGTTACAGGGAATGCCGGTGATCAGGGCCGATAAACATCGTGATGTGGTCAATGGGCATATTATCGCTACCGAAGTGTTCTGTGATGACTTATCGGGTAAAACCTGCTTAATCGTTGACGACATTTGCGCGGGTGGCAGAACCTTTATTGAACTTGCCATCAAATTAAAGCAAAAGGGTGCCCAAAGCGTTATTTTGATCGTGTCACATTATGAAGATAAGGCCAGCGAGTTGGTACTGCGAGAGTCGGGCATAGACAGATTATTTTGTACCGATAGTTTAGGTGTCCCCACACATATTTCGAGCGAGTTCTGTCATTGCCATGCTGTTTTGAGTTATATGAATCATTAAGGAAAATATTATGTACTTGAATCCTGTTACCGCCATTGATGGCTACAAAGTCGACCACCGTCGTCAATATCCCGATAATACTCAGGTGATTTTTAGTAACCTGACTGCCCGTAAATCCCGTCGTGGTTACACTGACCAAATGGTGTTTTTTGGCTTGCAATATTTTATCAAGCATTTCTTGATTGACAGTTGGAACCGTGATTTCTTTCAACAACCCAAAGATCAGGTCATTCGTCAATTCTCCCGCCGTATCAATAACTATCTCGGGCCGAATAATGTTGGCACTCAGCATATTGAGGAGTTGCATGATTTAGGCTATTTACCAATTAAAATTATGGCATTACCTGAAGGCTCAGTGTATCCATTAAAAGTGCCTTGCTTGATTTTGTACAATACCGATGAGCGGTTCTTTTGGTTGACCAATTATCTCGAAACCATCCTTTCCGCTAATGTGTGGGGTATGTGTACCAGTGCCACTACCGCGCTGCAATACCGCAAAATATTTGAGACTTATGCGTTAGAAACCGATGGTGACATCGCGTTTGTTGATTGGCAGGGTCACGATTTTAGTTTCCGTGGCATGTATGGTGCGGAGGCCGCGATCATGAGCGGCGCCGCACATTTACTCAGTTTTACTGGGACTGATACCATACCCGCCATTGATTTTCTTGAGCAATATTACTGTGCCGATAGTGATAAAGAACTTGTCGGTGGCAGTGTGCCTGCAACGGAGCACAGCGTGATGTGCGCGGGTGGCATGGAGAATGAATTAGAGACGTTCCGACGTTTGATTGAAGATATTTACCCAACGGGCATTGTCAGCATTGTTTCAGATTCTTGGGATTTTTGGCAGGTGATGACAGAATTCACCTTAGCGTTAAAAGACCGCATTCTTGCCCGCGATGGCAAAGTGGTGTTTAGGCCTGATACGGGTTGCCCTGTGAAAATCATTTGTGGCGATCCACAAGCACCAATCGGGAGTCCTGAATATAAAGGCGCTATTGAGTGTCTGTGGGACGTCTTTAGGGGTAGCACAACTGCCAAAGGTTACAAAGCGCTGAATAGCCATGTTGGACTGATCTATGGCGATTCAATCACCATTGAACGTGCTGAAGCCATTTGTGCTGGCTTAAAGGCCAAAGGTTTTGCGTCAACCAATATTGTGTTTGGGATAGGCAGTTTTACCTATCAACACGTGACCCGAGATACTGACGGTTATGCCGTGAAAGCGACCTTTGCGAAAGTTGATGGTAAAGACAGAGAAATATTTAAAGATCCTAAAACTGATGATGGCACTAAAAAATCCGCTAAGGGTTTAGTAGCGGTATTTAAAGATGAGCAGGGTCAATTTTATCTTAAAGATCAAGCCAGCTGGCAAGATGTCAACAATTGCGAGTTTGTTCCCGTATTTGCCGATGGTGAACTATTAACGGAATATTCTTTAGCAGATATTCGCGCAAGGTTGGCAGAGTCTAGAAGTTGAGCCTATCGATTTATGATTTTTAACGGCTATCGACAATAGCGAAGATAAAACTGGCAATGTGATTTCTATTAGGGTCATATTGTCAGTTAAGTTTTGAATTTATTTTAAGTCGCGTAAGTAAAACGCCCCATAAATAGTCAAATGCAAATACAAGCGATTAAGACAGTAACTGGTTCCGTTTAAGAATTTTATAGGTACGACGGCCAATGTTTTCGAGGTTTTTTAAATCTTTTAGGCTAGGCGCCACCTCACTAAATTGCCAATAACTGATTTCGGCATCTAACATTTCCAGCATTTTCTTCGAACAACCTAAACATTGTCCCTGGCACAGTTGTGCTTCTTCTAAATTGAATGGAATAGTCTCTTTGATCTGGTTTATCAAGGTTTGCATGGCAATTTGAGTATTGGGTTTTGGCATAGATGATGTGCTGAACAGTATTCATGTGTATGAATATTAGCGGATGCTGCAATGGAAAGAGGTGATCTAACGCTGGATTTGACTCATTTGGTTCGGCAGGTATCTGTGTGAGAGAGATACAGCCTGAACCAAATGTGCTCGTCATAATGACGTAAAAAAGGATAGCGTGTTCGTGACATTCGGCTATCAGTCTACTTAAGTGCTCGGTACTGCGAAGATAATGGAAACCGATTAAATACACTTGAGTAAACGGGTACTGCGGTATTAATTTTTAACTTATCGTTTTACTTACTTTTTGACTTATTTGTTCGCGGACAATAACCATTTCATAAAGCTGATGGCTTCTGTACGTTTAGAAAAAGTCTGTCTGTTTTTACCTTGACGATCGGTAAAAGCAATTGAGGTTTTATTTACTGAGATTGAATCTACAGGGAAGTTCACTGTAATTTCATGTCCATTAATTTTGTATGACATATGCCACACTCCTTTTTGTTAATTCACCCATAGGTGAGATAGTTGTAACTATAAAATATCCTTAGCAATTGTGCGAAAGATTCGTTCTATTGAGTATCGAGGTTACCCCATCTTTGATTCATTAATCAAGAGATGCTTAATCGATAAATATTTCATGTTGTCGATTACGTCAATGGAATAACTCGATTCAACCAGTTGACCATAGCTTAATGACAATACTATGACAACAAGGAGAACGGTAAGTTCACAGACATAACCACATGATTTTAGTGATATCGAATGATTGAGCTTATGGGGTTTTGCTTGTAGTAGGCTTTCTTTATGAGGACCGAACTCTGATTGCTAAATATCAGGCTGGGTTAAAAAGGTAAACAACAAGGTGTATCTCAAAACGACGTGCAGTATATCAATAAAAATGGCTTATGCAAGTTTAATTTTTATTCGATGTCATTATTTATTTGCTAATGTTGAATTAAAGTGTATTTTTCGTGGCTATTTACTTGATTTAAAGAGGTATAGTTAGGTCTGTTTATGGGTTGTTTTTTATTTTTGTGGTAATTGACTAAGGTTAATATTGCCGTTTTATAGGTAAATGTTATAAAAAATCCCACTAAAATAGGTCATTTTAATGGGATTAATCGTAGTCAGTTATGTAATGGACTCATTAAACTGAATTTATAAATGAATCTATGCGTTTGCTGTTGTTTAAAAACTCAGTCAA
Organism: Shewanella sp. SM55; assembly: GCF_025654025.1. NCBI lineage: Bacteria > Pseudomonadati > Pseudomonadota > Gammaproteobacteria > Alteromonadales > Shewanellaceae > Shewanella > Shewanella sp. SM55. The sequence goes on along the minus strand of NZ_JAKKRS010000004.1, from coordinate 218,077 downwards.
AAGGTTTAATAAATCAGTTCACCTATGGGATTGAGTAGCTTACTCAGACCTTTGGTAAAATGCAGCGGTGCATCTAATACTGTGTAGCATAAGCAACCGTTAATGGTTTTCGGTGAGTGATGATGTTGGCCGTCAAGCACGATAAAATCACCTGGCACATAGTCACCATTAAGATCGGAAAACTCTCCGGCTAGCAATAGTGTTAGTTCATAACCTTTATGGGTATGTTGGGGGATTTCACCTTGGGCATCTATATGCAATAGGCTAGCGCGGGTGTTCGTTTCGTCGACATCAAAACGCATGCGACTGACTTTGCCTAATATTTGCCATGGACGGGCCAAATGCTGACGAAACACCGATGGCACAGTGTAATGCTGTTGCTTTATGTCGACATCGATAGGGGCGTTATTAGGCACATTTGTCGCTGCCGGTTGAGCCATGATTTGCGCCATCATAGCGTTAATGTCCAATGCCGATTCTTGATTGTCGCCAGAGTGTTGCACCTCAACATACTCTCTGTGCATCAACTCTTCGCCCGTATCATTTGCAGCATGACCGCCATCAGGATTTAATGCTAAATTTGCAGCTTGTTCTGTGAATAGGGCAAGCTGCTCTCGACAAGTCTCACATAGGTCGCAGTGTGCGGATATTGCTATCGCCATTGATAAAGGTAAGTTCCCATTGGCATGGCTGACGAGTAATTCTTGTTGAGGATGATGCTTAATCATTGTGTGTCTCCAAGAAGCTTTTCAACTTTTCTAGCCCTAATCTTAAACGGGACTTTATGGTCCCTATCGGTACCTTTAGGGCATCGGCTAGCTCTTGTTGAGTGAGTTCTTGCATGTAAATGCCTTGCACAACTTGTCTTTGTGCTATGGGAAGGGCATCAAGATGTTGGAGTAATTTAGCCGTCAACTTGTGATCAGTGAGTGTGTCCTGAGCCATGGTCGCATCACACAGCGGCCAAATATCATCACCGAAAGTATCTTCTCTATTGTGTTGTACCCGTCTAAGCATATCGAAACATTGATTACGCATGATGGTAAACACCCAAGTTGTCACTGACCCTTTTTCTGCATTATATAGATGAGCCTTAGTCCAAACGCTGGTCATGGTTTCTTGTACTAAATCCATCGCCAACCCTTGTTGATTCAGTCTTTGTAAACCAAAGGCTCGGATCTTGGGCATGAAATGCTGAAATAAGTGACCAAAGGCGGCTCTGTCTCGGTTGTCTGCTACTTGTAGCATAAACGTGATTAAAGCATCCGCTTGAGGCTCGCAGGTTTGGGAAGCTGGAATTTCGTTATCCATAGCCGAATTAGTCAGAGACGTGATTGGGACATGATACCGAGTTTGCCTGCTTTGTGATTGAATATTTTCCATTATTTTCGCTCTTATCCCAGTCGTGAGTGCTGAGTGTGATATCAGTAACGACAAAATTGAGAAGTGTGTTGCACTTCTGAGCCCAGTTTTGCTGTCAAACTTTCAATCAATACGAAGTGGCTTAAATAAAGGATCATTCACAGCATTATTTAATGACGGCCCGCAATAGATCTCGGGTCATAATATGATCTAAGGCATTAATGCAGGTGTACTTTTCGGATGCTTGTACGGGTAATATTTCTAGCCAGCGCTGGCAGACCCAAGCGATATCATCGAACTGTTCTGTTTGGTAGTGCTTGAGATGTTGCGGATATTCCTTAAGAATGTTTTGTAACATTTGACTCAAGTAACGTTCATCGGTCGCAATACGTACAGCAGGCCAATTGTCGATTAAACTGACGTCTCCGCGTTTTAAACCATCGGCTTCGACACTGATTTTATCAAGTTTAAAGCGTTTAGAACCTTGAATACTGATCCCTAATAGTCCGTCTGGTAAGGTTTCAAAATCAATAATATGCACTAAGGTGCCTATGGGCTGAATGGTTTTACCATCCTCTTCAAGCATACATAAGCCAAAGCCTTGGCCTGACTTTAATGATTCGGCGACCAAGCGCTTATATCTAGGTTCAAATACCCGCAGTTGTGTGTAACCTTCGGGCAATAAACAAATGGGTAATGGAAAAAGAGGTAATTTCATCGTGGCCTCTGGTGAACTTATGTTCCTATCATTACGTACCATAATGGCAGTTCGATCAGTAAAATTATCAACAGTAGTTTACCCATAGTGAGAGGATGGCATGAAATTAAATCCATTTGAGAAAAAGATCGTTCAGCATCCATTACGTTTTTGGTTACAAAATCATCTCGAAGCGCCCTTATTGACCTCTATGATGCCAAAACCTATGGCTTTGTGCGAACGCGCATTAGAAATAGGTTGTGGGTTTGGTAACGGCATTCAGTTGATCCGCGAACATTTTGGCGCGGGACATATCACGGCCGTGGATATCGACCCTGACATGGTTGCCTCCGCACAATCCCGCTGGCAATCTCGGCCGCAAGGGTTAAAAGGGCTGAGTTTCTCGGTTGCTGATGCAACATGTTTACCCTTTGGCGATGGCGAGTTTGATATTGTGTTTGATTTTGCCGTATTCCATCATATTCCAGAGTGGCAAGCGGCCATTAAGGAAGTTGCAAGGGTGCTGAAACCGAACGGATACTTTGTGATAGAGGATTTATATCGTGCCGCAATTTGTAATCCATTGAGCCGGCGCTTATTTGAGCATCCACAGCAGAATCGCTTTAATCATAGTGATTTGTTAACGGTATTGCGCCAGCTGGGATTTAAGATTGTCCGCGATAGAAATGCCTTTAATCTTGCGGGTATGGTGCTCGCCCAGAAAATATTGCGTTAACACTAAGACCAAATATTAGCAATGTCGCGTATTATCTGAAAATATAAGCTTAGGGATGCAGATATCTGAGATGCGCTAAACGAAGTTTATGGCCGAACTTTGCGAGAGTGGTTGTAATTTTTAGATAAAATAGACTCTCGGCATGGTTCTTCATGGGAGTTTACCGCTATAATTTGAGCTAATCCGTCGCATGTGGGGAAAGGATTTTCCTCAAGAGTAGAGAAGCAGCATTATGGCAAACGTACTTGCAACCGTAGATCAGCGTACCAAACTCGTTGGTGAGAACCGACTTGAGTTGTTGCTCTTTAGCATTAATTCCACGCAGTTATTTGCCATTAACGTCTTTAAAGTCAAAGAAGTTGTCAAGCTTCCTCCCTTGAATGCGATGCCGGGTAGTCATCCGCATATTTCTGGTGTTGCTAATATTCGTGGGATTTCTATCCCCGTGATTGATTTACGTTCGGCCATAGGGTTTAAGCCCGTGCCGCCTAACGAAGATGCCAATATGATCATCACGGAATACAACCGCAGTGTGCAGGGTTTCTTAGTCGGTAAGGTTGAACACATTATCAACATGACTTGGAGCGATATTATGCCGCCGCCGAAAACGGCTGGACGTAATAATTATCTAACGGCAATTACTCGCATAGAGCATCAAGGTCAGTCGCAGTTAGTGTCTATTATCGACGTAGAAAAAGTCTTGGCGGAGATCATTCACTACGATATCCGTTTATCAGAAGGTGTACTCGACGAAACCTTAGTCCATGAAATGCCTGGCAGAAAAATCCTGATTGTGGATGATTCGTCGACCGCCAGACGTCAAGTGCGTGAAACGTTAGGCCAACTGGGTATCGAAATTATTGAGGCATCTGATGGCTTACAAGCGCTGACGTTATTGCAGAAATGGCGTGATGAAGGTAAACAAGTTGCCAAAGAATTATTGATGATGATTACCGATGCCGAAATGCCCGAAATGGACGGTTATAAGCTCACTTCTGAAGTGCGTAGCGATAAAGCTATGTCGGATTTATTCATCACCTTAAATACTTCGTTGAGTGGCAGTTTTAACCATGCCATGGTTGAAAAAGTGGGCTGTGATAAGTTTATTTCTAAGTTCCAACCGGATTTGCTGGTGGAAGTGGTGCAAGAAAGATTAAGACAAGTGATCAATCACTGATCGCATTTTGAGATTCGAACTATCGGTGATTGACCTTGAGTCGATCATCGGTAGGTTTAGTGTTTTTAAGGAACGCTTTAATAACAGTTTTTAATACGGTCTTTGAATCACATTCTTTCAACTGCTACTTTTTTAACTGCTTTGCTGCAAACATCTGCCAACCCACTACCTATAACTCGCTCGATTATAACGCTAATTCGGCTGCTACATCTTGTAACACTTGGCGTTTCATTTCTTTGGCGGCGGCAATATGGATACGGGCGAGCCTTAAGGCATAGTTGAATCTTGCTCGGCCGACGAGGCGCACCAGTTCGGCAAAAAACTGTGGATCTAAGGTGAATTGCGTCGAGTAGTACTGGATTGCAGCATTAACTGAGTTAAAGGTCACGCCATCAAATTCGAAACCTGCGTTATAACCTTGGTCGTCAATTTCTTCGCCCTCTAAAACCAGTGGCCAGCCGGGTGCGTTGATACGGTCTCGTGCAATTTGGTACATCATCCAAGCACTTTTCTTAAAGCCTTCAAACACTTTGCAGGAAAATTCAGACTCGGCCAGTTCTTCTTCGGTCCAATTAATCCCAATCGCGAGGTGTTTCGCATAAATACGCATTAGTGCATCTTTGACGGCCATACGACAATCCCAAATGGAGCTAAGAGTATGTTGTTTGGCTAATCGCAAACATTCGCTGCAGGCGGGCACAGCTAACGAAGCATGTGGTGTATGTGTGTGTGCGATATATTCGAAGTGTTGATGGCTCGGTTCGCCACAAAACCAGCAAGTATGGCGTTTGTCGAAGGGAATATCGATAAGCGGAATAGCAGACATCAAGGAATGAGCACCTCAGTCCTTGATGTCATCAATGGCATACTGAAGCGATTAAACTTCTTCAACATCAACCAAATCTTTTGCTAAAACAATCGGATCAAGTTCAAGACAATCTTCATCGGTTTGCCAATCAACACCGATTAATACACCATCGTCGTTTAGATCTGAGACCCAATATTCTAGAAATTCTTCTAATGAAATAGAAACGGGTTGATAGTCGTGCCATTCGTCGCTGCAATGGGATTTTGCAGTAGTTTCATTTGACCATAATGGCATCACATCTGTATCTTCAAATTCTGAAGAATCACAAACGACCCAGCCTTCGCCAGTTTCATCCATTAGACCCCAAAGCGTCTGATGTTGTTTTACATTTTTGATAAAGCCAGCCAAAGCCGCATTGATTTCAGTCATGATAGGTCTCTTTGATGTGTGCTGTTAACTTATCCATTATACGGTAACGTGCTGCGATACCAAGGGATTCTTTGTTAAGATTTTTTTTGTGTTGGATAACTGAGCAATAAGCCTATGCCGCAAGGTATTTATGGCGATAAGGATTGTGTTACGTGTCACTATGGGTCAGGATTATTGGTAATGAGTCGCCTTGGTACAGGCTGTTTTACTGACTAAATGTGGCTCAGATAGGGGCTTTACGTGGCGGGGAAACGTGTCTTCTATGCTTTTGGCCGTTAAAGGTGTTTTGGATTCTAACCTTTAACTCGTTATGCCAAGGCGAATATCTCTCTAGGGCAATTCCCTCTTGAAGACGGAATATTGTCGTGTTTAGCCACAACAGTGTGATTACTGTGTCATTGTTGTGAGATCAAATATTGGAGTTGTTGATTTGATTAAAATTAAAGGGTTAACTTATCTGTTTGCGAGTATTGCCGCCTGTGTCAGTCTGAGTGCCTGTTCAAGTGCGCCAACGGCGAGTGCTAACGCAACCAGCACTAATGCAAGTGGCATTGCTGCTGAAGTCAATCAAATGCCCGATATCAGTGCTAGCGTACAATCTAATGCAGAGGCGTTTCCAATGTGCTTGACTGGACTGCAAGCGCGAGCACGTGCAGAAGGCCTGTCAGAGGCGACGATAAACTCTACCATTGCGAACTTGAAATTTGTCCCTCGAGTGATTGAGTTGGACCAACAGCAACCCGAATTCAGCCAGACATTTGATAATTATTTCAGTAAGCGCGCGACCGAATGGCGGGTCAATGAAGGCCGCCGTTTACTGCAAAAGCACAGTGTCTTACTTAATCAATTAGCGCAAAAATACGGCGTCCCACCGCAATATATCTTGTCTTTTTGGGGACTGGAAACAAACTACGGCTCCTATAAAGGCAAAATGTCGGTATTGAATTCGCTGGCGACTTTGGCCTGTGAGCCACGCCGTAGCAATTATTTCACCATAGAGCTGATGCAAGCCTTAAAACTGAAAGAAAAGTATCAGTTCGATGATGACACTATGGTGGGATCATGGGCTGGTGCTATGGGACATACGCAATTTATGCCTTCTGCGTATGCCAAATATGCGGTCGATGGTGATGGGGATGGTAAGGCCGATTTATGGAATAGCACTACAGATGCGCTCACTTCTGCCGCGAACTTTTTGCAGCACTTAGGTTGGCAGCGTAATCAGCGTTGGGGGCGTGAAGTCTTGTTGCCAAAGGATTTTAGTTACAGTCATTTAGGCGCGAAACAGCCCTTGTCGTTATCTGAATGGGCTGCGCTCAATGTAACGCAGTCGAATGGGCAACCTTTGCCTGCCGTCGATATTCAAGCTGCGCTGTATTTGCCTGCGGGACACACAGGCCCAGCCTTTTTAGGTTATGAGAATTTTAATGTGATCATGCGTTGGAATCGCTCCGAATTTTATGCCATTACGGTTGGGCACTTAGCCGATCGTATTAATGGTGGACAACCCTTGACGGTCAGTCCGCCTGAGCAACCACGCTTAAGCCGCGAGCAAGTAAAGCAACTGCAAACAAAACTGAACGAGGCTGGATTTGATGTTGGTAAGCCTGATGGTGTGTTGGGACGTAACTCTATGGCAGGGTTGCAAGCCTTTCAACGTAACAAACAGATGATTGCCGATGGCTTCCCAAGCCCAGAGGTGTTTACTGCTTTAGGACTATCACTTTAGTCACTGTAGCCACTGTAGCCAAAGAGCGCTCGCTGCAGGTTTTGAGTGCTTTGAGGCCGGATAAAAAAGTGGAGTGAAAAGCGCAGTTTTGTTAAGCTCGGCCCACAATTGAAATCGAAGAAAATCAAAGGATATTCGATGAGCATTAAAGACGATATGGTTGTGCAGTTTAACTACACACTGCGCGACGAGAAAGGTGAAGTGATCGAGACGAACGAAGGTCGCGATCCGATTGCCTATTTACACGGTCATGACAACATGATGCCAGGTGTAGAAAACGCGATAAATGGTAAGGCCATAGGTGAAAAGTTCACTGTGACTTTGCCTGCTGCTGAAACCTACGGTGAGCGTGTAGCGGATGCTGACGCACATCAACGTGTGTCAGTTAAGCACTTATTAGGCGCGACTGTGTGGAAACCAGGCATGACAGCAGTGGTTAATACCGACCAAGGTCAGCGCCAAGTGACTATCGTTAAAATGGGTAAGTTTATGGCGACTGTGGATGTAAACCATCCATTAGCCGGCCGCGAACTGACATTTGATATCGAAGTCGTTGGTGCCCGTGACGCGAGTGATGAAGAAATCGCCCACGGCCATGCCCATGGCGCTGGTGGTCATCACCACTAATCTTTAGGCTTCGGGTTCGGCTTCGAACTTGGCTTCTATTTGACTCAATGTGAGATGAGTATAAGTTCAGTATGAGTTGAATGAATCGAGGCTAAAGATTAAATAGCAAAAGCCCAAACCTAGGTTTGGGCTTTTTGTTTTTATGGTGCTAATGGCTTAATGATTGTCGCAACCGCTAATGGCTCCTTATCTCGCTAATGGCTATGTTCATGCTCGAGTGGTTTGTCGGCAAACATCATATCTAGGCTTGCTTGGGTTTGGGGATGATAGCCGCTGCGAGCCCTGAGATAGACGCTTTTGGTCCAGTCGTATTTATCTGAGCTTGCTAGCTTTTGATATAAAGGCACGATTAAGCGCATGCGGCCAATATGGGTTAAGTGTTGTTTTAATGCGGGTAGTACTGCGTAATAGCCGTTGTCTAGGGCGAGTGAATACCATGCGAAAGCAATTTCACTGTTGCCAGTGCCCGTAAAATGGAACGCCTTATCTAGCTCGGCAAGTTTGGTTTGATCTAGATTGATCCTTGGCATTTCATTGATGAATCTTAACCACTGGTGGACTGTCCAAGTGCTGGTTTTCAACTCGCTTGCACTGAGTTTACCCTCGAGCCAAGTTTGTCTTTGAGCATCAATATCATCGAAGGCATGGGAATTAGGCGGCACAAGAAATGACGGTAAACCTTGACCTTCAATCCAAGTATCCACTTCGCCTTCACTGACAAGATGGGGATATTTGTTTAATAGATTCAAAGATAAATATTCACGGAATTGCGCCGTAGTAATACTCTGAAATGCAAAATGATCGAAGTAGCTTTTTACAAAAGTGTCGAAGCGTTCACGGCCAAATTTTTGCTCTAAAAATATTAAGAACAACTGGCCTTTTACATAAGGGACACCGCTGAAGGCTTCGTCGGGCGAACGTTTACCGAGATTGAGATGTAGCACTGAATCGGCAGGAGTAAGTTCTGCAAGCTCGGCAAGCAATTCAGAGTAGCCGATGGTTTGCTCCATCAGCGCTCGGTCACGACCATAGAGATCTTCCATGATGCGGTTCTCAACATAGGTCGTAAAACCTTCATTAAGCCAGAGATCGCGCCAAGTGGCGTTGGTCACTAAATTACCCGACCACGAGTGCGCAAGTTCGTGGGCGATGAGGCTCACTAAGCTTTTATCACCCGCGATCACTGTGGGTGTAATAAAAGACAAACGCGGGTTTTCCATGCCGCCAAAGGGGAAACTTGGTGGCAAGATAAGCAAGTCATAACGTCCCCAAGGGTAATCGCCATAACGTTTAGCCGCGATTTTGATCATTTCTGGCGTGTCGGCAAATTCTTTGCTCGCTTTGTCGAGGATCTCTGGCTCAGCCCAAATGCCCGAGATGTTATCTAAGGGAGCAAACTTTAAATGTCCTGCCGCAATAGCAATCAAATAAGCTGGAATAGCCTGCGACATAGTGAATTGGGTCTGAGTGCTCGACAGGGTTTTGCGATCGGCACTCATGACCACAGTGATGGCTTTATCGGCCGTAATCGTTGCGCTATAGGTTTGGCGAACGGCTGGCGTATCTTGCAGTGGGATCCAACTGCGGGCGTGAATCGCCTGACTTTGACTGAACATAAAAGGCAACTGTTTACCTTGGGTTTGCTCAGGGGTTAACCATTGAATACCAGACGGATTATTCGACGTGTGATAATTGATTTTGACCTTTTGACTATTTTCATCAGCAAGTTTGATGGTCAGCGCGGCGCCTTTTACAGCGTCCGCTTTGGCTAACGTGAATGGCATGCTTTGCCATTTTCCCGCTGTATTTAAAGCACTTACGCTGTTAATCGTCAGATCTCGAGTATCTAAGATGAGTTCTTTCCCCACCTTATGCCAAGCTAAATCGAGGGTGGCTTCACCGGATAAGCGGTTTTGCTTAAAATCGACGGTAAGGGCTAGTTCCAAATGACTCACGCTGACTTCAGTGTAATTGGCGTAGGTCAGTGCATCTTGGTTCTGCTGCGTATCAGCTTGTACAACAGTGGCAGTAGGCTCAGTGGTTAAGGTATTTGGAGTGCTATTGGCATAAGCGCAGGGAAGTAGTTGCAGGGCAAAGACTAGGGTGCTGCAAAGGACGGTTCGGCGAAGTGAAAGCATTATTTATAGTAGCCTAATGATGAAGTATGTTAGTTCGAGTTTGGGGTGATAAGACCATCAATTCAGCTTGGTTTTCTGTTAACCCACTCTATATAGCACAAAAGATATAGCGCAAAAGTTTACCTGATAATTCACTGGATTTGTTATCTCACTGTTAGCTCAAATGTAATCAAACTTTAATGGCTTGGATGCTGGTCAGGAAATGCCATCGGTAAAAGAGCACAAGTTTGCTATGATGACGGCGTTTTCACATAGGGCGGTTATCATAATGGTGTTAGATTTTTCGCAGGGTAAGTTAATCGTTACTGAGTTTGAGGTTCAAGTGCGCCTCAACGTTGCCAGTATCGTACTGCAAGCGAGTGCTGAGGATATCGGCTTGAGACGTCAGCCTCCTATGCTGATCGCCGATGGTGGCGGTGTACGTTGGAGCTTAGTATTGGACTCAAATGCTCAGTTACGTGCGATTCAAGATGTGCTGGGCATGGATGCTGAATAACCTGTGCCCGAGTGGTGATGAGTGTTTAACGTATAGATTTATCATCATTTTTTAGTTGATGAGTGTTTAATATCGAATTGGGAATTTTTAGTATGTCAGTTTCTCTTGAGCGTATTGTTGTCGAACCTAAGACTCCTGCTACGGCTGTGGTTATTTGGTTACATGGATTAGGGGATTCGGGGGCCGGATTTGCTCCCGTAGTGCCTGCATTAGGCTTACCTGCAGATCATGCTATTCGATTTATTTTTCCCCATGCACCAGAGCAAGCCGTGACCATTAATGGTGGCTACATTATGCGCGCTTGGTACGATATTAAAAGCATGGATTTGCATGACAGAGCCGATATGCAAGGCGTGCTTGAGTCGGAGAAAATGGTTGCCGCATTAATTAATGAACAAATCGCGGCGGGTATTGCGAGCCAACGTATCGTATTAGCGGGATTCAGTCAGGGTGGAGTCATGAGTTTATTCTCTGGACTGCGTTTCCCTGAGCCACTTGCAGGGATTATGGCGTTGTCTTGCTATTTACCGACGGGTGATGTGTTACCCGCTGAATTAAGCGCGGCGAATCGCAATACACCCATATTACAGCAACACGGTCTACAGGATGATGTTGTACCATTTTCCGCTGGAATGTTAGCAAAAGAAGCCTTAACTGCGGGCGGCTATCATGTTACGTGGCAAACTTATCCAATGCCTCATTCTGTCATTCCTGAACAATTGAAAGCGATTTCTAAATGGTTATTACAGCGATTTGAAATGTAGATAAGTCTAATTGCTGATAAAAACAGCATGCGGTAAGTTGAAATTTACCCATGCTTGTTTTTTTAAAGGAACAATCGCGATGTTTTTTCATATTTCCTAAGTTATTTATAACAAACGATTAAAATCCATTTATTCCATTTTTATTTTGTATTCTCTAAATATATAAAAATCAGTCATTCAGCTTATTTTTTTATATGAAACAAATCCTTCTTAAAATGCCCGCCAAATTTCATATAAATGTCAAGTTTTTAATAAAAATGACACAATTTATCTTTATTATTTGCTATTATCCGTGACGCTGAACTTGATGGAGTTCACGGCAATCTTTCTATGATAAAATAATTAAAATCAAGGGGTTGATGTAATGAGACATATGCTTATTAAAGGATTAGTTGCAACTGCTGTTCTCGCTGCACTTGCGGGTTGTAATAATAGTGATGACGATAAAGTTCCAACAACGTGTGCTGAAGCGGGAAGTGCTTGTAAAACGTTTACCGTTTTACATACCAATGACAACCATGGCCGTTTCTGGGAAAACAGTGATGGTGAATACGGTTTAGCCGCTCAGAAAACTCTGGTTGATCAAATTCGTGCAGAAGTGAGTAAGAATGGCAGTCAAACCTTATTATTATCTGGTGGTGATATTAATACGGGTGTACCAGAATCTGATCTTCAAGATGCCATACCAGACTTTACGGGCATGAATAAAATTGGTTACGACGCCATGGCTGTTGGTAACCATGAGTTTGACAATCCGTTATCAGTACTTGATATGCAGCGTCGCCTTGCTGAATTCCCTATGTTAGCGGCGAACATTTACCGTAAAAATGCCGATGGTACTCTTGGTGAGCGTTACTTTGATGCCTATAAAGTATTTGACGTTAATGGTCTTAAAGTTGCTGTTATTGGTTTAACGACAGAAGACACTGCTAAGATTGGTAACCCAGAATACATTAGCGATCTAACATTCACCGATCCCAAGGTGGAAGTTGCTAAAGTGATTAAAGAAATTAAAGATGCCAAAGCGGCAGATATCATTTTCGCTACCACGCACATGGGTCATTACGCGGATGGTAAAAATGGTAGTAATGCCCCTGGCGATGTAGCTATGGCTCGCGCATTGAAAGAAGGGGATTTACAAGTTGTTATCGGTGGTCATTCACAGAATCCAGTGTGTATGGAACCGGGAACTGACAACAAAGCTTATGCAGCCTTTAAGCCTGGTGATGCATGTGCACCTGATAAACAAAATGGCACTTGGATCATGCAAGCCCATGAATGGGGTAAATATGTTGGCCGTGCAGATTTTGAATACTTTAACGGTGAACTCCATCTAGCGAGCTACAAGCTTGTCCCTGTGAATATGCGCAAACTGGATGATGCTGGTAAGAAAACTGCTGACTTAGCAGGCACTAAAATTGAACCGGATTCAGAGTTAAAAGAGCTGCTTTCTTACTATCAAGAGAAAGGTCAAGCTAAGTTAGACGAAGTCATTGCGACAACGGATGCCCTGTTAGATGGTGAGCGTGCAAACGTGCGTAATAAGCAAACTAACTTAGGCCGTATGTTAGCGATGGCACAAAGTGCTAAAGTGACTGCTGATTTTGGTGTAATGAACTCCGGCGGTGTACGTGCATCTATCCAACCAGGCAACATTAGTTACCGTGACGTGCTGACTGTTCAGCCATTTGGTAATATGGTTACCCTTAACGAAATGACGGGTACTGAAGTTGCGGTTTATTTAGGCGCAGTCGGCAGTCTTCAAGTTGGTTCTGGTGGTTATGCACAAATCACTGGTGTGAAAATGACCATTGACTGTGTGGCTAAAACAGCCAACATCAGCGACATTGGCGGCAAGGATTTTAGCCCAACAGCCACTTATAAGTTCACTGTACCTAGCTTTAATGCTGCGGGTGGTGACGGTTATCCTAAACTAACCAGCCCAATTCAAACGGGTTTTGTTGATGCTGATTTACTCTATTCTTTCTTGAAAGAGAAACAAGTGATTAAAGCTGCTGACTACAATCCTGTAGGCGATATTGTTTATGAGAACTCAAAAAGTGTTGAAGGTTGCCAACTTTAAGTAATCAATCATTACTCAGTGTTTCAATATTAATGCCACTCAAATGAGTGGCATTTTTTATGGTTAATTAATATTGAACTAAGTGTAAATTAATATTCAGCGTTTTATTTGGGATACACTTTGATTCATTTGAGGCGTGAGTTTCTCGGTGTTCTTTTGGTTAACAATTGAGATTTATTGTATCAAATTAAATATTTAATATATTCAACTGGCCTGTATTGCTTAACCCCATGATGTATATCCGGATATCTTATATTTAAGTTGATTTATTTTGTGTCAATTTGTTTTAATTTGAGATTAATTGTTTTTAATGGTTGACTTAGATGTTGCGCATTAACATTATCACTACGGCGAAACAAAGTTCGCTTGCCAAATATAAAAATAACAAACAAAGGGTTTTATTTACCTCAAGGAGAGATTAATGCGCTATTTAAGTTTAACGGCCAAAGCCGTTCGTACTAGTTTAATTACAGTGGCGACAAGCAGTGTGGTTTTTTCTGGAATAGGCTTTTCTGCAGCGGTAAATGCAGCAGAAGAAAATGCGAAAGTTGAACGCATTGAAGTGACGGGTTCTCGTATTAAACAAGTTGATATGGAAACTGTTTCACCCGTGACTGTCATTAATGCTGCGGATATTGCCATGACGGGTGAAAAAACCGTTGCTGACGTATTGAATAACTCTGCGATAAACAGCTTTGGTTCTTGGCGTGGTATTTCTGGCTATGGATCAGGAGCAAGCTCAACCAGTGATGTCAATTTACGTGGTTTAGGAGCGTCTGCGACATTAGTGTTATTAGATGGACGCCGTATGCCGGGCACGAGTTCGAGCTCTGGCTCTGTGGCCGATACATCTTCTATCCCTATGGCTATCGTGGAGCGTATTGAAATCCTGCGCGATGGCGCCTCGGCAGTATATGGTTCCGATGCGGTTGCGGGTGTGATAAACATTATCACTAAGAAAGAGTTTGAAGGGTTTCAGCTTGATTACAGTACTGAGCAACCAAGCGTGGAAGGAGGCGATGCCAACCGTTTATCACTTGCAACGGGCTTTAATACTGATAAAGGCAATATCACGCTAACCTATGAATATTATGATACTAAAGCGGTAATGGATCGTGATATTTGGCGAATGGACGATTCAAGTTATAATGCATATAGTGGATATAGCTCAGTACCAAACGGTAAATATGGACCAGGCAATGGTAGCTGGTATAGTAATTCAGATATATGTGAAAAAACGGAAAATACCATAGACTCAGGTGATGGTCGTTGTTTATATAATCATGGTAATGTCACTAAGTTATTTGGCGATCAAACTCGTAATTCGCTGTTATCTAATTTCTCCTATGAGATTTCAGAGAATATAAAATTCCGAGGTCGTGCTTCTGCTTCATTAGCAGAAACTGAAACCCGTTATGCGGGTACGCCAGTATCAACGAATACCCCTGTGATGAGTGCCGATAATAAGTTTAATCCAGTTGGCGAAGAATTAGTGATTTCTATGCGAGGCGCGCAACTTGGCGAGCGAGATACATTAACTGAAACCAACAACTTTGATATTCTAGGTGGCTTTGTTGGTACAATAGATTCAGGGAATGGTATCGACTGGGAATTAAATGCCCAGCACGCAACATCGACGACAAATAGTTTTAATTATAATTTACTGAACGACGATATTATTCAGCAAGAAATTGATTCAGAACAATATGATATTTTCAATACCTCTGGAATGAGTTATGAGCAGTGGGATCAACAGATGACAGATCTGTATCGTAAAGCAGCGCATACTGGGGTTTATCAGGGCAAATTTGAAAGTACTCAATTGGATGGTCTTGCTTCGACCTTACTGCTCGATGACGGTGATCTTTCGGTCGCTATGGTCGGTGGTCTTGAATATGAAATGATCAAGTTTAAGCAAACCAGTGATCCAGAATCGGCCGCGGGTATTATCTCCGGCGGTTCGGGGGGTGATGATGTGGATGCCACACGTGACCGTAGCGCCGCTTATTTGGAACTCCAAGTAGGCTTACCTGCCAATGTTGAGTTTTCTGCCGCAGTACGTTATGAGCGCTATGAGCAGGAAGGAACTCTCACAGGGCCTCAGGGGGAAGTCGTTAATTCATCGACCTTCGATGCCGTGGTGCCTAAGTTTGGTTTAAGCTGGCGTCCTATAGACACATTATTACTGCGTGCTAGCTATGGTGACTCATTCCGCGCGCCGAATATGAGCGAAATGTTCTCGTCTCAATCCTTGAGTTTTGAGAAGGGTGTTGATTCTTTATGGTGTAATGAACCTGGTAACGTGGATGCCATATATTGCGCGACTAATAATCAACATAAAACCTGGTATGGAGGAAATCCAGATCTAGAGGCAGAAGAGGGCAACTCGTTAACCTTTGGCGGCGTTTGGAATGTCACTGACGCATGGAACTTGGAGTTATCTTATTACTCAATCACCTATGACAACAAAATTGAGTCAATTGATGTGGATGATATCCTGCGTGATGAAATCAAGAATGGTTCTTCTCCCTATGTGACGCGCGGTCCAGATGGCAAGATTGAATATATTGAAGCCGGAGTTCGTAACTTAGCTACAGTTGAGACCTCAGGTATCGATTTTGTTACGGCTTATAACTTAGAAACAGGCTTTGGGGATTTCAATTTCAAACTGGATTTAACTCATGTGCTTGATTTTAAAAAGCAGGACAACGCTGAAGCAGACATGATCGACTACGCAGGGTCGACTGACTCGCCCGATTGGCGCGGTAACTTTGCGACCAGTTGGAAATACGATGATTTCTCTGCCGCATGGACAGTTGTTTATATTGGTAGTCAATCAGCAAGTTATTTCAATGAGTTAGAAGAAACCGACCGTTATGTTGATTACGATAATTACTTTAAACATAACATTCAGTTTGGTTATACCCATGCTTATAACGGCTCTATCACAGTAGGGGTGAATAATGTGTTTGATGCTGAAACACCAAACTATTACACCTACGCCGATTATCGCGATGTGAATGTGGGTTTATATGATGTGTTAGGTAGAACGTATTACCTGAGAATAAACCAGAAGTTTTAGGTTGTCCGCCCTCCCTGGATAACTCAAACCTCCGCTTGCGGAGGTTTTTTTGCTTATAAGGCAGTTTACTGGATGTCGAATGAGCGCTATCAATGCGTGAGGCGCAGTTCGTGGCGGTGTTCATGCTGATAATGCTCGGCGCAGGAGGTGCAGCGTTGTTCGGTGGGATCTTGGCTTAAGCGTTCGCTTTCAATTTCTGCCTCACAATCCGAGCAAAGACCGTAGAGACCTAAGTCGAGCTGGCAAAAGGCGGCATCAAGTTTATTTAATCGGCAAAATAGTGGGTGTTCAGCCAGTGGTGTCTGAGCCAATTTATCAATTAATTCTGCCAGACTCAGGCTAGCGTAATGCTCCCCTATGGCTTCGAGGAACAGAGGGAGCGCGCCGATTTCTTTCCTTAGATTAGCTTCAAGCTCTGACAATTCATGTCTGATATGGGTGGTGCTCACGTAAAATCGCCTATTTCATTTGACTCTAGGCGTCCAGTCTAATAGTTCCACTATCAACGACTATGATAAAGATCAAGTATCTGCCACATTTTCGGTTTTTTAGCCGTTAAAAATCGAAAAAGTACTTCATTCTTATCGCATTATATGTGCTACGGCAAAAGCCCTTTTATCACACATATCGTCGCGATTATTCGTCGCATAAGTTCCGTTGCGCCGTTTCTAATACGCGGACTATTTCTTCCGTTGTTTTAAAGACTCGCAGTTCCCTAAACAAGGTATCGGCTTCGGGATATTGACGGTTGAGATAGGTGAACCACTGTTTGATCCGGGCTGGATAATAGTCACTCTTACGGCTATTGAGTTCCCTTTGGGTATAACTGAGCATGAGCCCTAAGGTTTGCGCCCAAGTATAAGGAGTGGCTCCTGTCTTGATAGTATCAGCCAAGTTCGGCAATGAAATTGCCCCGCGGCCGATCATGATACTGTCGCAGCCCGTGACTTCGATACAACGCTTAGCATCGTCACTGTTCCAAATTTCACCGTTGGCGATCACCGGGATCGGCAAACGTTTGCGCACTTCGGTGATGTATTCCCAGTAGGCTGGCGGTCTGTAACCGTCGACTTTACTGCGCGCATGGATGGCAAGTTCAGTTGCACCGGCTTCATACACTGCAATGGCGTTTTCCATAAACAGTGACTTATCTTCGTAGCCCAAACGTATTTTGGCCGTTACGGCATGCTCTTTTGGTACTGCTTGACGCATGGCTTTGACAATATCGTGCACACTCTCAGGATATTGCAATAATACGGCGCCACCTTTACTGCGGTTAACAATTTTTGCTGGACAGCCAAAGTTTGCATCAACACCGTGTGAGCCTAGCTCAATGGCACGCAGGGCATTTTCGCCCATACATTGGGGTTCTTGACCAAGCAATTGTACTCGTACTGGCGTACCTGAAGGGGTGTTGCCGTTGTTGAGCAGTTCAGGACACAGTTTGAGAAAGACCTTTTCAGGCAGCAGTTGGTCTACCACTCGCACAAATTCGGTGACGAGCAAATCGTAGGGATTGATGGTCGATAGGATGTCACGCATCAAAGCGTCTACTACGCCTTCCATTGGAGCCAAAATCACACGCACTGCAGTAAACCCATATCTGTTGCAAAGGGCGAGCATTCTACCTTATCAGCTCTAAGTTACAAAGTGGCCTTGTGAAGGAGGATGAATAGGTACGCCAATAAATAAAATCCAAGCTAAACTGATTGTCCTAGCAGGATATTTTGACCATTTCTGTGACTTAGTGATATTTTTTGCAATAGAATCGAAATAAGGCAGGTCTTTTGCTGTAAGCCAGCTACTTAAACTGTTGTTGGTCATTATTACTCAATAAACAAGAAGGGATTATTTATGAATTCAGTTAAAAAAACAGCAGTTGCAGTCGCGTTAGGTTCAGTTGTGATGAGTTCAGCTTTTGCTGTCAATGCACAAACTAACCCATTTGGTTTTGAAGCTATGGATGCGGGCTATCAAATTGTCGGCTCAGAAGGCAAATGTGGTGAAGCCAAATGCGGCGCAGACATGAAGAAAGCCGCCGCTGAAAAAGCCAAAGAAGGTAAGTGTGGTGAGGCTAAATGCGGTGCTGAGATGAAAAAAGCGGCTGCAGATAAAGCTCATGAGGGGAAATGTGGCGAAGCGAAATGCGGTGCTGACATGAAGAAAGCCGCTGATAAGGCCCATGAAGGTAAGTGTGGTGAAGCGAAATGTGGCGCTGATATGAAGAAAACCGCCGAAAAAGTGGATGCTAAAGTCGAAGCCGTTAAAAAAGAAGTGAAGTAAAGCGGGTTTGTTTTATCCCTGCAGTTATTGGGATAATTGAGCCTAAAGAGGCCAGCCAGCGCTGGTCTCTTGTGTTTTATTCTTAAGCGATTACAGGTTAGCGTTCGTGAGGTTCTATGAATGATCAAAAAAATACGGCACAGGTAGGGCTGGGATTAAGACGAGAAATGCTCAGTGAATTTTGTTTACAGGTGCCTGATGCTATTCATTTTTTTGAAGTGGCGCCTGAGAATTGGATGACCTTAGGTGGTAAATTTGGCCGCCAATTTCGTGAGTTGACTGAGCAACATACTTTCTACTGCCACGGTTTGAGTTTATCCATTGGTAGCCCTGAACCTTTAGATCTCGCGTTTATAAAAAATATCAAAACCTTTATGGATTTACACCAAATCCAAGTCTATTCCGAACATTTAAGTTATTGCTCAGGGCAAGGTCACTTATATGATTTAATGCCTATCCCTTTTACCTGCGCTGCGGTGAAGCATGTGGCGGCGCGGGTCAAGCAAGTAGAAGATATTCTAGAGCGGCCGCTTATTTTAGAAAATGTGTCTTTTTATGCCGCTCCAGGTGCGCAAATGACAGAACTTGAATTCGTTAATGCCGTGCTGCAAGAAGCCGATTGTAAACTGCTACTAGATGTGAACAACATCTATGTGAACTCGATAAACCATCAATACGATGCCGATGCCTTTTTACAGGCCATGCCGACAGAGCGCATCGCTTATCTGCATATTGCTGGGCACTACAAACAAGCTGAAGATCTGCTCATTGATACCCATGGCGCAGCCATTAACGATCCCGTCTGGACATTATTACAGCGCTGTTATGCTTTGCATGGGGTAAAACCGACTTTGCTTGAGCGTGACTTTAATTTGCCGACAACCGCTGAATTGTTGCTCGAGATAAATCAAATTCACGGTTATCAAATGGCGGCGTCCAGCTCCCATGCTCAAAATAGCGCTCATGCCGTAAAGAGGAGCGCCTAATGGATTTTAAGCAAGTGCAGCAATCCTTTATCGATTATATCCGCGATCCCTCTTCGCCATTGCCCGCGGATACTGATGTCCGGCGTATGCAGGTTTACCGCGAGTTATTTTTTAATAATGTGCTGGGATTTGTGTCGAACGGCTTTCCCGTGCTTAAAAGTTTGTATTCTGAGGAGGAATGGCTGACTTTGGTGCAACGTTTTTTCAGTCAACATGATTGCCAATCGCCCATTTTTATCGATATCGCGGGTGAGTTTTTAGATTTTTTACAGCAGGAATATCAGCCCACGGCAAATGATCCTGTTTTTATGCTCGAATTAGCGCACTATGAATGGCTAGAGTTGGCCGTTGCGGTCGCACAGGCGAGTGAGGATGAATCTCAACTCAGCTCAGCGCAAATGTCGACGCAGGCTTTATGTTTGTCGCAGACGGCGAGGGTGGCGCAGTATCATTTTGAGGTGCAGCACATTCGTCAGGATTATCGTCCGCAGCAACAACTCGATACGCCAGTGTTTTTTTGTCTCTATCAAGATGCCGATTGCGAAGTGTGCTTCTTACAGTTAAATCCCTTAAGCGCACAGGTGCTGGCATTTCTTCAAGCCCAAGGCCAAGCGGGTTTTAAAGAGATAGTTGATTGGTTAACAATCACTTACCCTCAAATGGCGCCAGAGATTATTGAGCAAGGTTGTATGCAGTTACTCGAGCAATTAGCGGCCAAAGGGATAGTGCGCGGACGTCAGTCTTAAGGTTGGGATTATTGCCGAAATAAATGTAATAACCCTACATTTAGAGGGTTTTTATTAATTTGACAAACCGCTACAATGTCGGCCGTTTTGTGATCTCAATCACTGTACGATTCCTGCGCACTTATACTTGCACATACTAGAGGAGCTGTAATGAGTAGTCAGCCGTTCAAAGACCCATTTAATTTTTTGTATTTTATTGGTTTTATTTTAGTTTTACTGTTGCCGACTCTGCCAGCAAGTCTGTCTTGGTTAAAGCATTTAGGTTTAATTTAAGCGAGCGTTAATCTCTAGCGCGTAGCCTATTGGCCACTCTTCGAGTGGCTTTTGTTTTTCCGATAAAGGGCATTTAAACCTATGGTATTAAAGCGCGGATTATTTTTACTGTTAGGCTTAACCGCTTTAGTCTTAGGTTTAGTCGGTATCGTGCTACCGATATTGCCGACCGTGCCTTTTATCTTGCTTGCTGCCTTCTGCTTTGCCCGCTCGAGTGAACGTTTACACCATTGGTTGATGACACATCCCTGGTTTGCCGATGCCTTAACCCAGTGGCAAGAGCAGCGAGCAATGCGTACGGGATTGAAACGCAAAGCCATGATAGTTAGCGCACTCAGTTTTAGTGTCAGTATTATTGTGGTCCCCATCCTTTGGGTAAAAGGTCTGCTGTTTGTCATGGCATTGGTCCTACTTTGGTATCTTAAAGGTATACCTGAAATAGAGGGATGATTGAGTGATTGAATGGGCTCAAGTGCTGTGACTGAAAGTTTAGTCGTGTTCTTGTTGAGGCTATTTAACTGAGTGCCAACAGGGTTTGATCTAAGGCACAAATTGATAACCTTTCCATCACTTGTGCATTGTGATTGTTGCAACTAAAACTAAAGCGGCATAAGCTTTGTCCGACTTTCGACAATGCGTCCACCCAGTGTGGACGTTTTGTTTTATACCGCCACCGCTAGGTTGGTGAATTGATTAAGTAACTTATTAAGCAAATATGATGGCTATGAATACAGAAACCTTATCCTTGATAAAGCAAAGCATTAAAACGATTCCTAATTATCCTAAGGAAGGGATTTTATTTCGAGATGTCACCAGTTTGCTTGAGAATGCAGCAGCCTATAAAGCGACCATCGACTTGTTAGTTGAACATTATCGTGGTCAAGGCTTTACCAAAATTGTGGGCACTGAAGCCCGTGGTTTCTTATTTGGTGCACCGTTGGCTTTAGAATTGGGTATCGGTTTTGTACCTGTGCGTAAACCCGGTAAATTGCCGCGTGCAACCATCAGCCAAAGCTATGAACTAGAATACGGTCACGATAGCCTAGAAATTCATACTGATGCGATTAGCGCAAATGACAAAGTGCTCGTTGTTGACGATTTACTCGCCACTGGCGGTACTATCGAAGCAACCGTTAAACTCATTCGCCAACTCGGCGGTGAAGTTAAACATGCGGCCTTTGTGATCTCATTACCTGATTTAGGCGGTGAAGCCCGTTTAACCGCATTAGGGCTTGAGTTGGTTAAACTTTGTGAGTTTGAAGGCGAATAAATCTGCAGCTAAAGGCGCCTTGGGATAGTTTGATGGCATGTCAAATCATGGCATGTTATCTTTCAAAGTTCTCGGGGCGCATGCTCCCGCTTTTGTATCACATACTCTGGGGAGTTCCATGTCATATCAGGTGTTAGCCAGAAAATGGCGCCCTGCCACATTTGATCAAATGGTTGGCCAAAGCCATGTTTTGCATGCCTTGACCAATGCGTTAAGCCAGCAGCGCTTACACCATGCTTACCTGTTTACGGGAACACGCGGTGTCGGTAAAACCAGTTTAGCGCGACTCTTTGCCAAAGGCTTAAACTGTGAACAAGGTGTGACAGCGACTCCCTGCGGTGTTTGCGGCAGTTGTATGGAAATCGCCCAAGGTCGTTTTGTCGATTTGATTGAAGTCGATGCCGCATCTCGCACTAAGGTCGATGATACCCGTGAGCTGTTAGACAATGTGCAGTATCGTCCGACCCGTGGCCGTTTTAAGGTTTATCTCATCGACGAAGTGCACATGCTGTCGCGCAGCAGTTTTAACGCACTGCTAAAAACCTTAGAAGAACCCCCCGAGCACGTTAAATTTCTTTTGGCGACAACCGATCCACAGAAACTGCCCGTGACTGTGTTATCCCGTTGTTTGCAATTCAATTTAAAAAGCCTTACCCAAGGCGAAATTGGCACTCAGCTCAATCATATCTTGACCCAAGAGCAGTTTCCCTTTGATGCTGAAGCCTTAAAGCTTCTTGCCAAAGCCGCCAATGGCAGTATGCGTGATGCCTTGAGTTTGACCGATCAAGCGATCGCCTTTGGTGGCGGCAATGTGATGCTCACTCAAGTGCAAACTATGCTGGGCAGTATTGATGAGCAGCATGTAGTTGCCTTGCTTAAAGCCTTAACCGATGCCGATATTGGTGTGTTAATGCATACCTGTGCCCAAGTGCTCGCGTACGGCGCAGATGCCCAAGAAGTGCTACGCAGTTTACTTGAGTTGTTACATCAAATTACCTTGACCCAATTTGCCCCCGCTTGCGCGCAGCAATCCTTGTATAGCGCACAAATTCGCGCCTTTGCCGAACAGCTTAAGCCGGAACAAGTGCAGCTTTATTATCAGATTTTATTAACCGGCCGCAAAGACTTACCCCATGCACCGGATCCTAAATCGGGTCTTGAGATGGCGCTATTACGCGCTGTGGCGTTTGTGCCGGAAAAGCCAGTAAAGCGCTGGCAGCCTGATGCTGTCGCTGAGATCAGTTTACCCGCAGGGCAAATGCCAGTTGCGGCAACTGCTGCAGCGCAAGCTCTTGATGTAAATGAACAACAGTTTGCTGAAACACATACTGCTGAATCACATACAGCTGAAAAAAAAACAGCATTAATTGAGCCTGCCGATACCGCAGAGCAGGCACTTGATGCTGAGCTCGAAGCGGATGCGGCATTAATTGTCGAACAGGCGGTGATTCTAAGTCAGGCGCAGAGTCAGGGATTTAACGCTGGCAGCTTAAACGTTGAGATAGTGAATGCTGAGGTCGAGCCACAAACTCAAACAGTATCAACCGCTCAAGCGTCTCTTATACACACTTCAGAATCTGTTGCTGGTATCGAGGTATCGGTCGCTAGTATTGATACTCAGAATATTCAAGGAATTGAATTAGTCACAACAGCTTCCGAACCGAGTCTAGTGAATACGGCAGAGCCTGAAACTGCTGTCAATTCAACAGTTGTTGAGTGTGGTGACAGTGTAGATAAAGCTCTTTTTGATAAAGACCTTGCTGCAGAGAACATCTTCGATAACAACATCGATAACAACGCGTTTGAGCTAGGGCATGATGCTAATCGCATTCATGGAAATGAAGCTGAGCATTCATATTCAGCGATGGAGGATTATGCCCTAGAGTCAGCTCCACTTGATTCCTATCAAGACGTTTATGCTGATTTTTCCTCTGGCGCTTATAATGATGATAACTTTAACCATGGCTTTGATTCGAAAGAGGCTATAAATTCTGTTGATGTTCAAAGTTCTGTAGGTGTTTCAAACGCTGCAGGCATGCAAGCTTCTGCTGATCGTCAGTCAGCACCTGTGGCTCAAGTCTTCACTCAATCACAGACCTCAGTATCAGATTCAATACAAGAGCAAGCGCTACAACAAGCCGCTTCTGCATCCTTAGCCGATGATGATATTCTCTCAGCTGTGTTGGCGGCGCGGGATTCACTGTTATCGGATCTTGACGCCTTAAGTGCTAAGGACGGTGATGAAAAAAAGTCGTCATTGGACTCAAAACTTAAGACGCCAAACACTAAATCACATGGTGTAACCTTACCTAAATCGGTTACTAAAATTGAAGCGAGTCAGCCAAGTGTGGCATTTTCTGTTGATCCAGCATCTGATTTAGACCCTGATTTAGCGATAGATTTTGATGATGACTTCGACTTAGATCTTGAGCCTATCGATTTGCACCAAGCAGTATCTTCAGTCGTCATCTCAACTGGAATTGTCTCTGAGAAGCCTGTCAAACCGTCCGCTGCAGATGATCGTCCGCCTTGGGAGGCAGCGCCTGAAGCTGAATCTATCGAAGTGACGCAAGTCGATAGCAATAAGACTGACAGTGTTCAGCCGGTGAGCGCGCAAGCTGCTGATATAAAGAATGTTCAAGCCAGTCATGCTCAAGAGCTTTTAGGCGTGAGTTACGCACCTAATCATGCACAAGATGACACTCTATCCCTGAGTGACGGGCAGGTCGCAGCATCAAGTTTGAAGTCGGAAATACTTCAAAATCAGGCTGTACGTCAAGAAGAAATACCCGCCTCAGAGTTTGCTTTGGCTAGCACAACAGCACTGACAAATGCGTCAAATACAGTGGAACACACGCAGGAGACACAAGTCGCGCTCAGTTCGACTCAACCTATTAGCGGTCATCCATTAGATTTACATTGGTACAAGTTGATGGCGAGCTTAGAGATCGGCGGGCGAGTGCGGCAACTGGCGGTTAATTCTGTCTGCCAAACCTTGAGCGATCCTTTGCCGTTGCTGCTTAAACCAAACCAGAAGCATCTAGCGGCCGATGTTGCCATAGTGCAGCTTGAGCAAGCCTTAACTACCGCGCTCGGGAACCCAAGACGGGTACAAGTGGTCATAGGAATCGATGAACAGCGGGAAACGCCCTTAGAGTTACGTAAGCGTTTCCACCAAGAGTTGCTGCAACAAGCGCATCAATCATTGATTCATGATGACAATGTGCAATGGTTGATCCAACGTATGGGCGCCGAACTCGATGCCGATAGTCTAGTATATCCGCCAGAGTTGTTGAATTTACGCAGTCAGCAAATACAAGCGTTACCTGAGTTAACTGAGGCTGCGAGTTAGCCATTATTGGCGAGTCTTTGGGTAAAATTTTCATCGTTAATTTGTAACGCTGTGGTTTAAATTTAGGCTTCGAGTGCATATTTATAGTGATGCTGCTGAGAAACTCTGCATCGAGATCATAAGTTTATTAACAAGATAACGGCATTGATTGCCAATCCCATTTATTTAAGTAAGATTAGCCGCGTTAATGCTTGCGACTAACCCTAATAGAAGAGAAATGACTATGTTTGGAAAAGGCGGTATGGGCAATTTGATGAAACAGGCCCAGATGATGCAAGAAAAAATGGCCAAAATGCAGGAAGAAATCGCCCGTATGGAAATGGTGGGTGAATCTGGTGCTGGTTTGGTGAAAGTGACTATGACAGGCGCGCACACAGTGCGTAAAGTCGAAATCGACCCAAGTCTGATGGAAGACGACAAAGAAATGCTGGAAGATTTGATTGCTGCGGCCTGTAATGACGCTGCTCGTCGAATCGAAGAAAACCAAAAAACTAAAATGGCCGAAGTCACTGGTGGTATGCAATTACCTCCAGGCATGAAAATGCCATTTTAATTGAGATAGCCGATGAAATTTAGTCCACTGTTAGATGAGTTAATTCAGTCCCTGCGTTGTTTACCTGGGGTTGGGCCTAAATCGGCGCAACGTATGGCGTTTCAGTTACTCGAGCGTGACAGAAAAGCAGGGCTTAAATTAGCCAGTGCGCTGTCCAGTGCTATGAGTGACGTCGGTCATTGTCAGTCTTGCCGAACCTACACTGAAGAAACCCTCTGTCCGATTTGTGCTAGCCATAAACGCGGCACGTCTTCCACCATCTGTGTGGTGGAAACGCCGGCCGATGTGTTAGCCATTGAGGCGGGTGGACATTTCACTGGTCGCTACTTTGTGCTTTTAGGTCATTTATCGCCACTCGATGGCGTGGGGCCAGAAGAGTTAGGCTTAGCGTTACTCGAGCGCCACTTGGCTTCGGGTGATGTTGCCGAGTTGATTTTAGCGACCAATCCGACGGTAGAAGGCGAGGCCACAGCGCATTTTATTGCTGATATGGCCAGACGCCATAAGGTGATGATCAGTCGCATCGCCCACGGCGTACCCGTTGGTGGAGAGCTTGAATACGTGGATAGCACAACGTTAGCCTTGTCATTTAATGGTCGTTTACCGCTCTAATTAAACAGTTTATATTAGATCCATACTATTGATTGTATTGGATTAATTGAAGGTTGAAGTATTCAACTCGATTATCACCTTAGTGCCTGAATCTTATAAACCCGCCAAGATCCTATCTTGAGCGGGTTTTTATTTGCCCAGAGTTGCAACCTAGGTGTTGAGGCTGGGTTATGGAGACAGGGCGGTGGTTGATTCAATTCCTATATTGATTGATATCTATATAAAATCCAGGTTTATCAATAGTTTTTTAAATTTCATACTTGTCTTATGTGAACTTCATCCGTAAAGTCGGTTTAATAATAATCGGGTTGAGTTGCATAATCACAGTGATCCACAGCATGCCTAAGTCAATTCGTTGGGCTTAGACCTGTGTGCTTAGCTTTGTGTACGTTGAATTGGTCACGTCTTTTTTATTTGAAAACCAGGGAGGGGACTCATTGGGAAATATTACGATTAGGCATGCAGAGAAGAGTGACGCTGCAGCCATTCAAGCAGTATATGCCTGTCCAAATGCCTATGCCGGCACCTTGCAATTACCTTTGCCATCGACCGATAAATGGGAGGCGCGTCTTGCAGCAACATCGAATCATGTTCATCGTTATGTCGCAGAGATTGAAGGTGAAATTGTCGGTGAGTTGGGTTTTGAAGTGTATGAGCAACCTCGCCGTAGGCATGTTGCCTCCTTTGGTATGGGTGTAAAAGACAGTTGGCAAGGCCGCGGTATAGGCAGTGCCTTGATTAACGCGATGCTTGAGCTTACCGATAAATGGATGAATATAAAACGAATTGAATTAACGGTTTATACCGATAATCATGCCGCCATTGGTCTATATAAAAAGTTTGGCTTTGTAATGGAAGGTGAGTCGAAGGATTTTGCTTTTAGAAATGGTGAGTTTGTCAGTGTGTATCATATGGCGCGGTTAAAATAACATGCTGATCTCTATGTATTTTATCTATTGCTTAAGGCTCTCACTCTAAGTACTAACTTTAAGAATTTGCTCTAAGCGCTGAATTTAAGAACTTACTTCAAGATCTCACTTTACGAACCGAGGTCTTGGAATAGCATTAAGCGCTCATTTTCAGAGTTCGCTTTAGGTGCTAAGTGTATGTCTATCCTAACTTTTAAGGATAAAAATGGGACTCATTTTATTGCCGCTGCTGATACTTTGGTTGGGTGTCGGTATTTATGCCATACGTATCGGCTATCAAGTATTGGCTGGGGCTTCTCAATTAAGCTATGCACTCAGTGTTTGCACTCTCGCTATAGTGGCATTACTGCTTTATCTCTATTTCGGTTTCGCTCAATTTAAGGAAAATAAAGCGTTGTGGGCGTTCGAAATTCCGATGTTTTTTGCTGCAAATAAGCTCGCTTTTGGCGTCATGATCCTTGGTCTGTTGCTGCACTGGTTCGGTCAAGGTGTTCTCACTTCCGCTTATTTGAAACCTCTACCTTTCATCATGATTTTCACCGTTTCCTTTGGTGCTATGGCAGGAGTCATATTGTCCGACACCTTCATGGCGAAATTTGAAATCCAAAAAACGCATTGATGTCAGCTAATCAGTTTAAATCTTATTTTGGACGCTGTTGTTGAAGATGATTTGAACTGATGGCTTTCATCGGTTGTTTATAGGTCGTTGAATCCGATGAGCGCTACCATGGTGATCTGGTTAGGATTTTACAGAGGGTTATTACGAATTTTAGATACAAAAAAACCAGCTTGTGCTGGTTATTTTCTCTTTAATAAAGAGAAGTGGTTGCGGGAGCCGGATTTGAACCGACGACCTTCGGGTTATGAGCCCGACGAGCTACCATGCTGCTCCATCCCGCGTCCGATTGTTGTTAATAACTGTTTTAATTCTGTCATCAAAGAATTGGTTGCGGAAGCCGGATTGCTAATGTTAAATCAGCGACTACCTTCGCCTGTTGTTTATAAGGAGTTGAGCCCGATAAGCTGTTTCTCTTTATAAACACATATAGAAAGTGGTTGCGGGAGCCGGATTTGAACCGACGACCTTCGGGTTATGAGCCCGACGAGCTACCATGCTGCTCCATCCCGCGTCCGATTATTGCTGTTAATAACTGTTTTAATTCTGTCATCTAAGAATTGGTTGCGGAAGCCGGATTGCTAATGTTAAATCAGCGACTACCTTCGCCTGTTGTTTATAAGTAGTTGAGCCTGATAAGCTGTTTCTC
Organism: Shewanella sp. SM55; assembly: GCF_025654025.1. Lineage (NCBI taxonomy): Bacteria > Pseudomonadati > Pseudomonadota > Gammaproteobacteria > Alteromonadales > Shewanellaceae > Shewanella > Shewanella sp. SM55. The sequence continues at coordinate 189,680 of NZ_JAKKRS010000004.1, read as the reverse complement.
TTTATAAACACATATAAAAAGTGGTTGCGGGAGCCGGATTTGAACCGACGACCTTCGGGTTATGAGCCCGACGAGCTACCATGCTGCTCCATCCCGCGTCCGATTGTTGCTGTTAATAACTATTTTAATTCTGTCATCTAAGAATTGGTTGCTGGAGTCGTATTTTAACTGACTACCTTCGCCTGTTGTTTATAAGGAGTTGGGCCCGATAAGCTGTTTCTCGTTATAAACACATATAGAAAGTGGTTGCGGGAGCCGGATTTGAACCGACGACCTTCGGGTTATGAGCCCGACGAGCTACCATGCTGCTCCATCCCGCGTCCGATATCTATCTGTATTACTTTACTATTTTGCTTTTAAATGGTTGCGGGAGCAGGATTTGAACCTACGACCTTCGGGTTATGAGCCCGACGAGCTACCATGCTGCTCCATCCCGCGTCCGTCTTCAAAGCGGGGCAGACTATAACGGCAGCGCCTTGGCATTGCAAGGACGAAGATCGAAAAAGGTGGTGAACGCTTAAATATAAAGCGGAGTGGGGGGCTTTCATACAATTTAAACATAAGTTAGGGATTTTTCGTTGATTATCTTAAGTCGAGGATGAGACTAAATGGGGTTTCGACTAATAACTGTTTATCTTTTATGTATTCGAGCAGGTATAATGTCGCTTTGATTTTGACTGCGTACTGATTATCCCATGCTTAATTTTTTTGCCGCCGCCCCTAAGGGCTTTGAATATAGCTTAGCCCAAGAGCTGACAGAATTTGGTGCGACTGAAGTAAAAGAGAGTGTTGCTGGTGTGTATTTCACTGCCCCCTTAGCTTTAGCGTATCGGATTACTTTATGGACACGTTTAGCCAGCCGTATCGTGTTGGTTATCTATAAAGGTAGCTGCGAGTCGGCAGAGCAACTTTATAATGCCGCCTATTGTGTCGATTGGCCGGCGCATTTTTCCAATAAAAGCACTTTTAGTATCGATTTTCATGGTACGGGTGGTTTTATCAATAATACCCAGTTCGGCGCACTCAAGATTAAAGACGCGGTTGTGGATAGATTCCGGGACGATGACGTTGAGCGCCCAAATGTGTCACGCGTCGATGCTGACTTTAAAGTTGATGCCCATTTTCGTAATGGCGTAATCACGATTGCGATGAACTTCTCTGGTCCATCACTGCATCAACGTGGCTATCGTTCTACTACTGGTGAAGCACCACTGAAAGAAAACTTAGCCGCCAACATGTTAGTACGCAGTGGCTGGCAAGCAGCGCCTTCGACCTTGCTCGATCCTTTCTGTGGTAGTGGAACTGTGCTGATTGAAGCGGCTTTAATGGCGGCCGATATTGCCCCAGGCTTACAGCGTAGCCGTTTTGGGTTTGAACATTGGCGTCGTCATGATAAAGCTGTGTGGCAAGAAATCGTTGAAAAAGCGAAAGCGCGTGCCTCATTAGGCGTGAAACGTTGCGAGATTAAATTCTACGGCTCAGATATCGATTCTCGCTTAGTTGCGTTAGCCAAACGTAATGCCGAAAATGCCGGTGTACTCGAGTTAATTGAGTTTCAAGTTGCAGATGCGTTGACGATAACACCGCCTGCAGAAAGTGGATATTTGATCACTAACCCACCTTATGGTGAACGTTTAGGCAATGTGTCTGAGTTATTGCAGCTTTACTATCAGCTAGGCGACAAGTTTAAGAAAGAATTTGGCGGCTGGAAAGTGGCCATGCTGTGTAGTGATATCGAGCTGGTATCATCACTTAAGCTTAAAGCCGACAAACAGATGAAGATGTTCAACGGCGCCCTAGAATGTGCCTTTAACATTTATACCTTGCATGCGACCAGTACACGTCGCGATACACCAGTGCTGCCAGACGGCGTCGACATTGCCGATATCGCCCCTGCTTTTGCTAACCGCATTAAGAAAAATGCCAAGTTATTAGAGAAATGGGCCAAGAAAGAAGGCATCGACAGCTATCGTATTTATGATGCCGACATTCCTGAATATAACGTCGCAGTAGATAAATACTTAGATTACGTGATTATTCAAGAATATATGGCGCCAGCAACTATACCTGAAGCCGTAACCAAGCGTCGTTTAAGCGATGTTTTGTTAGCACTGCCGTCGGCCATTGGTATCAATCCGAATAAGATGATCATGAAGACGCGTGAGCGTCAAAAGGGCACGAGTCAGTATCAAAAGCTGGATGAGCGTAAGTTAGAGCTTATCACTACCGAATATGGCGCTAAGTTCAAACTGAACTTAACCGGTTATTTGGATACAGGTTTATTCCTCGATCACAGATTGACACGCCGTTTAGTCGGTCAAAAATCTAAGGGACGCCGGGTACTTAACCTGTTCTCTTACACAGGTTCTGCTTCTGTGCATGCGGCGCTTGGTGGGGCTAAATCGGTGACGACGGTGGATATGTCAAATACCTATATTGCTTGGGCGAAGGACAACTTTGCACTCAATGGACTGCAAGGTAAGCAGTATGAGTTTGTTCAATCTGACTGCATGCAGTGGATCCGTGATTGCCGTGAAAAGTACGATCTGATTTTTATCGATCCGCCGACCTTCTCAAATTCTAAGCGTATGGAAGATTCATTCGATGTGCAGAGAGACCATGTGAACTTACTGGCATCCTTAGTGAAACTGCTCAGCCCAACAGGCGAGCTAGTGTTCTCTAATAATAAACGTAAGTTTAAGATGGACATAGAGGCACTGACAAAGATGAACATTAATGTGAAGAACATTGATGACGTGACTTTGCCTATGGACTACAAACGTAATCCACATATCCATAATACCTGGCTTATCACCCATGCCTGAGTTGACTCAAGCAGAATTAGATAACAGGCATTATCTGCTATATCACACAGAGGGATGTCATCTGTGTGAACTGGCCGCGGCCTTACTGGACGCGGCTGACATTGGCTATCGGGCCATAGATATTTGTGACGATGAATACCTCGCGCAGCGTTATGGCGTATCGATCCCTGTGCTTAAAGCTTGGGATGGTAGAGAATTACATTGGCCATTTAACGCAACGCAATTACAAGAGTTTACAGGAGCTTAGTTTGAGTCTGGTTCGTATCAATAGTGGCTCTTTAGCCTATGGTTACACTCCGTTGTTACAAAAAGCGGATTTTACTATTCAACGCGGTGAGCGCGTGTGTATTGTTGGCCGTAATGGTGCTGGCAAGTCGAGTTTATTAAAAGTGTTATCTGGTGATGTACTGCTGGATGAAGGCGAATTCAACATCGCTGGTAATGTGACCGTTAGCCGTCTACAACAAGATCCGCCAAAGGCTGAGCAAGGCACGGTATACGCTTATATTGCTGCGGGATTAAAGGAAGTGGGCGAGGCGCTTGAGCGTTATCATCAACTGTCCCACGATGTGGCCCATGCCGATCCTGAGCAAATGGATCGTATGCTGAATGAAATGCAAGGTCTGCAAGAAACCTTAGACCACTATAATGGATGGCAGCTAGATTCTCGCATCCAACAAAACTGCGAATTATTAGGACTCGATCCTGACAAATCCTTGAGCGAGTTATCGGGTGGTTGGCAGCGTAAAGTGGCGTTAGCCAGAGCACTGGTGAGCGAGCCAGATCTGTTGTTACTTGATGAACCGACCAACCATTTAGACATAGACACTATCGAGTGGCTTGAAAAGTTTTTACTCGATTATCAAGGCGCTATCGTCTTTATCAGCCACGATAGGGGCTTTATTGCCCGTATGGCGACGCGGATTGTCGATTTAGACCGTGGTGTGGTGACCTCATGGCCGGGCAACTATCAAATGTATCTTGATGGTAAGCAAGAATGGTTGCGCGTCGAAGCCGAGAAAAATGCCTTGTTTGACAAGCGTCTCGCCGATGAAGAAGTATGGATCCGTCAAGGTGTTAAAGCCAGACGTACCCGTAACGAAGGTCGAGTTCGCGCACTTAAGGCTTTACGTGAAGAGCGAAGTGAACGTCTGAATCGTCAAGGCAATGCTAAAATGGCAGTATCGGATACTGAACGTTCTGGTAAGTTAGTCTTTGATGTGACCGATCTTAACTTCAATCTGCCCGATAAAAATCTGGTTAAAAACTTTAATACGACGGTTATCCGTGGTGACCGTATTGCGCTGATTGGGCCAAACGGTTGTGGTAAATCAACCTTGATCAAGCTGTTAATCGAGAAGCTGCAACCGCAATCGGGCGAAATTAAAGTCGGTACTAAGCTCGAAATCGCTTATTTCGACCAATATCGTGAAGCGTTAGATCCTGAGCAAACCGTTGAAGATAACGTTGGTGAAGGTAAAAAGACCATCACGATCAATGGTCAAGACCGCCACATTTTAAGTTATTTGCAGGACTTCTTGTTCTCGCCTATGCGCGCCAGAACGCCAGTGAAAGCGCTGTCGGGTGGTGAGAAGAACCGTTTGTTATTGGCTAAGTTATTAATTCGCCCTGCAAACTTAATCATTCTCGATGAGCCAACTAACGATCTTGATATTGAGACCTTAGAATTGCTAGAGTCGTTGCTCACTGAATACCAAGGTACGTTATTGCTAGTGAGCCATGACAGGGCATTTATCGACAATACTGTGACCAGTAGCTGGTGGTATGCGGGTAATGGCCATTGGAGCGAGTATGTAGGTGGTTATCAAGATGCTGTGAACCAAGGGGCAAAGTTTTATTCTGAGGAACCTAGTTCACAAAAGGTGGTCGAAGCTCCTGCGGTTGAAACTAAACCCGTCGAAGTTAAAACTGCAGAACCAGTGAAAGCGGTAAAAAAACTGTCGTATAAGCTACAGCGTGAGTTAGAGTCGCTACCTAATGTGATGGAGCAATTGGAGGCAGAAATTCTCGCATTGCAGACCACTATTGGACATTCAGACTTTTATAGTCAGGCGCAGGATAAAGTCAATCAGGTATTGAGTCAGTTGGCTGATAAAGAAAAGCAATTGGAAGTTTGCTTCGAGCGTTGGGAAGAGCTTGAGTCACTGAAGTAAACCAATAATAAAAATGGGAATAGAATTAATGAAGTCAAAGTTGGATAAAGCCCTTTCCTTGGTTGCCTTAGGTGTCCTTGGTGTATTAAACAGTGCCCATGCTGCACCTGTCTACGAGATTGTTAATCTTGATGATTATGATCTGCCACTTTCTGATAGCTTCAAAGGAACTCGTAATGGTTATGCGTTAGGTGTTAACGCCAACGACGAGTTAGTCGGTATCATCAAAGGTAAGAAAAAACTTAGCACATCAGATGTGGAAGGTGGGGTTATTGATATAGAAGATGGTATAGCCAAAGAGGAAACTATCACCTATTCAATCACTTCGGCGATTATTGCCAATAACTTTGCCTTTATAGCGGCGCAAAATGGTGCCGATGGTGCATGGAAGACAACCTTTGATAGTATCAATGGCACTACGCCACCGAGTGATACTTCGGTTGTTAACTCAGTCGATACTTTTTATTACGGCATCAATGATGCGGGCGTGAGAGTGGGCAGCATGACTGCGCCTGAAAAGAAAACAGAAAACACTGCAACTACTGATGTTACTGATGATTATTGGTATTACCGCGACTATGAGTTCCGCGGTGTTGTAAAAGTGGGCAGCACTGAAATTCCATTAGTTCCTCCCTACACGCAATTTGTTAATGCTGATAAGACTAAAACCGCAGAGTTAGGTGGATGGTCTGCTGCTACAGCTATTAATAATAATAACTTAGTGACCGGTTACGCCAGTACTGCTATCAGTAAATATGGTAGTGATCGTGTTAATTATTGTTTAGGCTCGGATAATACTTTGCCGTTGGATATTTGTGTACAACGTGAGCAATATCCGAATACGACGGGTACGCGTAACATTCAGTACCAGACGCGTGCCTATGTATGGCAAATCGACAATAATATTGCTACGGGAATTGAGTTGCCTTTAGGGTTAACGCCTAAAGCTGATAACACTTTAACCTTTACTGCTCAGGCGCTCGGCGTGAATGATAACGGTGTGGTTGTTGGTCGTTCGCACGTTTATCGTAATAACAATACAGATAAGTTACACCAAGATGCGGCTTATTGGGCTAAGGATGTCGAAGGTAATTATAAATACCACTGGATCCCAATGGGCGAATCGATTTCAAGTTCCATTGCCTATGACATCAACGATAGTGGTATTCTTGTCGGTAGTTATCGTAGCTATATTCAAGGTTATTTGCGCGACAAGTTTTTCTATTTTGATACTAATACACCTGATGTTGGCTATGTAACCCCTAATGATTTTGCCTCAACGGCAACGGATCTTTCGAGTAAACCCAAGGATATTAACAATAAAGGTCAAGTCGTAGGTTATATAGAAACCACCTATGATAAGGAAAAACCACGTCCTAAGGCGGGCTTCCTGTATGAGAAATCTACCGGTGAATTTAGTAACCTTAACAACCTGTTGACCTGTGAATCTAAGGGCTATGAAAAGGGCTCTGATGGCAATTGGACCCGTCATAAGGTTGAATTTACGGATGGTACTGGTAAAGTACTGACTTATGACAGTGATATTCTCGTTGTTGAAGCGACCAGCATTAATGAAGATGGCACCATCGTGGGGACTGCCTTTATTCGTAAGCCTTCTTTCCAGTTAGACTCTAATGGTAATATTATTGTTGGTGAGAATGGTGTACCACTATTTGAACTCAGTGGTAATGGTAACCCTGTAACGGCTTATGTTCCACGTATGGTTGTACTTAAACCGGCTACCAGTGGTGAAGCTTGTACTGTTGAAGATAGCACCGATACCGGTAATTTTGAGCGTTCTGGTGCGGCAACGTTAGCTTGGTTATTTGCTTTGCCATTGGTGTGGTTCCGTCGTCGAATTCGTTAAGTTTTAAGCTTCAATTCAGACTAAAAAAATCGAGGCGAAATGCCTCGATTTTTTTTCGCTAGGATCTCAATAGTTTAATAAATAGTCAGTATAATAGCCGATTTTTTGATTGATCTTGGCGTCAAAAAGCACTATTTCTATGGGTGAAGCTTTTGCTTCTATTTTATGTAGAACAGAGGACGCTTGCATGAAAAGACAAAAACGAGATCGTTTAGACAGAGCTTTTTCAAAAGGATTCCAAGCTGGGGTTGGTGGACGCTCTAAGGAGCTCTGTCCATATGCAAATCTTGATTCGCGATCGCAGTGGTTAGGCGGTTGGCGTGAAGGTGTGGATGGCCGAGTTAATGGGCTATTTAATAAATAATTGAGTTTTACTCATTAATTAAATAGCCCAGAACAAGCAAAGTAATGCAGCATATTGCCCTCAGATGAGGGCATTTTTATATCTGTAGTACTGATATCTTCAGTGTATTGGAGTAAGACTGATCAGAATGTAGACGTATCGCTAAAGACACCGACTTTAAGATCGGTTGCACTGTAGATTTGACGGCCATCAACTTCAAGGATTGCATCGGCAATACCCATCACCAGTTTACGGTGAATAGTACGCTTGATATTGAGTTTATAAGTGACTTTCTTAGCGCCTGGTAATACTTGACCAGTAAACTTTACTTCACCTACACCCAGAGCACGTCCTTTGCCTTCTGCGCCTTCCCAGCCTAAATAGAAGCCAACGAGTTGCCACATGGCATCAAGCCCTAAACAGCCAGGCATTACCGGGTCGGTAATAAAGTGGCAGTCAAAAAACCATAAGTTTGGATTAATATCGAGTTCAGCGACAATTTCACCTTTGCCAAACTCACCGCCATTATCATTGATAGTAACGATTCTATCTATCATCAGCATGTTATCGACAGGCAGACGAGGTGAGTTTGGACCAAATAATTTCCCATGGCCACAGGCGATGAGTTCTTCTTTATTGAAACTGTTTGCTTTGTTCATTGTTTTACTACTCCAGCAATAAGAGCCGCCAAGATTAGCGAACACGTGTAAGCTAAACAACTCCGATCAGCTAATTAGCGGCGAAAAAATCCCAATTTTGCGAGTAATCTCGTGATTATGCCGATTTCCTCCTCGCCATTTCCTGCGAGCTTGTCTAATCGTTCCTGCACAAGGCCGTATAATGAATCATGTGGAAAATCATTATCTTCATCGGCTACACCCGCAGGCATTTGCATTAATAGCTCAACAGCTTGGTCCATATGCTCGATTGCATAGAGGTGAAATAAGCCTTTGCCTACAGCTGTAATCACTTTGGGATTGAGGTTAAGCTGTAACACGTTCGATTTGGGCATGATGACGCCTTGTTCTCCCGTGAGACCACGACGTTCACACAGATTAAAAAAGCCTTCAATTTTCTCGTTGATGCCACCAATCGCTTGCACATTACCAAATTGATCCAATGCACCAGTTATTGCCAGTGACTGAATAATGGGTTGTTCAGCAATCGCTGACATCAAACAGCAGTATTCGGCGAGTGATGCGCTATCACCATCAATTTCTTGATAGGATTGCTCGAAAACGATATTGGCATTTAGGTGTAATGGTGCATCTCGCCCAAAGATACGGTACAAGCAGGCAGAAAGGATCATCATTCCTTTGGCATGTATATTGCCACCAAGTTCAGATTTTCTTTCGATATCGGCGACTTCACCATCACCATAGTGAACAGATGCCGTGATCCGCGCAGGCTCACCATAACTGTAATCGATTGCATCAATGACAGTTAATCCATTGATCTGACCAACCATAGCACCCGAAGTTGGCAGATTTATGAAGTTGTCATCGAAGCTTTGACCTGAATACTCTTCCGAGCTGTTATGACGATAGTTGGCTTGGGCTAACGCGAGCTCAATACTGCTCGCATTGATACTCGGTTTACCACAATAGGCTTTAGCTTGTACCATCAGTTGGGCAAACTCGAGCATAGACAAACTGAGGCGGCGCTGATGTTCGGTTAACCGTGCACTATAACGAAAAAGTGGCGCTAGGCTTGATTGTTCTAAAGTGACCTCGACACTTTGTGCAACCGCTTGCAACCATGCGACGTATTGTGATTCTGTATAACGGACCAAGTCGATTTCGCTAGCGAGTTCTGCTAGTAGGGTAAAGTGACGTTGAAATTGCCAATCCTCAGTTCTGACTTGGCTATAAATCATTCCTGCACCGATAAGGACAATTTTACAATTGAGCGGGATAGGACTTAAGTTATTGCTAATCTGATACGCTTTATGGGTGAGGATTTGCATCACTAATTCCCATAAACCTTCACGTTTCCACAGTGACTCGGCGCAAATAAATACATAATGACATTCGGCCAGAGCACCAGCTTGATACTGACTTGTTGTTCCTGTTTGTGCCATACGGCCAATGAGGTCTACACGGCGAATATTGCCACTGAGGTAGCGATAGCGAGTCGTTTTTTCGGCAATACTGATCTGATTTTCTAGTGGTTTCTCTGATTGCCACTGAAATGTTACCGCTTTATCAGTCGGGCGTGTTGCCACTAAATAAGCTGGAGATAACGGCGCTAGGCTATCAATACAGGCTTGGATCATTAATTGGCGGTCAATGCTCGGGAAATCAGCCAGATACAAGTGCTGATCGACAATAGCTTGGTGGAGTTTAAACGCATCCACAGCACGCTCTTGTCCTAAGAGTAATGCGCTTAGATTGTCAGCCGTTTCGGGAAGGGTTGGCAGGCTAAATTCAGGTGCGAGTGAAGACGTGGGTATCAAGAGTGAATTCATATAAGCATTTACCGTGAAAAGTTGCAGTGATTTTACCATACCAAGGCGACAAGTCTCTCACTGTATAGGTGTTTTTACGTCTGTTTACTCGATTATTCGTTGAAACTGGCCATGTATTTGTTGTAAAAAACATCGGGGTGAACATAAGTTGAGCATTTGACTCGATATTTAAAAATTGAGGTTTACAAGTTAGCGGTATACTTATATTATTTTTGGCGTTCGGAGGGGTGGCAGAGTGGTTTAATGCACCGGTCTTGAAAACCGGCGTGGGTTTATAGCCCACCCAGGGTTCAAATCCCTGCTCCTCCGCCATTTTTAGTCAAAAAGCCGCTAAGCAATTAGCGGCCTTTTGCATTTATACAGTTTGAACCCTTGGGTTCCTGATTTGAAGCGCAGCTCCTGCGCCATATTCACGAGAAAGGCCATCAGTAATGATGGCCTTTTTTGTTTGTGCTATTTCCGCTCTTAGGTTTTGACCTTAAACGTGGCGTCAGTGCCATGCTTTAGGGAAAGACTATCTGTCATGATTGTTCATTGTGTTAACCCTAGATTCTTCATTCTGATATCAGTGACTGCTACTGATTAATGGGCTTTTTTATCCGCGCTTCTCGTTTATGGTCTACACTAAGTTTGTGGCCAAGTTAATGGTTTTTATGGCCTTTAAAATTTGCACTAGGATGGTGCGACGTATGATTCTCGACAGTCTTGGACCATACGGCCGAACAATTCTCCCATCAGGGTGACTTATTTTAAGTAGAGAAAGCTATGTTGTTACCTACACGTATTTCGCAGCGGCTCACAATGGGCAGCGTAGTGCTGCTTCTACTGACTGGGCTCGCGGTTTTTGGTGTGATGTCACTTCGAGGGCAGCCTCGAGTGGTGGCGGCGAGTCAAGAGTTAATTGAGCAAACGGGGAGCAGTATCGTAAGGCAACTCGCACTTAAGTTGGCAAGCATTGAGGGGATTACTTTAAGCCTTGCACACCTCGCAGAAGTGCTACCCCATGAGCAAGCTCTATATCTTAACTCCTTACCTAATTTGATTGATAACAATGGCGATCTCACTATCGCTGGGGGCGGGATCTGGCCTGAGCCAGATAAATTCGTCGCTGGGAGTATCCGCCACAGTTTTTTCTGGGCCCGTGGTAGCGATAATCTACTGGCATATTCGGATGACTATAATGCGCCATCTGGCCCTGGGTATCATAATGATCCTTGGTATACGGGCGCGCGGACTAGCTCAGTATCTCAATGTTTATGGTCAGAGGCTTATCAAGATCCGGTTACAAAGGTGGCTATGGTGACATGCAGTGTGCCATATCGTCTCACGGGTACATTTGCAGGGGTCGCAACGATAGATTTAAAACTTGATGATTTAGCCAAATTTTTAACAGAACATGGCAATGTGACTGACGGTTATGCTTTTGCTTTAGACCAAGCGGGTAATATCTTACATTTTCCTGAAACGAATAAGTCCGACACTATGTTGCGTTTTACGGATCTCGTCGGGCAGTTACCTTGGCTCTCCCCCGTTGAAGCTGCACTTAAGCAAACCTCAATCAACAAAGTGGTGTCTGTAAGCTTAAATAAGGATGGAAGACTTAATCAGGCGAGTGAGGTGAGTCTTTTTGTGATGCCTGATACCGGATGGGTGATTGGCCTTGTGACGCCTAAAACGCGAGTCACAGGGCTTGCCCGTGAGCTAACATTTGATATTTTATTGTTTTTATTACCATTACTCGCCATTTTACTTTCTCTGGCTTGGTTATCGGGTAAAAAACTGTTGGCGCAACTTGAGGAAACCACAGATCAAATTGCTTCCCTTGGGAACGGTAGTTTGGGGGCGAATGTTGAACTGCAAATTCAGCGGGATGATGAGATTGGCGCTTTGCGCCGAGCCGTAAACACCTATGCAGGGACGTTAAGGGCAATGTTAGATCTGATCACTCAAGAAGCGAAGAAAATTCAATTTGAGGCAACGCAATTAAGCGGACTTAGCCGTAAGTTAGCTCAGCGCGCAGAGCAACAGCGGCTGGAGAGTGCACAATTAGCCGCTGCGATAACGCAAATGTCTTCAAGCGCCATGGAAGTCGCGAATAATACCAATGACTGTGCTGCAACTGCGCAATCGTCTTTGATTGTAATGCGAGAAGGGCAAACCCGTGTTGCAGCCAGCAATACTTCCATCGAGGCATTATCAGGAGAAATTGCCAACGCAACTAAGGTGATATCCCAATTGGCCCAAGACAGTCAAAAGGTGGGCGCTGTATTAGATGTGATTAAGGCGATTTCTGAGCAGACTAATTTGCTCGCTCTCAATGCGGCAATTGAGGCGGCTAGAGCGGGCGATCAGGGTCGTGGTTTTGCAGTCGTTGCTGATGAAGTTCGAACCCTTGCGGGGCGAACTCAAGATTCGGCCAATGAAATTAGTACCATGATTAACGCTTTGCAATCGGCTTCGAGGCTCGCTGTGCAAGCAATGCAAGCTGGGGAGTCCCGCACTGTCCATGCGGTTGCGGAGGCCGAGGGCGCTGCCAATTCTCTATCGAGTACCGTACAAAGTTTCGATGATATTTCACAGCGTGCCCAACAAATCGCGTTAGCTGCTCAGCAGCAAAGCCAAGTCACTCAAGAGATTAATGAGTTGGCAGTGCGAATAAATAGCATTAGTGAAGATAACTCCCTCGATGCAACGGCGCTTGATGTGTTAAGCCTTGAGATGCAGAAACTATCTGACCGTTTAATCAATATCAATCGAGCTTAGTCTTAATATAGTGTGAAGTGTGCCACTTTAAAATGGCGCTTCAACTGACAAGGGGGTCAAAGATAAGTTGAATAACGCGATATTTTTAAGCGGATTGGATGTAGATTGACCATGTAGATTGCTTCTTTAAATTAAGGGTTTACAGCAGAGTAGTAGATAGCTATTATCTCGCTCGTTCGGAGGGGTGGCAGAGTGGTTTAATGCACCGGTCTTGAAAACCGGCGTGGGTTTATAGCCCACCCAGGGTTCAAATCCCTGCTCCTCCGCCATATTTATGAGAAAGGCCATCAGTAATGATGGCCTTTTTTGTTTGTGCAATTTTCATTTCAATTTTCTCATCCTAAGTCCTTTGTTGTTCACGGCTTTCGATTTAAGTGAATATGAAATAGTCAATCAACACTATTAACCATAAATTTAAGTTTACAGTGGCGACAGAGATAGCTATTATCTCGCTCGTTCGGAGGGGTGGCAGAGTGGTTTAATGCACCGGTCTTGAAAACCGGCGTGGGTTTATAGCCCACCCAGGGTTCAAATCCCTGCTCCTCCGCCATATTTTACAAAAAAGGCCATGTTTATTCATGGCCTTTTTTGTGTGTGAAATTTGAACTAGGGTTCTCCATTCTAAGCGCAGTTCTTGCGCCTTTTTGCATTTAAGCTATTTAAAAACCTTAGGTTCCTGATTCTAAGCGTATCTCTTCTGCTATTTTCACGTGAAAGGCTAACAGTAATGATGGCCTTTTGTTTTTCTTGAACTGAAAAATTGCCTATATTTTCTGGATACTTTGATATCGATTTAACAGGGATTTTAGGCTGGTCATTCTGGGGTTATTGCTTCGTTTTTAAACGCTTTTTATTGGTATGCTATTCTGGAATCCTTCCTTTAAATATCATCTAGTTAACAATGTTGAATTTATGCTTTGCGAAATGGGGTTGTTGGGCTAAATTAGCCTTATGAACTCGTTATCCGTTTGCCATGTTGCTTTTTCTAACACACGGATCGAGCTGTAAATTGTAAAAGGTGGGTTAAGTTGATTTCGATATATTTGGTTGACGATCATGAGCTTGTGAGAACTGGGATCCGCCGCATCTTGGAAGATGAACGTGGGATCAAAGTCGTGGGCGAAGCCCCTGATGGTGAGACTGCGGTGCAGTGGGCTCGCCAAAATGAAGCGGATGTGATCTTAATGGATATGAATATGCCTGGGATGGGCGGATTGGAAGCCACTCGAAAAATTTTACGATATCAACCCCATGCAAAAATTATTGTATTAACTGTACACACGGAAGATCCGTTCCCAAGTAAGGTGATGCAGGCTGGCGCTTCGGGCTATTTAACAAAAGGAGCGACGCCGCCAGAAGTACTGCAAGCGATTCGTCAGGTCTCTCGCGGACAACGTTATTTGTCCCCAGAAATTGCCCAACAGATGGCGCTGAGTCAGTTTAATCCTGCCGATGAAAACCCGTTTAAGTCTTTGTCCGAGCGAGAGTTACAGATCATGTTGATGATCACTAATGGCGAGAAGGTTAACGATATTTCTGAGCAACTGAACTTAAGTCCTAAAACCGTTAACAGTTACCGTTATCGTTTATTTGCTAAGCTGGGGATCAGTGGTGATGTCGAACTAACGCGGTTAGCTATTCGCTATAAGATGTTGGATGCTGGCCATTTTTAATGGAAAGTGGATTGCGTTGGTCGATGACTTTAATCTAGCGAGTTCTTGGGTTATATGTTCCTATGTTGTTTGTGTTAAGTCTCCAAAACTGTGGGTGTGAATGATGTCTAATGAATTTAACGCCCAAAGTTTCTTACGTACTGTTTCATCCTCCGCTGGAGTTTATCGCATGTATGACGTCAAAAATGACGTCATTTATGTGGGTAAAGCCAAAGATCTTAAAAAACGGCTCACCTCGTATTTTCGTAAAAACCTCGGTAATGTTAAGACCCAAGCCTTAGTTTCACATATTCACCATATTGATGTGACGCTGACCCACAGTGAAACGGATGCTCTGTTGCTTGAGAATGATTACATCAAGCAATACATGCCAAAATACAATGTGTTGTTGCGTGATGACAAATCTTACCCTTACATCTTATTAAGCCAGCATGAGCACCCAAGGCTTGCCTATCATCGTGGTCCGCAGCGGGAAAAAGGCCACTATTTTGGTCCTTATCCCAATGGCGGTGCTGTGCGTGAAAGCCTGCATTTGATGCAGAAGCTGTTTCCTATTCGTCAATGTGACGATCTTTACTACAAATCGCGCTCACGCCCTTGTTTGCAATATCAACTGTCTCGCTGTAGCGCGCCCTGCGTGGGCAAAGTCAGTAACGCTGATTATGATGAGCAAGTGAAATTAGCCAGCCTGTTTTTAAAGGGGAAAGATCAGCAAGTGATCAGCGCCTTGGTTGATAAAATGGAACTTGCGGCTGAGCAGCAAGCCTATGAACAGGCTGCACGATTTCGCGATCAGATCATGGCGCTGCGTAAAGTTGCCGAGCAACAGGAAGTCTCTAATAATAAAGGCGATATGGATGTTATTGGGGTGCATTATGCGTCGGGCATCGCCTGTTTCCACCTGCTATTTATCCGCGAAGGTAAAATTTTTGGCAGTCGTAGTTATTATCCTTCAGTGCCAGCCCAAACTGATATGGATGAGGTGCTACGCTCCTTTATCCTACAGTTTTATTTAAATGCAGATATTCAACGCACTATTCCAAAAGAAGTGGTGATTAGCCATAATTTTGAAGAATTACATGAACTTGAAGCGGCAATTTCAGAGGCGCTAGATAAAAAGTTTTCGATTAAGACCAATGTTCGCGCCGACAGGGCGAGCTTCTTACGTTTAGCCGTGACCAATGCGACGAATGCAGTAGTTACGCGCCTGTCCCATAAGAACACCGTCGAACAGCGTTTTGTGTTACTCGAAGAAATCTTAGAGTTGAGTGGGCCTATCCAGCGGATGGAATGTTTCGATATCAGTCATACCATGGGAGAGAGCACCGTTGCCTCCTGTGTGGTGTTTAATCGAGAAGGGCCGCACAAAGGCGAGTATCGTCGTTATAATATTGACGGTATTACACCGGGTGATGATTATGCGGCGATGAAGCAAGCGGTGAGCCGCCGTTTCGATAAGATTGAGGCAGGCGGTAAAATCCCTGACATTCTGTTTATCGATGGTGGACTCGGGCAGTTGCGTATTGCCCAAAAGATAGTGGATGAAAAGTTTGTCCATTTAGATAAAGCGCCGCAGCTTATTGGGGTGGCGAAAGGTGAGGGCCGTAAACCTGGGCTTGAAACCTTGATCTTAGGGGATACTGAAACCAGCTTTTCCCTCGAAGGGGATTCGCCAGCACTGCACCTTATCCAGCATATTCGTGATGAATCCCATCGATTTGCAATCACTGGCCACCGTAACCGTCGCCAGAAAACCCGTAATACTTCAACACTGGAATCGATTCCTGGTATTGGTCCTAAACGTCGTAAAGCTTTGTTACAGCATTTAGGAGGCTTGCAGGAAGTGAAAGGGGCAAGTGTGGCGGAATTAGTCAAAGTACCAGGGATCAGCATAGAAATGGCACAAACCATTCATGATGCATTGCGAGGGTGATAAAATTAAGGCAAGATTGGCGCTGCTTTTGACTAACTGGTTTGATCATGCCGTTTAACTTACCTATAGCATTAACTCTTTTCAGGCTTTTTTTACTGCCCATTTTTGTGGTGCTGTTTTATTTACCCTATGACTGGACCCCTTTTGTTGCCGCATTTACCTTTTGGCTTGCGGCGTTAACGGATGCATTAGATGGTTATGCTGCCCGTAAATTGAAACAATTAACTCGTTTTGGCGCTTTTCTTGACCCAGTCGCTGATAAGTTGATGGTGATTACAGCTTTAGTTTTGTTGGTCGATCAATACGCGAATATCTGGCTGACGTTGCCCGCCCTGTTTATGATAGGTCGCGAGATTGTCATTTCAGCGTTGAGGGAATGGATGGCTGAAATTGGTAAACGTGGTACTGTCGCCGTGTCTTGGATTGGTAAATATAAGACGGCTGCGCAAATGGTGGCAATTATTGGGCTGATTTGGCAATACAATCCTTTAATGACGAATGCCGCATTTGTACTGTTATATATCGCCGCTGTATTAACGTTTTGGTCAATGATGAGTTACATTTTAGCCGCTTGGAAAGATCTTACCGCTGAATAGTGCAATAAAAAATCAAAGAGATTATTTAGTGTGCAAGCAGTAAGTTATCGATAAAACAGCGGTTGACACTGGGTGGTAAATCGGTAGAATGCCACCCCGTAGACAAGAGGCAATGTGAAAACAAAGTCTTAACGTTACCAAATATTGACGTTTGATATTAGCTAGATAATAAAGTGAAATGCTTTGCTTATCTTAGTCAATAGTAAAACAAGATGCGACATTAGCTCAGTTGGTAGAGCGATACCTTGCCAAGGTATAGGTCATCGGTTCGAACCCGATATGTCGCTCCAATATTTTTAAAGTCTAATTCTCTCAACATGAGTTAGCAACTATGGCGCGATGGCAGAATGGCTATGCTGCGGATTGCAAATCCGTCGATCTCGGTTCGACTCCGGGTCGCGCCTCCATAGATTAAAGTATTAATGACACGATTCCCGTTGTTAATATCAAGAGTTTGCCCGAGTGGTGGAATCGGTAGACACAAGGGATTTAAAATCCCTCGCTGGTAACAGCGTGCCAGTTCAAGTCTGGCCTCGGGTACCATTATTTTGATAGTGATGGTAAAAATAAAGTCAGAATTTTAAATCGGCTTTTATTAAAAATTTGATTGTTGTACTAAGCGTTAGCTACATAGAGTTAATAATATTTTTGACATGATTCCCGTCATGAATATTCAGAGTTTGCCCGAGTGGTGGAATCGGTAGACACAAGGGATTTAAAATCCCTCGCTGGTAACAGCGTGCCAGTTCAAGTCTGGCCTCGGGTACCAAAAAAGAAAAAGCCTCGATATTTATATCGAGGCTTTTTTGCATTTAGATTTCTACTTTTAGTCGGCATTCTTTGTGAGGGGTTTAAGGTCAAACTTGACTGACGCACTTAACGTACTGCTTACTTTAGTTCGCAGAGGTCCTTGCGGCGACGCACATCAGGAGAGGCTAATAACCCTAAAATCACACAATAGTGCTACGTTTTAAGCTGATAGTGTCATTTGAATTAAGCCTGTAGTTATGCTGGCAGAGAAGTCGAGCGATAAGGTATGGGATTATGTTTGCTGAAAAGCAGGTCGTGAGTTTTTAGCCTTGGCTTGTTCTATTTATGCTAGAGATAAAACCTATAAATAGTAAGCCTATAAATAAAATCCTAGGTATAAAAAAGCGCCAGTAAAAACTGGCGCTTTTATTCATTTACTCGGTCAGTTTATGCTTGTTAGACAGTGATACTCGTGAATATCAGCTTATTGCCAATCATCGCTATTCCAGCGGTACAGCCAAGTCGCTGCAAGTGGTTTATCGTCTTTCTTAAGCTGTATTCTCAGTTCGGCTACATTGGTACTTTCTGGTTCGAAGCTGATAAATACTCGAGCGCCATTGATGTCCGGGTGGGCGACAATCCGAGACGACAGGATTTTACCTTTGCTGATGCTGGCATCGATGATAATTTTATCAATATCTTGCGGCTTGATGTTACTGAAATCGATAAGTAATTCTTTGCCTTTTGCTAAGACTTGCCCCTTAGTACTGCGGACAACACGTGCTTTTGACGCCGTAGAAGGGCTGTCGTTTGAGGCTGTTATGCGATAGGAGTATTTATAGGGCTGATCCTTTTTCAGTCCGCCTTGCGGCTCCCAATAGGCAACTATGTTGTCGTTGGTTTCAGCATTAGAGGGAATTTCAAGCAACACCAGTTGGCCTTTGCCCCAATCATTGAGGGGTTCAATCCATGCTGAAGGTCGAAGTTGATAGTTTGCACTCAGATCTTGATAGTCTTCAAATTTACGATGGCGCTGGATAAGACCAAACCCCTTTATATCTTCATCGCCAAAAGCACTGATCTGCAGTTTGTTAGGATTATTTAATGGGCGCCATAGGCGCTCGCCATTACCGCGATCGATTTGTAGGCCGTCGGAGTTATGTACTTGTGGGCGGTAATCGGGTTTATCTGAGTTATCGAGTCCGCCAAAGAGGAACATAGAGGTCAGCGGTGCAAGACCCACATGCTGGATATCTTTACGTGGGAATAAGGTTACATCCACTTCGACACGTGATGGTGCACCGGGATAAATACCAAAACGATAGGCGCCAGTGACACTTTGGCTATCTAGCAGAGCATGAACCACAATTGCCGTCTGATATTTAGATGGGCGCTCGACCCAGAAACGCTTAAACAGGGGATATTCTTCACCTTTTGGCTGAGCGACATCAATCGCTAGACCACGATTAGACAAGCCATAGGTTTGCCCTTTAGAGAGCACGCGAAAATAGCTCGCACCTTGAAACATGATGAATTCATCTTTTATTTCATCATCATTGATAGGGTAATGTAAACGCACACCCGCATATTGGCCCACTTGAGTGATGAGTTTTTCAATGGTGTCGTTAGGGACATCGAATGAAGCTTCTGTTAGCTCAATTGGAATAGCTTTGCTGTTTTCAACCACGTCGATATCGACAAGGTTTTTATAGAGAAAGCCTGGAGCAAAAAGTTGTACCGAAAATTTGGTCGGTGTTCCGCCCCAAATTGCGGCATTTTCTTGGTAATTGATTTTGCCATAGGTCGCGAAATCGAGATCAACCAGTTCTTTAGGTGCTTTTTTCGCTTCTTTAAATGGTTTTTGCGACAGTTGTTGAGCGAGTTCAATGACTGTGTCTTGGGAGAATTTTTTGGATTTCTTCTCTGGTGCAGGCGTTGGTGTTGTCTCTGCCGCTGCGGCATTGACGTTGTTTATGCCGACGACATAGACGATGGCGGTCAAGATGACAAAAGGTAGTTTTTTGAGTAATGCCGGATAACCGGTAGGGTAATTCATCATAAGATTCATTCGCAAAATGGAAACTCCTTACTAAAATGACGCTGATTCATAGGCACAATGTATGCTTCAGTCTATCTAATCCCTAAATATTAATAACTTGTCTGCTATAAAATCCTCAGTCGTGGGATTCGAGTAGCTGAGGTGAGGGATAATTTTACCTGCGTAGCTAGAGATTTGTAACATAAATTATGCTTGGCGCTATTTTAGGTGCCGTTCTCAATACTTTGCGGTGTGATTTTACGATAAGTAATAGCAATTGGTACTGCAGTAAAAACTGTCTTGGCTGAGCTAACACTGTTCTCATTGAATTCAGTGGCATTTTTACACAAAATTGGCACAGTTGAATCGAGAGTGTTAATTAAAAACTTACAATATCAAATGGTTAATCTTAACTATTGCTAATGAGTGATTCAGGCTCACGGTGTTAACTGTGAGCCCATTTAGATATGCTAACGTGGATATTAGGACTTGAGTAAGTGCGATAGGTCACTGCCCACAGGAATTAGGATCTCTTGCTGCTCGCCACAGAATAAATACGCAGGTTTGTCACCTAAGAGTGATAGTGTGTCTCCTTGTCGCCACAAAGCTGAGCCTTCAACTATGCCGATTACTGGGGTTAATGGGTCTACTTTAGTGAATTCTAATAACCGTTGGGCACGGGTTTCACCATTGTGGCCCGGTGCTTGGTAATTGGAATAGTGTGGATTGAGCTGGAACGGCACTAAGTTTAATGCCTTGAACGACGGCGGCTCGATGATCGGCATATCATTAGTGGTGCGAATACTCAGTCCCGATACGTTAGAACCCGCACTCCAGCCGATATAAGGTTTACCAAGGGCGACTTGCTCACGAATAAGCGCGACCAGATCATAATGATATAGTTGGTGTAACAGGTGAAAGGTGTTACCCCCACCGATTAAAATTCCATCGGCATCTTTTATTGCTTGTTTAGGGTCTGGATGCTGATGAATACCACTGATATCGAGTTCAAGCTCAGCTAACCCAGTCACGACAGACGCTAAATAAGTGTCATAACTCATGCTAACCCCTGCATAGGGGATAAAAATCCATTTTTGTGCGTTGGCGGTGAGCGGTTTAATAAAAGGGAGCGCGTGGACAAGATAAGGCGTATCACCGACACGAGAGCTGCTCAGTAGTAGGGCGTTGATTGTCATTTTGTATCCTGAAATCTCGGAGTGTATTGGTATGTTAACAAAGATTAATTCCGATAAACATAGAGAGTTAAAGCAGAATTGCGCCATAGCACGGCTAGCGGTGGTGTTTTTCAAGATAGTGATCCCCACCAAGATGGAGCGTTCTGGGCATTCTACTTCTGTGTGGCATCAATGCAAAAGTCAGTGATTGATGCGCCTTGAATTAAAGCTCTCAGAACGCGATGAAACTCGTCTCTTGAGGTTGCTTGGGCATAAGTTTAAGTTTCGATTAATATACTGTCCCTAGACTCTCGGCCATGAAAGGCAGTGTCTATATACGAGAAAGATAACCTATTTTAAAAACTCTTTTCTTTTACCACTTGAATTTCGATGATTTGGACATATTATGTCTTTGAACAAAGTTAAATGGCCTATTCTTGCCCTAAAGGAGCTGAAATGAAGCGTATATTTCTATTGATTGCGACTAACCTAGCTGTGTTGCTAGTAGCCTCAATTGTGATGTCTATTCTAGGCGTGAACACGTCTACTATGGGTGGACTGCTGGTGTTCGCTGCCATTTTTGGATTCGGTGGGGCCTTTATCAGCTTAGCCATTTCAAAATGGATGGCGAAAAAGACCATGGGTTGTGAAGTCATCACCACCCCACGTGACAGTACCGAACGTTGGTTAGTGGAGACGGTTGCCCGTCAAGCTAAGCAAGCGGGGATTAAAATGCCAGAAGTGGCGATTTATCAATCGCCTGACATGAATGCGTTCGCTACAGGCCCAAGTAAAGACAATTCATTAGTGGCTGTCAGTACGGGTCTATTATATGGCATGAGCCAAGATGAAATTGAAGGCGTATTAGCCCACGAAGTTAGCCACGTTGCTAACGGTGATATGGTGACCTTGACACTGATCCAAGGTGTGGTAAATACCTTTGTGATCTTCGCGGCCCGCGTAGTTGCTGGCATTATCAACAACTTTGTATCGAGCAATGATGAAGAAGGCGAAGGTTTAGGCATGTTTGCTTACATGGCCGTTGTTTTCGTACTGGATATGTTATTCGGTATCTTGGCTTCAATTATCGTCGCTTACTTCTCACGTATTCGTGAGTATAAAGCCGATGAAGGTGCGGCACGTTTAGCGGGTAAAGGTAAGATGATTGCTGCGCTTGAGCGTTTACGCCAAGGCCCTGAAAGTACGGCAATGCCTGCACAAATGTCAGCCTTCGGTATTAACGGCAAACGTTCAATGGCGGAAATGATGATGAGTCATCCTCCATTAGAGAAACGTATTGCTGCGTTAAGAGCGAGCTAATAAAGAGTGAGTTAACTCTTAACTCTTAAATGTTAAATCTGAGTCTTTAAGACTCACTTGATATTAGATTGAAGGCTTTTAACATCGGGCTCAAACTTTGGTTTGAGCCCGATTTTTTATGCCTGCAGCAAATTATGCTGCGCGGTTGCCGCAAGGGCACGGTAAACCAGTGTCGTTTGTTTTGCTTTGATATTCCAATGCTGCCAAAACAGCGGCACGCGCATGCGCCGTTCTGGGGTGATCTCAATCAGTATCCCTTTATAGATTAATGGTTTAGCTTGTAAATGCCCAACGAGCCCATAACCTAAACTCAAGTTAATCGCTTCTAAAAAGCTCTCGGAAGAGGGGATAGTATGTTGCCACCATTGCCCTGGCGTCATATTGAAATACTGGGCGAGAAACTTCTCATGCAACTTATCTTTGGTGGAGAACACTACCGCTGGCGCCTTTGCTAACTGAGCTTGGTTGATGGTGTTGAATGACGAGGTGTCACTAAATGATGGAGTGTCGCTCAGGTCGCCAAAATAGCGCGCAGCAAATTCGGGTGTGGCCACACACAAATATTCCATGGTGCCTAAAAACTCACTGCTGCAACCCGCCATCGGCACTTCGGTTGTGGTGACACATCCGACCGCTTCACCATTTTTCAATAGATGATGGGTGTAAGACTCATCATCGACAATTAATTCCAATAACCAAGCGTGGCGACTGAACATGCCTGCTAGCGCAGGTAAAAACCACGTGGCCAAACTGTCGGCATTCACAGCGATGCGCACTGTGGTTGGATGGTTGGGATCGTCGGCGTCCATCTCAGCTCTTAATTCACTCTCTAGTAATTGTACCTGTGAATAGTGGCGCAGCAGGCGCTTACCTGTGGGCGTTGCGACCACAGGATTGGAGCGAATAAGCAGTGACTGACCAACTTTTTC
The DNA here is from genome assembly GCF_025654025.1 of Shewanella sp. SM55. Lineage (NCBI taxonomy): Bacteria > Pseudomonadati > Pseudomonadota > Gammaproteobacteria > Alteromonadales > Shewanellaceae > Shewanella > Shewanella sp. SM55. Next base: position 166,827 of record NZ_JAKKRS010000004.1, on the reverse strand, counting down.
TTCAAGTTGTCGAATGCGCTGTGATACCGCCGACTGGGTGATGTGCAGCACTTTGGCAGCGCGGTCGAAGCCGCCTTCCGAGACCACAACGGCGAGCGCTTTGAGATTCGCGTATTCCAGCATAGTCATCCTCAAATGAGTGTATTTGGACGGTTATTAATTTTACTTATGATACATAAAAAACATTAGTTATATTAATTTTGTTGTTTTGACTATGCTAGCGCCTTCTTTGAACATGAGAGGTGGTTATGCAAGCGGCATTTATACAGGGTATGGGGATTGGTGGGAGTTTGATTATTGCTGTGGGCGCGCAAAATGCCTTTGTGCTCAAGCAAGGCATCAAGCGCTCATACCCGTTACCGATTGCCTTGCTCTGCTCTATCATTGATGCGCTGATGATCACTGCGGGTGTGGCGGGGCTGGGGCACATTATTGAATCTTTCCCGACCATTAAGCATGTGGCGAGTTTCGGTGGCGCCGCGTTTCTACTCTGGTATGGTGCGAATGCGCTAAAGGCGTCGTTTGTGGCTAAGGGCATTGAGATGGATCAGGCCGATAATGCGGACACATTTAAGAAAGCCGTACTGACGACGCTTGGGATCAGTTTGCTTAATCCGCATTTGTATCTTGATACTGTGGTGTTGCTCGGCAGCATTAGCACTCAATTTGATGATTTTGATCGACCTTGGTTTGGCGCGGGTGCCGTACTGGCATCATTTATTTGGTTTTTTGGCTTAAGTTTTGGTGCGCGTTTGTTAGCGCCCATTTTTACTCGCCCAGCGGCATGGCGTTATCTTGACCGTTTTATTTGGTTAACCATGTGGAGCATTGCCGCTGCGATTATTTGGCCCTATGTGGCAGGATAACCGGTGTTGGGATGCCATCGAATACGGGCATAGCTGAATACTTTTGCGGTTTTTTTGCTCGGTTAGAACGTATCTTGTGATATGAAAGTGAAAATTTTTCATGAAAAAGGTCCTGATTTCAGGACCTTTTCGTTATCGATTGCCGATTATTTATTCAGGCTACCAAGACCAACTGACAACGTTTACACTTTTGTGCCGATTAAAGCAGCAGCTTGAAGCCTTGTATTCGTCGTCATATTAGTCATTAACCCGCGATTTGCGCGAGTACGACTTCATGGTGATCTTTGGTTTTAAACTTATCGAATACGTGGGCGATGGTGCCGTCAGTATTGATAAGGAAGCTTAATCTGTGGATGCCATCATAGGTTTTTCCCATGAATTTCTTTTCACCCCAGACCCCAAAAGCGTCGGCGACACTGTGGTCTTCATCGCTCAACAAAGTGAAGTTGAGTGCTTGTTTCTCTGCAAATTTAGCCAGTTTAGCCACAGGATCTGGGCTAATGCCAAATACAGTGACATTTTGACTATCGAGCTCGGCTTTACTGTCACGTAGGCCGCAGGCTTGAACTGTGCAACCCGGGGTTGATGCTTTTGGGTAAAAATACACTAAAACAGGGCCTTGCTTAAGGCTGTCTGCCAGCGATACTGAGTTGCCATGTTGATCTTGCAGTGTAAAGTGAGGCGCTTTTGCCCCAGCCGTTAAGGTATTCATCTATTATCCTCTGTCCTCTAAGATGGCAGTGCCTTCCATACGACGAATAGTACAATCTAAGGTCATATCTTGGGCGAGCTGATAGATACTCTGTTCGAGCTTTTCTAGTTCAACTTTTTCAGGAATATTAATAGTTAGCGACACATTTTGCGTTTGTTCACCACCGGGGAGTTCCTCAGAAAATGAACGTACTGCGGCAAGATCTAATGACCTGTCAGCAAGGAACTGGGTAATGCGTTTAATGGTGCCGCGTTGGTCTTTACCCGTGAAGCGTACTTCGAGGCGAGAAAGGTAGTTTTGTGGTGTGTGTTTAGAGGTGCGTTTCATCACCGTCAGCAGTTCTAACTCAACGCTGAGACTGGGGAACATACTTTCAATTTTCGTTATTGATGCCCACGAGCCAGACAACATCATGATCAGGGTAAATTCGTTACCAAATAATGCCATACGGCTGTCGACGATATCGCAGTCACAGTCACTGGCAAGTCGAGCTAGTTTACTTACAAGTCCAGGACGGTCGAGACCCATCGCTGTTACGACCAGGAAATTGGTCATGAATTTTCCTCACTTTTTCGATATCATAGAGCGAAAACTCAGGGTTAAAGCTGAGTTTTTGTGCGGGATGTAATGCTACCATAACTAATTCAATTTGAGAGCCCCGTTAATGCTTGTCATTAGTGGTTGGCATCAGTACCATAGCGAATCCTGAAATCTTGGGGAAAGTCAGATGATAAACGGAAGCATCGTAGCCTTAATCACGCCAATGAACAGTGATGGCTCAGTAGATTTTGCAAGTCTTGAAAGGTTAGTCGAATTCCATATTGACCAAGGCACAGATGCCATTGTGGCCGTTGGTACTACTGGCGAGTCAGCGACTCTGCCTATGCCTGAGCATGTAGCGGTCGTTTCACAAACCGTTAAATTTGCTGCAGGACGTGTTCCTGTCATTGGTGGCAATGGCGCCAATGCCACATCTGAAGCCGTTGAGCTCACCAAGTCCTTATCTAAGGTGGGTGTTGCCGCTATGCTTGGTGTAACGCCATATTATAATAAGCCAACGCCTAAGGGATTGATTGCGCATTATAAAGCCGTGGCCGCTAGCACAGATATTCCACAAATTCTTTATAATGTTCCAGGCCGTACTGCCGTTGATATGCTGCCAGAAACCGTTGCCGAGCTTGTTAGCGTGAGCAACATTATTGGTGTAAAAGAGGCGACCGGTGACTTATCCCGTGTAAAACGTCTGCGCGAACTGTGCGGCGACGATTTCCTCTTGTATAGCGGTGATGATGCCACTGCCAGAGAGTTTTTACTCTTAGGTGGAAATGGCGTAATTTCTGTGGCTAACAACATAGTACCAAAGGCTTTTAAAGCTATGTGTGATGCGGCGCTCGCTGGCAATGCCGAGTTGGCTCAGAGCATAGATACCCCGCTGCGCGGTTTGTATAGCACACTGTTTTGTGAAGCCAACCCTATCCCAGTAAAATGGGCTGCCCATCGTATGGGGTTGATTAAATGTGGCCATATTCGTTTACCTTTGACTGAACTTTCTGAGCAATGTCATGGTCTGTTGATAGAAGCAATGACTCGTGCCCAGATAGAGGTTAAATAATTAATGTTAAAGAAAGTCACTCCACTGATCTTAGTTGCTGCGGTTGCAGCCTGTAGTTCGCCACTTGATCGCCGCCAAGCGAACGGTAACGACGACTATGTTCAGGCCGAGCAAGCGCCTTTGCTTAAGATCCCCGCGGGATTAAAAACGCCACCCTACAATAAAGAATTCGATGTACCAGCACTGGGTTCTAAAGTGAATGCTTCGCTGTATGGCAAAAACTTAGATATCCGTCCGCCACTGCAAGTACTGCCAATGGCGGAAGGTACTCATGTGGAAGAGGGCAGTGACAACATTAAAATCGTGGTTGAATCCATCGACAATGCTGTGGATTTGAAACAAGAAATCTTCACAAACTTAGATGGTTTCTTTGCTCAAAAAGGTATTGCTGTTCGTAGCCGTGATTTTGACAAAGGCAACATAGAAACCGATTGGATTGAAAGCCGTGAAGTGATTGAATCGAGCATGTGGGGCTCGGATAAAGTTTATCTGTTGCGCCAACGCTATCGTTTTGACGTGGAAACGCGTCCACATGGTCGTACTGCCAATATCGTTATTCACTTAGTTGAACACGAAGAGTTCTACGACGATAAAGCGCAACAAGTTTTATTAAGCGGTGAAGATAAGCAAAGATACACTATTGATATGCTGAACAGCGCCATTGCGTATATCAGCGTTAAGCGCGACCAAGCAATCCAATCGAATCGTTTGAAGCAAACCTTAGGTATTAATGTTGATCTCGTGACGCCTGAAGAAGGTAAAGCTTACTGGTCTGCTAAAGCCTCTTACAAGCAAGTGTGGGATCGTCTACGCATAGTGCTACCAGAAATGGGCTTTGAAATTGCCGATATGGATAGTGCTAAAGGATTGTACTTTATCAAGTTTGACGATAACTCTGGTTTCTGGAGTTCATTGTGGGGCGAAGATAAGTTAGCACTGAAAGAAGGTAGCTACCGTTTACTGCTTGAAGATGGTGATACTCCAGAAGAAACGAAAATCTTCCTTCGCGATGGCGAAGATCAGCCATTAAGCGATGAAGTGGTTAGCAATGTGTACCAGTCACTGTCAAACCTGATGAAAGAAGAACGTCAAATACGTTAATTTCAGCAGTTGACTAGAAAAGGGCGAATTATCGCCCTTTTTTATTGGCTGCGATTTGAGTTTTAAGCTGGGAGTTGTCGATTATCTAGGCGATCTGTGTTTCAGGATTTAATTATCTATATACCAATTTTTTTCAAATGGTTTTAGTGATAAATGTTGATTTAGTGGTGATAAGTAAAATTAATCACTTAACAACCTTGTTATCGTACTGCATTCTGGCAACTCAACCATTGATATCGCCAAAGACACTTAATCATACATATTTTGCGCTATCAGCGTAATTTGTAAGAAAAAGTAAAACGTATTGATGCGATGATGTGAGTGAGTAAACTAGCCGTCATTAATGCGAGTCATTCCTTGGAAGCCCGATGAAAAAAATTATTCTAATAATCGCCATATTGGCCGCGGCATGGTTTGGATACCAAGCCATGCAACCGCAAGAGATTGCTGCAGCCCAGATTAAACTCATACCTAATGTAGTGATTGCCACTGCAGCTATGGCGCCCATTCGCGATGAAGTTGAAGCTATTGGTAGCAATAAAGCCGCAGAATCTGTAACGATAACGCCTAAAGTCACCGACATGGTGATAGCGCTTAAATTTGACGACGGCGATATCGTTAAAAAGGGCGAGTTATTAGTCCAACTGCAAAATGCTGAGCAGATCGCTAAGGTTAAAGCCGCGCAAGTCAAAGTCAGTGATAATCAACGTGAATTAGCTCGGATCAGTTCGTTGGTGACTAGCCGCACTGTGGCCGAGTTAGAGCGCGACAGATTACAAACCCTTATTGATACCACCCGTGCCGAGCTCGAACAGGCGCAATCATCACTCAATGATCGCAGTATTCTGGCGCCTTTTAATGGCCGTTTAGGCTTACGTCAAATCAGTGTGGGCAGCTTAGTGTCGCCCGGCACTGTGATTACGACATTGGATGATATTTCTACCATTAAGCTCGATTTTTCAGTGCCAGAGCGCTTTATTCAAGATTTAGAGCCAGGTAAAAAGGTTGAAGCCAAAGCGGTCGCTTTCCCTGATGTGACTTTCAAAGGTGTGGTGACATCGATTGATAGCCGCGTGAATCCAACCACGCGCACAGTGATCGTTCGCGCCGAAATCCCCAATCCTGAGCTGCGTTTATTACCGGGCATGTTGATGAAGGTCAAACTCATCAAGCGTAGCCGCGAGGCCTTGATGTTGCCTGAATCTGCCATTATCCCGATCCAAAACAGCCATTATGTTTATAGCGTCAATGCCGACAAGGTGATTGAACGTAAACAAGTCACTATTGGTATTCGCACCCGTGGCTGGGTGGAGATCTTAGACGGTTTAGCCTTGGGCGAAAACGTGGTGATCCGCGGCTTACTGAAAGTTCATCCTGGGGATAAAGTGCAAACTGAGTTCGCGGAAAAGTTTAGTTATCTTGCCGATACGAACGCGGAGCCAAGTGTATGATCCTTACTGATCTCTCGGTCAAACGTCCCGTATTTGCCTCAGTGATCAGCTTGCTGCTGGTCGCTTTCGGGCTTGTCTCCTTTGATAAATTGCCCCTGCGCGAATACCCAAACATAGATCCGCCAGTGGTATCTATCGACACGAATTACCGCGGTGCCAGTGCTGCCGTGGTGGAAAGCCGCATTACCCAATTGATTGAAGACAGGATCAGTGGCGTCGAAGGCATTCGTCACGTGAGTTCATCGAGCAGTGATGGCCGCTCATCGGTTACCTTAGAGTTTGATATTAGTCGTAATATTGAAGATGCAGCTAACGATGTGCGCGACAGGATCTCAGGTTTACTCGACAATTTACCCGATGAAGCTGATCCCCCAGAAGTACAAAAGGCCAATGGCAGTGATGAAGTGATCATGTGGCTCAATCTTGTGTCAGATCAAATGACGACCCTAGAATTGACCGATTACACCAACCGTTATTTGTCGGACCGCTTTTCGGTGGTCGATGGTGTGGCGCGGATGCGTATTGGTGGTGGTAAGGTTTACGCCATGCGCGTTTGGCTTGACAGACAAGCCTTGGCCTCTCGCAGTTTAACGGTTGCCGATGTTGAGGCCGCGCTCAGAGCTGAGAACGTCGAGTTACCTGCAGGTTCGATAGAGTCGAAGGAGCGGCACTTTACAGTGCGACTGGAGCGGGGTTATCGCACTGCCGAAGATTTCGCAAACTTAGTGATCACCCAAGGGGAAGACGGTTATTTAGTCAAACTGAGCGATGTCGCACGGGTAGAAATTGGCTCTGATGAAGAGCGGATTATGTTCCGTGGCAACAAAGAGGCAATGATAGGTTTAGGCGTGTCTAAACAGTCAACCGCCAATACGTTAGAAGTGGCGCGCGCAGTGAACGCGCTGGTTGACAAAATCAACCCGACCTTGCCAGCGGGCATGTCGATTAAACGCAGCTACGATAGCTCAGTGTTTATCGAAGCCTCGATTAAAGAAGTGTATCAAACCCTGTTCACAGCGATGATTTTAGTGATTATCGTGATTTATCTGTTCCTTGGCAGCGTGCGCGCTATGTTGATCCCCGCGATCACTGTGCCTGTGTCTCTGCTCGGCACCTTTATTGTGCTGTATGCGCTAGGTTATACCATTAACCTCTTGACCTTATTGGCGATGATCCTCGCCATCGGTATGGTGGTGGATGATGCGATTGTGATGCTGGAAAACATCCATAGACGTATCGAAGAAGGAGATTCACCACTCAAAGCTGCTTTTCTCGGTGCGCGTGAAGTGGCTTTTGCTGTCATCGCGACCACACTCGTGTTGGTCGCGGTATTTATGCCAATCACTTTCCTTGAGGGTGACTTAGGTAAACTCTTTAAAGAGTTTGCCGTGACCATGAGTGCGGCGGTCCTGTTCTCTAGCCTAGTGGCGCTCACACTCACGCCCATGATGTGCTCTAAGTTGCTTAAGCCGAGCTCGCAGGATTCTTGGTTGGTGCGTAAGGTCGACGGCATAATGACAAAAGTGTCAAACCGGTATCAATTGTCCTTAAAATCCGCCATGGCTCACCCGATATTGGTGTCGATTCTGGTGTTAGTCGCATTAGGCTCTAGTGTCTATTTAGTCCAAAAAGTACCGCAAGAATTTGCGCCACAGGAAGACCGTGGTTCGTTATTCTTGATGGTCAACGGGCCACAGGGCGCGAGTTACGAATACATAGAATCCTATATGAATGAAGTGGAAAACCGCTTGATGCCATTGGTCGAAACGGGTGATATCAAACGTCTGCTCATTCGTGCCCCCCGTGGCTTTGGCCGCGCGGCGGATTTCTCTAACGGTATGGCAATCATAGTACTGGAAGACTGGGGCAAACGTCGTCCAGTAAAGGAAGTTATCGTCGACATTAATAAACGTCTTGCTAATCTCGCCGGGGTGCAAGCGTTCCCTGTAATGCGCCAAGCCTTTGGTCGCGGCGTAGGTAAACCTGTGCAATTTGTGATTGGTGGACCTAGCTACGAAGAGCTTGCCCGCTGGCGCGATATCATGATGCAAAAGGCGGCACAGAATCCCAAATTATTGGGATTAGATCACGATTATAAAGAGACTAAACCTCAACTTCGTGTCGTCATTGACAGAGATAGAGCCGCGAGCCTTGGAGTGTCGATTTCAAACATTGGCCGTACGTTGGAATCCATGCTGGGCTCACGCTTAGTGACGACGTTTATGCGTGACGGTGAAGAATACGATGTGATCGTTGAAGGCGAGCGCGATAATCAAAATACTGCGGCGGATCTGCAAAATATCTATGTTCGTTCCGAGCGCAGTCAGGAGCTTATTCCGCTGTCTAACTTAGTGACTGTGGAGGAGTTTGCCGACGCCAGTTCGCTTAATCGCTATAATCGCATGCGCGCGATCACCATAGAAGCCAGTTTGGAAGATGGTTATAGCTTAGGTGAAGCCCTTGATTATATGAATCAATTGGCGCGTACCTATTTGCCAGCGGAAGCGGTGATTAGCTACAAGGGCCAATCCCTCGATTATCAAGAGTCGGGTAGCTCTATGTACTTCGTATTCATCCTTGCACTGGGGATTGTATTCCTCGTGCTCGCGGCGCAGTTTGAGAGTTATATCCACCCTGTGGTGATCATGCTTACTGTGCCGCTGGCTACCGTCGGCGCCTTAATTGGTTTGTGGCTTACGGGGCAGAGTCTTAATATTTACAGTCAGATAGGCATTATTATGCTGGTCGGGTTAGCCGCGAAAAATGGCATCTTGATTGTCGAGTTTGCTAACCAATTGCGGGATAAAGGCGTTGATTTTGATAAGGCCATTATCCAAGCGTCAGCGCAGCGGTTACGACCTATCTTAATGACAGGGATCACCACTGCCGCTGGTGCCGTGCCATTGGTATTGGCGGTAGGCGCGGGTGCTGAAACTCGTTTTGTGATTGGTGTAGTGGTGTTGTCGGGGATTTTACTGGCAACCCTATTCACTATCTTCGTGATCCCCGCCGCTTATGGACTCTTTGCCCGCAACAGCGGATCGCCCGAAGCCATCGCCCAACAGTTAGAAAAAGAATTAGCCCAAGACTAGCGCCTAACACCGGCTGATGTTGAAAGCACACGAAAGTCCACATATATAGGCGCTTGGTATTCATCAAGCGCCTTATTTTTCGCCATTCGAACCTCGTTTTAGCCCTTGCCCTTGAAAAGCAAATTTGGAGCCCCATTTAGTAAACACTAAGCGTTACTTTTACCAAATTGCGTAACAAATAAAGGAAAATTTCATGTCACAACAAGAAACTCATGGTTTTCAAACAGAAGTCAAACAGCTGTTGCATTTGATGATCCATTCTTTGTATTCCAACAAAGAAATTTTCTTGCGTGAACTGGTCTCCAACGCTGCGGATGCGGCGGACAAGCTGCGTTATCTGGCGTTGACCAATGACGCACTCTATGAAGGCGACGGTGAACTGCGAGTCCGTATCAGTGCCGATAAAGAAAAAGGCACTGTGACCATCGAAGATAACGGCGTGGGTATGACCCGCGACGGCGTGATTGAGCATTTAGGCACAATCGCAAAATCAGGCACCGCTGATTTCTTTAAGAATCTATCGGGCGAATCCTCAAAGGATTCACAGTTAATCGGTCAGTTCGGTGTCGGTTTCTATTCAGCCTTTATCGTGGCGAAGAAAGTCACTGTTCGCACTCGCGCTGCCGGTCATAAGGCCGATGAAGCCGTATTGTGGGAATCAGAAGGCGAGGGTAACTTTACCGTTGATACCATCACCAAGGCGAGCCGTGGTACTGAAATTACGCTGCACCTGCGTGACGAAGAAAAAGAATTTGCCGATGATTGGCGCCTGCGTTCGATCATCACTAAATACTCAGATCATATCTCTGTGCCAGTCGAAATGTGGCAAGAAGGCTCGCCAGAGCGTGATGGTCCTGATGGCGAAAAAATTCCTGCGACCGAAGGTCAATGGAAAGTCATGAACAAAGCCACGGCTTTGTGGATGCGCAATAAAGCTGACATCAGTGACGAAGAGTATCAAGAGTTTTACAAACACATTTCCCACGATTATACCGATGCACTACTGTGGAGTCATAATCGGGTAGAAGGTAAGCAAGAATACACTAACCTATTGTATATTCCTGCAAAAGCGCCTTGGGATATGTGGAATCGCGACCGTAAACACGGCCTAAAACTGTTTGTGCAACGTGTGTTCATCATGGATGACGCTGAGCAATTTATGCCATCTTATCTGCGCTTCGTGCAGGGCTTAATTGACTCAAACGATCTGCCGCTGAACGTATCCCGCGAAATTCTGCAGGATAACCACGTGACCAAAGCGATGCGTACTGGTATCACCAAACGTGTGCTTGGCATGCTGGAAAAACTGGCGAAAGACGATGCGGAAAAATATCAACAGTTCTGGGCTGAATTTGGTCAAGTGCTGAAAGAAGGACCTGCGGAAGATTTCGCTAACCGTGAACGTATCGCGGGCTTATTGCGTTTTGCATCGACCCACACAGGCAGTGCTGCGCCGACTGTGTCACTTGATGACTACATCAGCCGCATGAAAGAAGGCCAAACTAAGATTTATTACATTGTTGCCGACAGCCATGAAGCCGCCGCTAACAGCCCACATTTAGAGTTGTTACGTAAGAAAGGCATTGAAGTCTTACTGATGTCAGAGCGTATCGACGAGTGGCTAATCAACCACTTAACTGAGTACAAAGAGAAACAACTGCACTCAGTGACCCGTGGTGATTTAGAACTTGGCGAGCTGGAAGATGCATCTGAAAAAGAAGCGCAAGAAAAGCTTGAGCAAGAATCGGTAGCTTTAGTTGAACGCATTAAAGCGGCATTAGGCTCAACCGTTGCGGATGTGAAAGTCACGTCACGCTTAACTGACACCCCAGCCTGTGTGGTGGCGGGTGAAGGCGAAATGTCGACTCAGATGATTAAGCTGATGCAAGCTGCGGGTCAACCTGTGCCAGAAGTGAAGCCGACATTTGAGATCAACCCAGCGCACCCATTAGTATCGCGCTTAAATGATCTTCAAGATGAAGCCGCCTTCGCGGATTGGTCAAATCTGCTGCTGCAACAGGCGCAATTATCTGAAAAAGGCAGCCTTGCGGACCCATCGGCCTTTATCAAGCTGATGAACCAAATGTTACTGGCTAACATGAAGTAAATGACTATCGGGGCCCTTCTTTGAACGGCCCCGATATTGTTTCTAGTGCAGGAAGAGTGGTTTGCGCCTAGCCTGTCACTCAATTCATTAGCGATAACACAAGCTGTTAAGACAACGATTTTAAAATAGCGCGTTGAAACTGAGTGCTAACACTTAGTTTTAAAAGAATAAGGCCTCCTATGATTGAGGCCTTAAACGTTAAGGGAATACTATGGACAATATCCTTAGCCTGACTAAAGACAATATTCAGCAAGTGGTTGACGCCTCGATGCAACAGATCGTGGTGTTAGCATTTTGGGCACAGCCGCAGGAACAAAGTGTGGCTATGCTGCATACCTTAGAGCAAATTGCCGCGCAAAATGCGGGTCGATTCGTGCTCGCTAAAGTCGACTGTGAAGCCGAATTAGAAATCGCCAATTACTTTCGCATTCAAAGTCTACCGACCACGTTAGTATTGGATAAAGGTCAGCCTGTCGATGGTTTTGCTGGCCTGCAAGATGCTGCGCAAGTCACGGCTATGCTGGATAAATATTTACCACCTATGTGGCAGTTACAGTTAGAACAGGCCAAAGCATTGCTCGCCTTGAGTCAAGTAAGTGCAGAAGATCTTGCTACAGCGGCTGTGTTGCTTAAAGACGCGCATGCGGGGTCAAATCAAGCGGGTGAGGTGAGTCTAGTGCTTGCCGATGTGTATCTTATGCAGGGCGAATTAGTGTTAGCACAAGCCATGCTTGAGAAGGTAGGGCTTGCTGACCAAGATGGTTACTACCAGAGTTTAAAAGCTAAGCTCGCACTTGCCTTAGATGCGGCGGATACCCCTGAAATTCGCGATTTGCAGCAAAAGTTTGAGCAAAATCCAACAGATTTAGTGTTATTACTCGAGCTGAGTAAGGCATTGCATGCCGCCCACCGCGATGATGAAGCATTAGAACTGTTATTCGGTGTGCTCAGTAAAGATTTAGGTGCTGAAAATGGCACAGTAAAACAAGTATTTATGGAAGTATTAACGGCACTTGGCCAAGGTAATCCCATAGCCAATAAATACCGCCGTAAGCTCTATACTTTGCTCTATTAATGAAAAAAATCGCTTAGTAACCGCAGTTTATTTGCGGTTTCTGAGGCTAAAGTCGAAGCTAAAACCCTTCTCAATGGCGGCCAGATGTGCGAAGATCGCCGCCCTAAGAAGAATATCAATGCGAAAAGAGGACTCTTGAGATGCGCATTATCCTATTGGGCGCCCCAGGTGCCGGTAAAGGTACCCAGGCCCAGTTCATTATGGAACAGTATGGTATCCCACAAATTTCCACTGGTGATATGTTACGTGCCGCGGTAAAAGCGGGTACTCCACTGGGTTTGGAAGCGAAAAAAGTGATGGATGCAGGCCAACTGGTTTCTGATGATCTGATCATCGGTCTGGTTAAAGAGCGTATCGCACAGGAAGACTGTGTTAAAGGTTTCTTGTTAGACGGTTTCCCACGTACCATCCCACAGGCGGATGCGATGGCAGCAAACGGTATTAGCATTGATCACGTGATTGAAATCGACGTGCCAGACGAAGAAATCGTTAAGCGAATGAGCGGTCGCCGTGTTCACCCAGGTTCTGGCCGTGTTTACCATGTGGTTTTTAATCCACCTAAAGTGGAAGGTAAAGACGACGTGACGGGCGAAGATTTAGCTATTCGTCCAGATGATGAAGAAAGCACAGTGCGTAAACGCCTCGCGATCTATCACGAGCAAACTAAGCCGCTGGTTGAATACTACGGTAAAGTGGCTGCCGCTGGCCAAACTCAATACAACAAGTTTGACGGTACTCAATCGGTTGCGGCCGTGAGTGAGCAGTTAGCTAGAGTGTTGAAATAACCGAATAAAGGTTAATTTACGAGAACAAGTTCTCATATTAAGAAAAAGCCTGCCCATGCAGGCTTTTTTTATGGGTATCGCAATGTTAGCCTCCAAGTGAACTTCATTAACCATGAGCCTAACGTTGAATCCTTCCCCTGCTTTTGGTGTGTTATTGGTTAACCTCGGCACGCCTGATCAACCTAGTCCTAAGGCCGTTAAACGCTTTTTAAGGCAGTTTTTAAGTGATCCGCGTGTCGTCGATTTATCGCCGTGGATTTGGCAACCGCTGCTGAACGGTATTATTCTCAACACCCGTCCGGCTAAAGTCGCGAAACTTTACCAAAGCGTGTGGACGCCGGAAGGCTCGCCCTTGATGGTGATAAGTGCACGCCAAGCACAAAAGTTGGCGGTGGACTTAAGCGCAACCTTTAACCAGACCATTCCGGTTGAACTGGGTATGAGTTACGGCAATCCCTCCATCGATGCGGGATTTGAACGCCTGAAAGATCAAGGAGCAGAGCGTATTATTGTGCTGCCTTTGTATCCCCAATATTCCTGCTCGACGGTGGCAAGTGTGTTCGATGCCGTTGCCCGTTATCTTAAAACCGTGCGTGACATGCCGCAGGTTCGCTTTAATAAAGACTATTTTGACCATAGCGCTTATATTGCTGCGCTGGCACACAGTGTGACGCGCCACTGGAAAACCCATGGGCAGGCCGACAAGTTGCTCTTGTCATTTCATGGTATTCCACTGCGTTATGTGAAAGAAGGCGATCCATACCGCGAGCAGTGTTTTGTCACGGCTAAACTGTTGGCGCAAAAACTTGAGCTGAGCGAGTCGCAATGGCAAGTGTGCTTCCAATCGCGCTTTGGCCGCGAAGAATGGTTAACGCCCTACGCCGATAAATTACTGGCCGAGTTACCTGCGCAAGGGATCAAAAGTGTCGATGTGATTTGCCCTGCGTTTGCGACCGATTGCCTCGAAACCTTAGAAGAAATCTCCATTGGTGCTAAGGAAACCTTTTTACATGCGGGTGGCAGCGACTATCGGTTTATCCCTTGTTTGAACGACGATGAGTTACACATTGAATTATTACGGCAATTAATCCAAGAACAAGCGGTATCTTGGGTATAGGAGCACTGGCTTCGAACTGATTTTGTGATAGAATCTGCGCCCTTCCGGCTAAGGGGTGGTTTTTTTGTCTCGCTAGCCTAGACTCAATATTTTTAGGATGCTGCTTGGCTTGACCGCCTCGGCAGACGCCAATTAGCATGGATGCCAGGAAAAGAGAGCCACTATGAAGTTTCCCGGTCAGCGTAAATCTAAACATTATTTTCCGGTTAAGACCCGAGATCCGCTGCTTGAACAGCTGACTCAACAGCCTCAGCCGTATGCGACCTATATCAGCGGTATTGATCAAACCTTAGTGGATATCGAAGCGAAAGTGGAAGACGAATTGCTGAGCCGTTATGGCTTGCCCAAAGGCAATTCTACCTTGATCAATGATGAACAGGCCCACAGACTCTACACTGAGTTAAAAATTCATGGTTTGATTAGCGATGAATTTGCTGGTGGCACGATTGGCAACACAGTGCACAATTATTCTATTCTGGCCGATGACCGTTCAGTGCTGTTTGGGGTAATGAGTCAGAATATCGAAGTGGGCAGTTACGCCTACCGCTATTTATGTAATACCTCTTCTAAAGTCGACCTTAACTTTCTACAACCTGTAGATGGTCCTATCGGTCGCTGTTTTACCCTGATTTCTGAGTGCGGCGAGCGAACATTTGCGATCAGCAAAGGCGCTATGGATAAACTCACACCTGAATTTATCGATAAAGACGTGGTGCAGGGCAGTTCAGCCTTAGTGTTGACCGCGTATTTGATGCGCGCCAGTGATGGCGACCGTATTACCGATGCGGCCATGTGCGCTATCGAATATGCAAAAGCCGCCGAAGTTCCCGTGGTATTAACCTTAGGCACGCGTTTCTTGATTGAAGAAGATCCACAATGGTGGCAAAACTTCATCAAAGAACATGTCACCATTTTGGCGATGAATGAAGACGAAGGTGAAGCCTTAACGGGTTCACGGGATCCTCTGCTTGCCAGTGAAAAAGCCTTGGAATGGTGCGACATGGTATTAACCACAGCGGGTCCAATCGGGCTTTATACTGCGGGTTATACCGAGGACTCAGAAAAACGCGAAACGACTCACACGCTGTTGCCGGGTGCTATCCCTGAATTTAATCGTTATGAATTCTCCCGTCCAAAGCTTAAAAGTGACTGTGAAACACCAATCAAAGTCTTTGCCCACATTTCACCTTACATGGGCGGCCCTGAAAAAATCGGTAACACTAATGGCGCTGGCGATGGCGCATTATCGGCGTTATTGCACGATCTGGCGGCCAATACTTTCCACAAGACTAACGTGCCAGGCTCAAGTAAACATAAGCGCGATGGCCTGTGTTATTCTTCGTTCTCTCAAGTGTGTAAGTATGCTAACCGCGTCGCCTATGAAGTCTTAGCTCAGCATAGCCCGCGTTTATCCCGCGGTTTACCTGAGCGCGAAGACAGCTTAGAAGAATCCTACTGGGAAAGATAAGTCGGTAGCTGTATTGGTATTAAGCTGACTGATTTACGTTAGGGCAATAACGGCAAACCGTTGTTGCCCTTATTTTTATGGCGTTTATCAATAATCAATTAACTAAGCATTAATTTTAACTACAGGCAGTTGCGAATAAATGTTAACGTTAGTCGGGTTCAGGTAGTCCAAATACAGCGATAATTTAAGGTGGAATTTTCGGTGAAAGCGCAAATCTTAAGAGAAATGAAGGTACTCACGGCCATAGAGCCTGAGTTCGAAGTGCAACGTCGTGTCGCGTTTATTAAAACCAAACTAAAAGAAGCGCGTAGCAAGGCATTGGTATTAGGGATCAGCGGTGGGGTGGATTCTTCTACTGCTGGGCGTTTGTGTCAGTTGGCGGTGGACAGTTTAAACCAAGAAAATGGCCAAGGCGGTTACCAGTTTATCGCTGTGCGATTACCCTATCAGATCCAAAAAGATGAGCATGAGGCGCAATTAGCCTGTCAGTTTATTCAGCCCTCTAAGTTGGTCACTGTGAATGTGCATCAAGGTGTTGATGGCGTGCACAGCGCTACCGTTGCCGCGTTAGTCGAAGCTGGATTGCCTTTGCCCGATGTGGCGAAAGTGGATTTTGTGAAGGGTAACGTTAAAGCCCGTATGCGGATGATCGCCCAGTATGAACTCGCCGGACTCGTAGGCGGGCTTGTGGTGGGGACAGATCACAGCGCCGAAAATATCACAGGTTTTTACACTAAATGGGGCGATGGTGCCTGCGATTTAGCGCCATTATTTGGTCTTAACAAACGCCAAGTTCGCCAACTCGCCGCGTATCTTGGCGCGCCAGAATCGTTAGTCTATAAAGCGCCGACCGCGGATTTAGAAGACAATAAACCGTTACTCGAAGATGAAGTCGCGCTTGGCTTAACCTATGCGCAAATCGATGATTTCCTTGAGGGTAAAGACGTCGGCAAGGCGGTTGAAGACAAGTTGATTGGTATTTATAAGGCGACGCAGCATAAACGTCAGCCTATTCCAACCATTTACGACTAACCCTGAATCGTCCTTGAATATGCACTCGTTTGAACTCTGTTCACGAGTGCTTTTTTATGCCTTTGTTATTTGGTGACTAATGCTGTGGTGACAGCCGTTACCACAATCATAATGGGATTATTCACTGTGTTGGGGCTCTGGCGTTGCTAAGTGTTGGCGTGTCAGGGCGATCAGTTGGTTTGGGTATTGGCGATAATCCAAATAGGGCGTGAGTACACAATGCTGTCCTGGCGAAGATGGCAGCTTAAGTGCGGTTATGGATTTATTTTGGGCAGTTAAATGCTGCGCACCGGAATCGTTCACGGACATGGTGAGCCCTAAAGCATTTGCAGCTACTTGCCCCGCAATGAGATGAATCTTAGAATTTGCCATCAGCTCTATAGCGCCTATGCAGAGCAGTTCATTTTGCTTAAGTAACACTTGGTCACGATAGCTGCGCCAATCTTCTCCAACCGCGCTGACTTTTGCCATAATAGTGAAGATCTTACGCCAATGATTGCCATTGAGAGCTATAAGAGTCGCGACAGCATCTGGCTGAGTGTAATGCCAGCTCTCAGGTACCAGCGGCGCAGTAGGAAGATAGTAGGCGAAGCTAGCGTGTGGATTACCGATTATCATCGAGAGTGTATAAGTTTCGTTGGCATAAGACTATTTTCGATCCTAACCCGATTAAGGCCTATGCAGTTAATAAAATTGCGAGATGAGTAAATTGGGGTGACTAAATTGAAGTGACTAAATTGGAGTGATTAAATTGTACTGTTTAAGTGGTTTTTATCGCGGTAAAACGTTTGAAGGATGTTTTTATCTACCCGTATAATCTAGTTGCACATTTTATCTTCATATAGGAACAGCGATGAAGGCTATCATCATAGGTTCGACAAAACACCTATTTTTAGCTGCAGTGTATGCGAGTATTGGCATAGTGGTGGCGTTACTCGCGACAGGGATCTATTTTCTTAATGCGCGCCCTGAGCTGTCACTTTGGCATACGGTTGAGCTAAAAAATGAGTTCCATTACAATACCAAACTTGCCAATTTTAATGAGTACTTAGCGCTAGAAGACCGCTTATTCGCCGAAGTTGAGCGCAAAGTTGTACAGAAGATTCCTGCCTCTGAACTATCTCCCGTGAACCGCTATGTCAAAAATAGCTTATCCGATCCTGCTCACTGGCCACAAAATTGGAATCGCAGTTATGAATGGCCTGTGGCTAATGCCGAATTTGGAGTATTACTGCTCCACGGTATGTCGGATTCGCCTTATGCTCTATCCAATGTGGCAGTACACTTTAAAGGTAAAGCCCATGTGCTCGGTTTAAGATTGCCAGGACATGGCACGATTCCAAGTGGATTGACTGAGCTTTATTGGCAAGATCTGGCCACAGCAGTGAATTTAGCCACAGCGCATATGCGGCAAACTCTGAAAGATAAACCGTTATTTGTGGTGGCTTTTTCGACGGGTGCTGCCGTCGCGCTGAACCATGAGTTAGAACGTATAAGCCATGATAAAGCCCCTGATTATGATGGAATGATTTTTATCTCTCCCGCGATAGGGCTAGCGCCATCTGCGGCGGCTGCACGCTGGCAGAGTTGGATAGGACGATTGTTGGAGCTGGATAAACTGCAATGGAACAGTATTCAAGTTGAGTACGATCCCTTTAAATACACCTCTTTTGCGGTTAATGCGGGCGATGTAGTTTATCAATTAGCCCTGCGTAACCAAGGTTTATTGGCAGGATTAACGCCGAAGCAACGGGCGCAAGTTCCGTCGATACTCACCTTTCAGTCGGTAGTGGATGCAACCGTTTCAACCGCGGCGGTGGTGAATAATCTGTATCAAACATTGCCAGAAAAAGGTCATGAGCTAGTGCTGTTTGATATGAACCGACTCGATGTGAATGCCAAGATGGTATCCAATGATCCGCTTGCGGGCTTATTGGCGAACATTAATAACCCTGAGTTACATTATCGCGGCACTGTGGTGGAAAATATCAGTAATGAAACCACGCAGGTTCAGGCGCGCAGCTTTGGTTTAGATGCGCTGGGTAACGTGGTCACAGAAGGCAAGGAACAAGCGCGTGCATTAGATTTGTATTGGCCAGCAGGTGTGTATTCTTTATCCCATGTTGCGCTCCCCTTTGGTGTGGATGATGGCCTCTATGGCGCTGTTATTCAGCCTGATTTACATCGGATCCAAATTGGTGCCTCAGCTTCGCGGGGGGAGCGCGGCTTGTATAGTGTGTCAGCATCTGAAATGTTACGACAGAAATGGAATCCCTTTTTCCCATATCTACTCGAGCGCATGGATGAGTACCGACTCGCCCATATGCACTCGCATTGAATGATGATTTAGTAAACGGGTGTCATTATGTCTGTTCTGCAGCTAAATCCTGTTTGAGTATGGACGTAATCAGTATCGATCAATCATTATCGACGAAAATTGTGTCATTCAGAACATAAACTAAGCAGTTGATCAAAGAGATGTAATGAAGCCCTTGCGCAGTTGCGAGGCAATTGCTACAGTTCTGGCTCGCTTAAGATAAACCCCATAAACAGTATCTTAGGTGATAAGTAATTGAGCAAAAGCCGTAAAGATTATTGCTAAACTATATTTAGCTAAGTCAGCACAGGTATGCAATATACTTAAAAATTCGGTATGTAGCGCAGCCCGGTAGCGCACTGTCATGGGGTGTCAGGGGTCGGAGGTTCGAATCCTCTCATACCGACCAAATTCCTCTTTTTATAAGAGTTAAAAAGCCTGCAAACTTAATCGTTTGCAGGCTTTTTTATTTTTATGCGATTTTTAAGTTCTATTTAAGCATGCCAAAAGACTTCGTTATATGCATGGTAAAGTGTCCTAGCTTGAATCATGAAAAAACATAACAAATATGGGCAGGCTGCGCGTAGCTGCGACTTTATCCCAGTGTTGAATCACCCCGAGGTTTGATTGATTGGGGGGGTAATGGATAAGTTGTATCGTTAAATAGAAATTTGCTGAAAGCTTTGGGTAGTGCTTTGAAGATTCAGGAGTGGCATTTATTGGGAGCAAAAAAATTAGTTGGACACACTTTTTGTTCCCATCTTATGGTTGAATAAACTGCATTAAAAAACCAAAATACCATGCCAACAAAGACGCCCAAGTATAACCCCAAACTGCCATCAATAAAGCAGCGGAAACCAGCCTTGGGTGAAAAGCGCTGGCGATAACTGGTGCAGAAGCCGCACCACCAATATTACACTGACTCGCGATCGCGAAGTACATGATAGGTAATCGAAAAAATACAGTAAAAATAAATAAGATAATAATGTGTATAGAGAACCAAATAAGAGCGATACAAACGTAATAGGGCGCGGCGCTCAATGCGCTAATATCAAAGTTCAACCCCATCAACATTATCATGATATAGATAAAAAAAAGAGCTGCCTGCTGAGTTTTCTTGACTAACACATGTCTTGCATTTGTTAATGAAAATAATAATCCTAAAAAAGTTGCAATTAATACTGACCAAAAAAATTCAGAAGTAAGATTGTATTTAAATAAGTGTGGGAAACTATTAGCGATTCTTGTTGCAAGGAAGGATGATAATTTTTCACTAAAGAGAATTACAATGAAAAAAGTCAAGCTCAATATCAGGATCCAATAATAGCTTGTTTGTTTTCCTATCACTTTACGTTTGATGTCAGTGCAAAATATCGGTCTATAGCTTTTATCAGCTTTCAGGAAATCATCGATTTTATCTTGGCGTTCTGCAATGAAAAGTAATATAACCATCCATATACCGGAAAAAAGAATATTAATAGCCATCATTACCGCAAATACGGCATCACCGACACTGTGGATTTCTTTTACAGCCAATTGATTGGCGGTTCCGCCAAGCCAGTTTGCCATCAGTGTTGACATGCCTTTCCAAGCAGCATCATCTCCCTGCCAGACGAGTTCATTCGGAAAAAATATAGAGCCTAACCATAGGCTTAATGGACCACCAATACAGATGCTCACAGCACCTAGCACGTACATGCCGAGAAGTTTTTTTCCCACTAAACTGAGAGCAAAGAAATCGGTACCTAAAATCAACAAAAATAAACAACCGGGCATTAAGTGTGTTTTTGCCATTTCGCTAAGTTGACTATTACTTGCATCAATAATATTTAGCGAGCTAAAGATGGCTGGTAAGGTGTAGCACATTAGCATCAGTGGAAAAATACGATAAAATTGCTTAAAAAGTGTAATAGAGGATGTGTGTGTATAAAATAAAGTACATAGTAAAAAGACTAAAAAAAATCCTATTCCAAGATCTGATGATATCAATTTAATTCACCTAGTAAGAATAGCTGGTATACATTATTATATTTTACAGTAGCTTACTAAAGGCTAGGAAACTCATGCTTAATGCAGATAATTCTTCTCCTTCACGCTGAATTGACCAATAAGTTCGTTTATAATCCCATCCATCCACAGATAATAAAATAAGGTCTTTTCTTGCTAATTCAGCGTCAATCGCTAACAGGGGTAATACACTCAAACCTATACCTGTTCCAATTGCCCTTTTAATTGAACCAATGGTTGACATGCAGATTTCATCACGAACGTGAATATTTAAGCTTTTTAATAACTGAATTGCACGAATTCGAGAGAACGATGATTCATGGTCGAATATCCACAATTGTTCACTAAGCCAAGATTTTGTATTTAAACCATTCGCAGCAGGATGAGTTACGCCACTCACAATGCAAAGATTATCTTGTAACCAATGCTCACAAATGAGATTTTTACTCGCGGGTTTAGCATCAATAAAGCCTAAGTCTAGTTCTTTTTCTGAAACCATTTTTTCAATAATTAAACTATTATCAATGACTAGTTTTATTTTTACATCGGGATATTGGTTCTTAAATAATGGAATTTTTTTAGATAATACATAGTTACCAGCAGTCTTACTGCTCCCAATGGTTAACGTCCCCTTAATGCCATGCTCAGGGAATGAAAATATATTTTCTAACTCTTTTCCCTTGGATAGCATTTCATTAGCATAAGGTAATATTATTTCTCCATGCGCATTTACAACCAAACCTCCCGCCACTCGCTCAAATAATCTGCAGCCTAAAGACCCTTCTAATTCTTTAAGTGCCATACTTACAGCAGGCGTTGACATATGAAGCACTTTTGCCGCTTTTGAGATCTGCCTCTCAGAATGTATGGCTTTAAAGATCATCAATTGTCTTAATGTTATCCGCATCAAATGCTCCGCGAGGGGAAAATCAATTATACTAGCAGTATAATAGTTTAAAACGATAAATAATTAACATGATAAATATCTGATTTTTATAAAGCGGCTATTTAGCCGCTTTATCTATAGAGGTTAAAATAGATATCTTGTAGATACAAAAATGAGAGTATCATCAAACTCAGTATGTCCTTTGGCGTCAGTATAATCACCATCAAAATAGGAAATACCTACTCCAAAAGTCAAATCCTTTTGAGCCTTAAAATCAACGCCTACTGAATATTGACTTGCATCACTCTCTCTTAGTGTTTTTAGATCTGCTCCGGCATTTTTTGTCACTTTACCCAGCCCAGCATCATCTTTTAAATATTGAAATTTTATATCATATTTATTAATAGGAACAACCATACTTAACAGGTAGGAGTTACCTTTAATATTATCATAAATACTTGACTCAGAGCGCTGGTACATAGCCCCCAATTTTACGGATGAAATAGCAACACCACCCACCAGTCTTGTTGCCTCTAACTGGTTCAATCCATCAGCATAGGCTATTGAAATATAGTGACTATTCTTTTTAAATGCAGCATCGCCTAGGGAAAAACTAATTGCATAATTGTTTTGTTTATCAGAAAGTTCTGGATTTTTTTGATTAAAATCCTTTTCAAAAACATAACTAATACCCATAGTAACACCTGCGACCTTAGCGCTATTTAATGTTACCGAATCGCCTAATCTATCGTTACCTGCAATGATCATATTCATATCGCTTGAGGTAATATTAAATAAATCCACTTTACCTTCAGCACTTTTAAAAACGGTATCATTTCTTCCGAAAACAGCTGAACCATAGTTAGTTTTAAAACCTAAGTATGAGTTTCTCGGTTTGAAAATATTAGAATCATCGTTATCAAAGCTTTCTATCCCTGCTTCAAATTTATATAACAAGCTAAAATTATCATATACACTATACTCACCTTTAACGCCTAAATATGATGCATAATTTTCAAGGGAAAATCCATCAACTTTTTCGTTACCAGAAAGACCATTACTTGAGTTGGCCACACCAAGCCACAGTCTTCCATAAAAATCTAGTGGCTCAGATAAAGCTGGAGTTGAACAAATTAAAATTAAACTAAAACCAATATATTTAGTGTTTTTCATCGACATCACCTTTTTAGAATGTAAAAGCAATGCCATATTAGAGATTTAAGCAAACACATCTCCGCTTTAGATCACATCTAATCAACAAAAATATCGAGTTAAGCATAACTTAAAGTGTGTTAAGTTATATTTAATAATTTCAATTTATTGCTCAATGTCACTATTTAAAAAAATTAAGAAACTATCATCACGCCAAATCTTACCAAAATAAAAACTGGAGAATTGCATGAGGATAAAATACTTGAGTATTATTGTCTGTTCGATTTTAACGGCGTCATCATGGGCTGCTGATAATAAAAATGATTTAGCATCATTCCATAAAGATGTTAATGGTTGTAAAACCTGCCATACAGCACCCAATAAAGTGAGCGATAGCGAGACATTTGAAAATAAACAATGTAAATCCTGCCATGGTGATTATGGAAAACTAGCAAATCCCAAACTAGAAATTGACCCACATTCTTCACACTTAGGTGATATTAATTGTACGTCTTGTCATAAAGGACATGAACAACCAAAGTTATATTGTAATGAATGTCATTCATTTAAAGGGCTCGACATGCCTTTTAATAAAGCCAAATCTAAAGAACCGTGGGACAAAGGTTGGGATAATGAAGCAATAAATAAAGCGATAGCTGCAGGTCCTAAAGAAACAACGGATGTGATTGTTGTTGGAGCCGGTAGTGCTGGATTTAATGCTGCGATTGCAGCTAAAAAGGCTGGGGCTAACGTTATATTGCTTGATAAAGCACCATTTAGTGGTGGTAACTCTATGCTCGCCGCTGGCGGGTATAATGCTGTGGGTACAGTTCAGCAAAAAGATCATAAAGTCGATGATAAAATCGAATGGTATGTCGAAGATACAATGAAAGGCGGTCGATATGCTAACGACCCTAAATTGGTACAAATATTAGCGGAGCAATCGGCTGATGGCATTAAATGGTTAGAATCTTTGGGCGCCAATATGGATGATTTAAAACGCTCTGGCGGCGCTAGAGTCGATAGAACACATCGTCCATCTGGTGGTTTAAGTGTTGGTCCACATATTATTGATGTACTAAGAAAAGCATCGGATAAAGAAGGGGTTGATACAAGACTCAACTCCAAAGTTGTTAAATTGGTTGTTGATGATGAACAAAAAATTGTGGGTGTTGTCATCCACGGTAAACACTCTGGTCACTATATGGTTGCAGCTAAGTCGGTTGTTTTAGCCACAGGTGGTTATGGGTTTAACAAAGAAATGATTGCTTTTTATCGCCCTACATTTAAAGGCATGACAAGTTCAAATAATATCACTTCAACTGGGGATGGTATTGAACTTGCTAAAGCAGTCGGTGCAAGTATGACTGATATTGATTGGATCCAGACACATCCAACAGTCGGAAAAGATAGCCGTATATTAATTTCAGAAACGGTTCGAGGTGTCGGAGCCATAATGGTTAATAAAGAAGGCGATCGCTTTATCAATGAATTAACAACTCGAGATAAAGCCTCCGATGCCATTCTAAAACAGCCTGAACAATATGCTTGGCTAGTATTTGATAATGAATTATATAAAAAAGCTAAAATGGTTCAGGGGTATGATCATTTAGAAATGCTTGAAAAGGCCAATACTGTTGCAGAGCTTGCAAAAATAACAGGAATGACTCCAAGTGTTTTAGACAAAACTATCACAAACTACAACCATTATTTCAAACAGGGTAAAGATGAGGCATTTAACCGTGAGCAGATGCCGCTATCAATAGAAAAATCTCCTTATTATGCCGTAAAAGTTGCTCCTGGCATCCATCATACTATGGGGGGAGTTGCCATTGACACTAAAGCTGAAGTACTCGATATACAAAGCCAACCGCTTAAAGGTTTATTTGCGGCGGGAGAGGTGACTGGTGGTGTTCATGGGTATAATCGACTGGGGGGGAATGCTGTCGCTGATACTGTGATTTTCGGTAAAATCGCAGGGACAAATGCTGCTAAACATGCTCTAAATACAAAGTAACGCTAAATCAGTGAGAGACTCGTTATTGTCTCTCACAACATCTCAAGTTTTATTCATCGTAAATATAAGGAATAAAATTATTGCTTGAGTTAAAGTACTCCCCTGCTATTTTTTGAGAGGCTAATGTAGCCTCTCTTTTTTTATTTTTCGGCAGAATTAGATATCAGGGATTTTGCTAACTCTTCGATCGTTTTCATCTTCTTTATATCGCGTGGTATATGGGTTAAAAGTACTCACTTTTCCATAAAGCTAATCGTTCCCTGTGGGCGAGTTCGGCATTACATTACTATTTGATTGGAGTGTTCACAGACTTGATTAAGTGCCTCATAAGCTGAAACTATTGTGATTACTGAACCTATATTTCCAGCTTTTTAAATGATGACAGATATATTGACTAGCGCTAGCGCTAGTGCTCTGTTGGCTCGTGTCACGAAACTCCTACAGAGCATTAGCGAGGCGTCAGCTCATTTCCTGAGGCTGTTTGGCTGTATTATGCCGCGCAAGCCAGGCACTCAAGCGCTCTTGTGTGCCGATGACAAAGACAAAAAACGCCGGTACGAAGAATATTGCCAGCAAGGTACCACTGAGCATGCCACCGAATACGCCAGTACCGATTGCATGCTGAGTTTCGGCGCTGGCGCCGCTCGCAAGCATTAAGGGTACCACTCCGAGAGTAAATGCCAGTGACGTCATCAGAATTGGCCGTAGACGCAGGCGTGCTGCGGTCACTGCAGCATCTATCAGCGTATGGCCCTCGGCGTGCAGTTGGCGGGCGAACTCGACGATGAGGATAGCGTTTTTGCCGATAGGCCGAGGTGGTGGCTAGGGTGCAGGCGGTATTGCGACGCGATCGCACTAACACGCCTATAAATACCCAAATGTTGCGCGTCGGCCCGTTCCAAATCGACTTAGACAGTCACGAGGCTAGCGTAATCTGTAACGGTCAGCAGCAGGCACTGGATCTGACTTTGACCGAGTTCAAAATGCGCGCCAGCATGCAGAACCTGGCACTTTGACTGTACGATTTTACCGCTCGGGGGCAAGCTATTATCTTTGCGTCGAAGATGAAGGCCCTGGTATCCCTGATGAGGCAGCAAGCTACGTATTCGAAGCATTTCGCCGAGTTGATCCGTCTCGCTCTCGAAAAAGTGGTGGCAGTGGACTCGGTCTCGCAGTGGTTAAGACAATTGCTGAAGCTCACGGCGGCCACGTGGTTTGCCAGCCATCGGGTCGTGGAGGAACAATATTCGTTCTTTCTTGGCCTGTTAAGGCAAGTTAAGGCCCCCCCTTAACTATGTCCTGATACTGGAATTATCTATATGAACGGTGACGTGCTTAGTGATTCCTGCACGTACGGTCACTAAGTCAGAGCACATTGCTGAATCGGGAAAATGCAGGGATTGTAGGTATTCCCTAGATCCAACTGGTTGTTATCCGATATTGATTACAACTAATGGGATGTTATTTTGTTTGAATACGCTCAATTTGTTGTACTTGTAGCCTTGATATCGCATTTGCGTGTAACTGTACATAAATTGTTGAGGTAATTAAAACGTGCAAAATTACATGATTTATGTTTAAATTTAGCAGGTTATGATTAAACGGTTCACTGTTATAGATTGTCAGGGGGCGGAGGTTCGAATCTTCTCATACCGATCAAATTAGATGCTTAATTGTTAGTTTGTTTTAATCATTAAAATAACCAGCAGTTAAGTTAAACAAAACCCCGTGTTAGCATTGCTATACGGGTTTTGTTTTTTATACGTTTTCGCTGCCGATATGACTAACGCTGCTTGCGACTAAGGTTCAAGTTCGAGTGATTAGGCTGGCTTTGGCACAGCAAAAGGCAAAAATTTTCAAGGCGAAATCGTCAATTTCACAAATTATATGCATCCGCCATTTAGCATTTAAGACATTATTGAGTAGGACATTTACCTATGCGCGCGTTTGTTTTACGAGCAAGATCAGCACCTACTGACAGTCAGTTGTTTTTGGCTTCTGTCGGCCAAGAGGCGCATACCGAGATTTTAGCTCATACCCTGATGAACACTATCTTTGTGGCTCAGTCCCATCGAAACGATGTTGTCGTTTATTTGGTGCTAGAAAGTACCCATGATTTTTCCCGCACTATCTGCTTCGATACTCGAAATATTTGCCATATTGGTGGTTTTCACGAGCAAGCTTTGCTCACTAAAATTGCCAAAGCCTTAGATATTTCTCGGGGCATGACGAAGGAGCAAACCCGTGTTGTTGACGAGGGCATCAGTGTCAGTACCACCAGTTTTGAAAAGCTGGTACAGGACCTCGCGGTGGATTATCAATTGTTTATGATGGATAAGAAGGGTACATCAATCCGTGAGCAAGAATTTGTGGGTAATCCGTGCTTTTTACTGACCGATCATATTCCTATGCCGAAGAAAAGTTTTAATACCTTGAAACGACTCGGTGCGCAAAAGATCAGCTTAGGGCCAAAGATGCTGTTTGCTTCTCAGTGCGTGGTATTGATCCATAATGAATTGGATATCAATCAATAGCCTCTGAGTCTTATGTATCCGTTGCTAACGCTGACTATTCCTGTGTGGCAACGTGTGTGTCGAGCCCTATTTTTTAATGGGGGTTTTATATTTTCCCCTTTAAAAATGTAATCGCTTTTTGGGCTCTGCGTGACAAGGGCCATTCCGCGCGGTGGATAAGCCAAATGGTGTCTACAACTTGGCTGCCACATTCCACAACATAGATATCTTCTTGTCGTTCAAAGGCTTTGCGGGCGTATTGCGGGATAACCGTAAATCCTAGCCCTTTTGCTACAGGTTCGAGAATGAGGCTGATTTGGTTGGTAAATCCCTTGCAGGGGATCTCTTGAATGCCGGGGTGAGTTGGATATTTACGGCTAAGCAGCCGAGTCGCCATAGCCTCACCATCGGGATGGGAGATAAACCCTAGCCGTTGTAAATCAGTCCATTCATGTTGTTTATGGCTCGCCGGTACCACAAGTTCAAGTGGCTCTTCGGTAAAATGTGTGCTGTGAATACGAGGATCGGAAGGTTTTAAGGTGACCATGCCGATTTCATGTTCATTGGCCAACACTGAGGCCACTATCTCACTGTCAGGTGCAAAACGGTGGCGAATGCTTAACGCCGGAAAGGCTTGTTGTAATTCGATTAATAGCGGAAAGAGCGTTAAACCAATGCTACCTGGAGTGATAAGGCTAATATCACCGACATTGGCGTCATCATGGATCAGTTTTTGCTGTAAGCGCTTTTGCGCACATTCAACTTCTTTGACGTAGGTCAGCAGGTTTTCCCCAATGGGAGTGATTTCAAGCTGGCGGGTGCGTCGTAAAAACAGTGTGCCGTAGGTTTCTTCTAAGCGACTGATATGCTGACTCACGGCCGCTTGGGTGATACCTATGGCTTCGGCGGTGCGGGTGAAATTCCCTTTCTCGACTAGCACGCTAAAGGTGTGTAACCACTGTGGATTTATCATAAGTAAAATTTATCAAATCTATAATCTGTATGTGCTTTTAATTATGGCACGATAAGACTAGTCTGTCGTCATTCAGTATTCAAATACCTTTTGATCTTAATAGACACAGGAAACACCATGGCCGATCTATTTTCATCCTTTAAACTTAAAGACATTACTCTCAAAAATCGTATTGCCGTTGCGCCCATGTGCCAATATCAAGCCACTGATGGACTTATCAACGACTGGCATCAGGTGCATTACACTAGCCTTGCCCGTGGCGGTGCCGGTCTTGTTGTGGTTGAAGCCACTGCAGTTTCTCCTGAAGGACGTATTACCCCCAAATGCCTTGGGTTATGGAATGACGAACAAGCACAAGGCTTAGCAAAAGTGGCTAGTGCGATTAAAAATGCGGGTGCTGTTGCAGGCATTCAGATTGGTCATGCAGGCCGTAAAGCGAGTGCCAATATCCCGTGGGAAGGGGATGACCATATTGCCGATGATGATGCGCGAGGTTGGCAACCGATTGCACCATCAGCCGTCGCCTTTGGGGCAAATTTACCTAAAGTGCCTACCGCTATGACAATTGAAGATATTGAGCGGGTTAAAGCCGACTTTGTGGCGGCGGCAAAGCGTGCTTTAGCGGCAGGATTTGAATGGTTAGAACTGCATTTCGCCCACGGTTATTTAGCCCAAAGCTTCTTTTCAACCTATGCTAATCAACGCACCGACCAATACGGTGGCAGTGCGGAAGGACGCGGACGCTTTTTGTTAGAAACCATTGCCGCGGTAAGAGACGTTTGGCCATCGCATTTACCCTTAACGGCGCGATTTGGTGTGATTGAATTCGACCATAAAGATGAAGAAACACTGACGGAATCGATAGCCTTGGTGAAGCAATTTAAGCAAGCGGGGCTCGATATGCTGAACGTCAGCATTTGCTTCTCGACCCCAACGGCAAATATTCCATGGAGTCCTGCATTTTTGGCGCCTATTGCAGCGCGGGTTCGTCAAGAAGTGGGGTTCCCCGTTGCGACTTCTTGGGGTATGGATGATCCACATCAAGCCAATGCGGCCATTGAAGATGAACAAATGGATTTAGTGATGATAGGTAAAGCGTTTTTAGCGAATCCACATTGGCCATATCAAGCGGCGCAAACCTTGAAAATTGCGCGCCCATCTTGGGTATTACCCGCTTCTTACGCCCATTGGTTAGCACGCTACTCTACGGTTAAAGCCGATTGATTGTAGCGTGACTTGAGTTGATTTAAGCCTAAGCCTTAAAAAGCCGTTATCTAGAGATAGCGGCTTTTGGCTTTAGTGGCTGGTAAGGTCCATCATTAGAGACTAGCTACAAGAGACTAGCTTCAAGATAATGGCCACGCAGCCCCCACGCAGTTAAATCCAAGCTTCGTGCATTTCGTATTCATCCAGTCGCCAGGGAATAAAAAAGCCCCAATCCTGTAGGAATGGGGCTTTCTTAACTAAGATGATGAAGTTCAGTGGTTATAGAAACGTCGACCTTCACGCATCACTTCAATCAATTCAGGCGCGCTCATTTTTTTATTGAGCCTATGTTCATAGTTTTCATCGTAAATACGATATTTACCGTGGCGGTCAATCACTGTCACTTCTGCTTCTTGATAGATAGCAAAAATACGGCTATCACCTATATAGATCCACGTTTCTTTGTCAGGTTGTAATAGGCTGCGGCCAGCGCTGTAATCTGTCGTGTTATTGGTGCAACCTAGCACGTGGGTCATTAAAGTCGGCGCAATGCCGTAATGGCTGGTGCGGTATTTGACCTTAGAAGCGCCCGTATTCGGCCAGTGGATCACTAATGGCACTTTGACACTCTGTGGTGACAGGTTGCGATTAGCTTCATCACTATTGCTGGTGAACATTTTGCCATTGACCCCAGTGATAATCACTAAGGTGTCGTTGGACACATTGGCCAGCATCGCCTTGAGTTGTTGATCGACAAAATACAGAGATTGGCGATATTGATTAAACAGTACTTTTTGCGCTGGCATAAGGTCGGTATTGGCTTTCACTGTTTCGATACCCAGAAAACCCACGGGAGTATCAAAATTTTCTGGCGCTTTTAAGTTAACGAGCGCAAACCAAGGTTTATGTTGAATGCTGTGCCACTCGTTAAAACTGGCCACTGTGTGCAAATCGGCATCGGCACTGCCATTGGTTTCTTTGGCTATGACAGGATTAAAGTCATTAAACATCGCCTGTGATGAACGCAAATTGAGATTGGTTTCAGGGAGGAAAAGCCCCAATTCATAGCCTGCTTGTTGAAAACTTCTGGTCAGTAAAGGACTGGTGCTATTAAAAATTCGCGCATCGCCATAACTGCCTTGCAGGCCATAGAGTAGCGAAAACATGCCTGTTCTAAATTGGTTGCCGCCGCTGAAATGCTGGGTAAAAGATTGATTATTTTCAGTGTATTGTTGTAGGAATGGCATGCTTTTACCATCGACCATATCCGCCCGCAAACTGTCGATGGTAATCATCAACACGTTGATTTTCGTGTCGGCCTGGCAGGTGAGTGGCTGCTCTGGATAGCTGAGTACACTGGTGTTGTGATTGACGTCATCGCCTTGGTATGAACCATCGATACCGTGACTTTCCATAAAGGAGCGAGCAGTCGCGGGATAAGATAAAGGATAAGTATCGTCGAAACGGGTAATTTCTGTGATATCGGCGGCATCGGCCCAAATGTGGATCAAGTGGCTGCTGATAAAACAGATACACACTAAGGTGATAACTTTATTGCCTAAATTGAGTTTTTGGATTTTCTCTATGCGTTTCCACAAAAAGTTCGCCATGGTCAGTTCAATGGCGATGATGGCCAGCGGGGTGACGATATAAGAAGTACCACGGAGCAGGGCATTGAGATCCGCCCAAGCTAAATCGAAGGCGAAGGGGCTCAAGTGCATGCCGTAATCGGCGTAAACAATGGTATCGTACAATAAGATACAAAGACTTAGGGTCGCGATCACCGCCGCGACACCTCTTAATATCTTTGAATAGGGCAATATCAAGGTTAGTGGAAATAGGCAGATCAAATAGGCGATAAAGGCGAGAAAGCTAAACTGACCAATAGTGCTGACGCTCAGATAAAACCAGCCATACCAAGTTTCTGGATAACCCACGCTGCCAAGGTATCGGCTTCCGACTATCATGGCTAATAAGCCATTGAAGAAGGCGAACCAATGCCCCCAGTTGATGAGCCGGGAAACCCGATCGCGGCTCATTTGCTTTTTTCGCTCGACCATAGTGATCCGCTTATTCCTAAAAGGCCTTGTATCTTATATTCTTTTGATGATTATTACCCAGTTAACTTACTGGGATTTAACCGATTGTGCGAGTGCTTTTGCAAATTGTTCGGCCACGGCTTGGCGCGATTCGCTGGGCACTTTACGTTCTAGCAGGTTAGTCACGCAGTTACCCAATGCCATCAGGCTCAGGTCAGTCGGTGCTTTATGCTTTTCTAACACAGCCAATATTTCGGCGATTAATGATTCAACTTGGGTGTTTGAGTATTTCGATTGGATTGCCATAATCAAAAAATGTTTCACTTTGGAATGGATTAGCGGCATATAATAGCGGATTTATCCCAGTATCACTATCAGGGCTTATGAGTATTAACATCGAACACGCAATTATTCACGAGATTTCTCAGGACAGTCAGGGGCAATTACGCTGCCGTTTGCGTCCTCAACCTCTGCTGAACGGTCAGGCGGTCGAGGTGATGCTCGACGAGTTGCATCAGACATATACGGGAAAGGCCGGTAAAGGTTTTGGCTATTTTGGTATCCATGGTGACGACGGTGAGGCGAACCCCGCCTTTGCCAATGCGCTAACTCAATACCGTGGCGGTGATTTAGGG
The DNA here is from genome assembly GCF_025654025.1 of Shewanella sp. SM55. Taxonomy (NCBI): domain Bacteria; kingdom Pseudomonadati; phylum Pseudomonadota; class Gammaproteobacteria; order Alteromonadales; family Shewanellaceae; genus Shewanella; species Shewanella sp. SM55. The sequence continues at coordinate 134,664 of NZ_JAKKRS010000004.1, read as the reverse complement.
TTTGTGGAGTTTTCCGGTCAAGCCAGTAAATTACTGCAAGAAGAATTGTCAAAGTACGACTTCAGTCAAGGCGGTTTCCTGTTGATGTCTTGCTATACCAGCATCACCAGCGATTATTTGTTTGTGGCTTTATTAAGTGCGAAGTCGTCAATGACAGTATTAGACGATATGGAACTGTCGCAAAATAACCATTTGGATTTAAATAACATCCAACTCGCGGCGCGTATCGATTTAACTGAGTGGCAAGCCGATAAGGATTCTCGCAAGTACATCTCCTTTATCCGTGGCCGTGCGGGACGTAAAGTCGCCGACTTTTTCCTCGACTTTATGGGCTGCGTAGAAGGCGTCAACACTAAGGCGCAAAACAAAACCTTAATGAATGCGGTTGAAGATTTTGTTGCCAGTAGTGAGTTGACGAAAGACGAGCGTCAGCAGTGCCGTAATAAAGTGTTTGAATACTGTAGTGAGCGTTTCGATGAAGGCGCTGACATTGAGATCAAAGACTTGGCCGATGAGTTAGCCGATCAAGGTATGGACTCCTTCTATGATTTTGCCCGTGGCGGCAGTTATGATCTCGATGAAGAGTTTCCGGCCGATAAATCGACCCTGCGCCAATTGAAGAAGTTTTCTGGTACAGGTGGCGGCGTAACGTTAAGTTTTGATGGCGGCCACTTAGGTCAACGGGTGATTTACGATCCCATCTCGGACACGATTTTAATCAAAGGTGTGCCAGCAAACTTAAAAGATCAGCTTGATCGTCGTCTTAAAGGCGAATAGCACTTAATTCATCCATCGTTTTTTAAGCGAACGAATAACCAAAGGCCGAGAGTTTTACTCTCGGCCTTTTTGCAGTGCTAAGTCGCGCTGACTTAGTGTCTATGCTAAGTGAGTACAGCTAAGTGAGTACTTCTTAGTCAGTGACTCGTTGCCTATGTTAGTTATTGGAACTAAATGGCACAGGACGTGGCGTATCTTTATTCGATGGTGGCAAAATAGGTAGCGTGATTTGCGGCTGTTCGCCCGTTAAGGACTCAAGGAAGGCGACCATTTCTTTCACTTCTTGGTCAGAGAGTTTTTGCCCTAATTGAATGTCTGCCATGGTATTCACCGCTTCTTCCAAGGTCCAGACGCTGCCATCATGGAAGTAGGGGTAGGTGAGTTCAATATTGCGTAGTGTCGGCACTTTAAACACATATTTATCAGCTTCTTTACCAGTGACGCCCTTACGACCTTCTGCTGGGTTATTGGTGTGGAACGGTTTGATGAGTCCCATTTTCATATACATGGTTCCACCGACAGCGGGGCCGTTATGGCAACTCACGCAACCTTTATCCTTGAAGAGTTGGTAACCCGCTTTGGCATTTGTGCTGATGGCATCTTGCTTGCCCAGAAGATATTGATCGAAGGGGCTATTAGGGGTTACTAAGGTTTTTTCAAAGGTGGCAATCGCATCGGTTAAACGGTCAATTGTGACTTTTTCATCGCCATAGACCTTGGCGAAGTGCGCTCGGTAGGCGGGCATAGAGGCGATAGTTTCAGTTGCGAGTTCATGGGTAAAGCCCATCTCTTTCGGGTTGGCGATAGGGCCCGCAGCTTGTTCTTTCAAATCACTGGCACGACCATCCCAAAATTGAGCCAGCATAAAGTCGGCATTAAGCACTGTGGGCGAGTTAATTGGGCCTTCCTGCCAATGATGACCAATGGACGTTGGCAGAGCATCGACACCACCAGTGGATAAATTATGGCAAGAGTTACAAGAGATAAAACCAGATTTAGACAGTCTGGGTTCGAAGAACAGCATTTTACCTAATTCAACTTTTTCAGGCTCAGTGATCTTGGCTGCTGTAATGACTTCGATGGGTTCTGCACTGATAGCATGGGTACTGGCTAACATACCTGCGATGAAAATGGCGATAGATGTAAGTTTGGTCATCTTATTTCTCCCTGTATAACCTTGGTTTTTGTATGGTTTAACAGGGATGCTAGCGGTTAATAATGCTGAGTGATAATGCTTTGTTTCGATTGGGTCTATCGCTGTTGCGGATTAAGCTTTTGCGATCTAATTCGCTGTTTTTACGTTGTTATTTTGCTAGGTTGAGTGGTATTTCTATTAAGGTTTTATCTGTTAATCGACAAGGTCGATGCATTGTTGCTTTCTGCCTATCGGTACCTGATGGTTGCAATGAGTCTAATTGCTGGATTTTAGAAAACCTGATACAAACATCTGATACAAAATATTAGGCCGAGTGGATTCATTTGTCGCGACAATAGACGGAATTGATTAGAATCTCCATTCATGTTGAGTTAACTCGTGTTGAGTGCCTCAAGTTAGCATGCTCGGCCATCGCCAAGCGGTGCTATAAAATTACATAGGCGGACTGTTTTTCTGCCGAGGAGCGTTAATGCAATTGTTTGTCAAAGATTTAACTGTGATCGATTTTTCCTATTTGTGCCCAAAGCGCGGCATGGTGGGGGAGAGTTGGATTGTTGATGTTCTGCTAGAGGGCGGATTAGACGAGCAAAACATGGTGCTCGATTTTGCTAAAGTCAAACGCACGATCAAGCAAACCATAGATGCGGTGGCCGATCATCGTTTATTAGTGCCTACGGCCTGCAGCAGTGTGCGATGGCAACAGCAGGGCGATAGAGTATGGATGGATTTTGATAGTCAGTTAGGTGAAATTCATTTGGCCTGTCCTTCCCAAGCCTTTGCCTTAGTGCCGACCGAAGAGATTGATATTCCCAGTGTGAATGCCTTTTTACAGAAAGCGTTGCGCGAAGCTTTACCTAAGAATGTCGAAGGGATCACGCTCACCTTGAGACACGAAATCCTCGATACGCCTTATTACCATTACAGCCATGGTTTACGTAAACACGATGGTAATTGTCAGCGTATCGCCCATGGGCATCGTAGTCCTATTCATGTTTATGAAAATGGCAGCCCAGCACCAAAGTGGGATGAGTATTGGGCCAAACGTTGGCATGATATTTATTTAGGCAGTGAAGAGGACTTGGTTTCAGTTAAGACTCTTAATCTTTCGCCGCAAACGCGGATAACCGATGACAGCCACTATGGTTTTCATTACCAAGCCCCCCAAGGGGATTTCCAATTGGCAATGCCAAAGGAATGCTGTGATTTAATTCCCCACGACACGACGGTTGAGTTGTTAGCCGATTATATTGCCACGACATTAGTCGCTAAAGTGCCAGGAAATCAGTTTAAAGTGGTGGCGTTTGAAGGTGTTGGCAAGGGCGCGATCGTCGTTAAGGGATAGGCACTACGAGCTGATATAAGTGAATGGACTTAAACTATTCACCTTTTAATCACGGATTTAATAGGCCTCGGTAGATTATCGGGGCTTTTTTGTGTGTTTTGAGCATAGGCTGAACTGAGATTACGACAGGGATGTGGGTTTGCAGAATCGATTTTTATGGTGCGTTAGGTTAACGTGGCATTGATTGAATTCGGCTGCGTTTTGTGTCGCGATGAATGTATTTAGTGGGTCTTGATCCCTATTGCCCATCGATAAGGATTTTTTGAAGATGTTGGAAACTAGGATATTGGAAACTAAGATGCTGGAAAATAATAAGATGTTGAGAAATAAAGTATCGCAATTTTTATCTCACGGTGGAGCCCCCCTAAGTTCAAATCCAGTGCGCTGCTTATCGGCATTATTCACTTTGGGCCTAGTGCTCATTGCGCCTCAGGTACAAGCTGAGGTGAGTTTACAGGGTAAGTTAGAGCAAGGCGCATTAATGCGGGGTCAAGCGCCTGCGGGCACTCAGATTAGCTTAAATGGTGAAGCTATCAAGGTCACGCCTGACGGTCATTTTGCCTTTGGTTTTGATCGCGACGGTGAATTGAGCCAGCAGCTAACCTTGGTTTATCCCGATGGTTTGACTGAGGTTAAGCCTTTAACCTTAACCAAGCGAGAGTACGATATTCAAAGTGTAAAGGGCATTAGCTCGAAGATTATGAAGCCCGATCCTGTCGCGCAGGAAAGAGCGGCGAAAGACACGGCGCAGGTGAAAGCGGCGCGGGCAACATTTAGTGAGCAAACTGCATTTTTACAGGCGTTTATTTGGCCTTTGACGGGGCGTATTTCAGGGGTTTACGGTAGCCAGCGTATCTATAACGATGTACCCGGTAATCCACACTTTGGGGTGGATGTGGCGGCGAAAACTGGCACTATAGTGGTCGCCCCCGCCGATGGTGTTATTAGTCTTTCTGTGCCTGACATGTTTTATTCGGGCGGGACTATGGTGATCGACCATGGTTATGGCGTGAGTTCGAGTTTTTTGCACTTGAGTAAGCTGTACGTCAACGCGGGTGAAGCGGTTAAGCAAGGACAAGCTGTTGCAGAGGTGGGCGCAACAGGCCGTGCAAATGGTCCACACTTAGATTGGCGAGTGAACTGGTATCAAATGCGTCTCGACCCTACAACCATAGTGCCGCCAATGGCAACAGTGCTGGCGAATGAAAAAGCCAACAAAGCGGCCAAAAAGGGCTAGGTTCGATATCCAGTTCTGGCTCACTTAAATGGCGCAATGATGCGCCATTTAATGGTGATCCTTATCGTGAACACTTAGTGAGTTGGTTTCTTTCTAGGCTAACTTCAAATGTCCGCTTGCCAATAATCATTTTTAACCGAGTCGTCTAAAAAGATTACTTCAACAGTGGATGATCAGCAGGCAGTTGGCGGGTGATCCATAAAATCAGTTTGTGTTTCATGTTTGGCCCATCTTCTTTATCTTTGGCCAGTGGCTGGATTAAGTTGTCGGTGACCAATAAACGGTAAATGCATTCCACTTTGTCTTTGGGTGAGATGCCTTTGTCAAAGTCTGCATATCCGCGTTTTTTGGCATAGCCCACGCCGATTTCCATGGCGAACTTCAATATTTGTGCTTCGTTCTTGTGTGGCTTCATTGGCGATCCTCTGTTTGCACATAGCATCCATCTACTGGACACGATAATTTGTGCCTGATGGCATCTGCGAGTTATATGTCCTAAGTTACGCTAAATATGCTGTTTTTTAGATTTAATTTTGGCGATTTTTGACAAAACCACCAAAAAACTAACCTAAAAATAACGAGAATATTGAATCTGATTAAATTGTCATCAACTCAGATGTTAACTCAGGTACTGTCGTAGGTTTTAGCTAAGGCAAGTGCAGATGAAAATCTAAGCTCAGTTTTATCTGCTTGAGTTTAAGCCTGACTTAACATTCAGATACTTGTTCGCTCGCGATGACCACTTTTATGCCATGGGGATGCACTTTAATGCACACATTGCCGCGTTTAAAGGCGATAGTTGGATTGGCTAAACGTTCTTTATCGCCTTTGGGCGAGCTCATCTTGACCTTAATCTCAGCAAGGGATGGCAAGTCTGGTAATCTTGACTGCTCTGATTCAACTGTCTGCTCAGATTGCGGCAATGAACTCAGTCCTAGGTTGAGTAAAGGGCGGAGTGTTGGACATAAGACCAGTAAATCTTGGCTCAAGGTATCGCAATCTTTGGCTTTAGAATCAATAACTAATTCTATGTGCTCCCAGCCTTCCTGTGGATAAACTTTATCACTAGGATAGGGAAGCTCGACGCAGGCAATGCTAAATTGACCGAGTGTGAGTGGCGTGTCTAGCTCGATGATCAGAATCGTACGGCCATTGATGATGTTGTCTGAAATGATTTTACCTATGCGGCTAAAGGCGTCGCGCATGGCATCGGCACTGGCGATGGAATTGACGCGCAGCGCGACATGGTCGCAAACCAGTGCTTTATCTGCTAAGTCTAAGGTTTCAAGCAAGGCTAAAATCTGTGCTTCGAAGGCTGGCCAGCCTTGGATTAATTGCTCATAGCTGAGGTTTGTACTGTGCGACGCAACAGGCTTGTTGAATTTAGGCATAAATACTCCAAGGCATTTCTATTGGCGTTAGTTTTATCCCTTAAGTAAATGACTGAGACTATTACAACTAACATCATGCTTTAAAAGGTTAAATAAAAACGCCCATTAAGCTGGGCGTGTTTGATATCGTTCAATGATCTATTTAGCATTTTGCCATCTGGATATTGGCTAAGATTAAGGCCAAATCTCAATCGGCGTTCCTTCATCGACCACTTTCCACACTTCATCCATTTCGGCGTTGGTAATCGCGATACAGCCGTCAGTCCAGTTGTATTGCTGGGCTTGTTCTGGCGGCAGTGACGACTTAGGGTTTTGGCCGTGGATCATGATCATGCCTCCGGGTCTAATGCCTAAGGCTTTGGCTCTGAGTTTATCCTCTTCATTAGGATAGGAAATATGGATTGATTTATAATAAGCACTATCTGGCTTTTTATAATCTAGGGTATAACGCCCCTGTGGTGTGCGTTGATCGCCTTCCTTTAATTTGTGTCCAGCGGGTAGGTCACCCATGGCGATGCGATATTGTTTGAGCACTTTGCCATCGCGTAATAAAGCCATACTGGATTCGGATTTAGTGATCACCACCAGATCCACTTTACCCATGCCAGAGGCATGTAATTCGGGTGAAACGAGAGCCGCGATAGTCACAGTGAGAGATGTCAATGTGGAAAGTAGGGTGGCGCGCATGGAGTCCTCGAAAATAAACACAGGTTGTTGGCTTTTTTTCGGCATCATACCGCAATTTTATCCTACTGTGAGTAGATAATTTTGAGCTAGGTGCAATTGCATGGCAGACTCGTGGCATATTTATGCTGTAATCCCTGTGTTAGTCAGTTTGTTGCAAGGAAGTAAAAGCTTTTATGTCTGAGAATATCGAATCCGAAAGTCCGTTAAAACGTCAATTACGTACCATTATTTTTGGCACTGATACTCCCGCTGGCCGCTATTTTGATATCGCCCTCATGGTGTGTATTGTGTTGAGTGTCGGCTTAGTGTTCCTCGACACAGTAGAGATATTCCATCGCGAATACGGCCAGCTTATTTCTGTGTTGGAATGGGTATTTACCATTATTTTTACGATTGAATATGGCCTACGTTTGTACTGCGCGACTCATCCTGTGTTATATGCTCGCAGCTTTTATGGTTTAGTGGATTTGTTATCGGTATTGCCAAGTTATCTAGCGTTGCTGATCCCTGGTGCTAACTTTACCTTAGTTATCCGGATACTTAGGCTGTTTAGGATTTTCCGTGTACTCAAATTACTGCGTTATTTGAGTGAAGGAAATGTTCTACTTAGGGCGATGATGCAGTCGAGTCGTAAGGTTTTTTTGTTTTTCTTCTCGGTCAGTTTGATCGTTATGGTACTGAGTTCAGCAATGTATGTGGTTGAAGGGCCTGATAATGGTTTCAGTTCAATCCCTAAATCTGTGTACTGGACAATTGTGACTATTACTACAGTCGGTTACGGCGACATTACCCCGAAAACCGGATTAGGTCAGGCGATTGCGGCTTTTACTATGCTGATTGGTTACTCGATTATCGCAATCCCAACGGGGATTTTAACCGCCGAGATATCCCAAGAAGTAGGGCGTCATCGAGATTTACGCTCGTGTAATCAATGCCATAAGACAGGTCATGATATTGATGCCATGTATTGTAGTCGTTGTGGATGTGAGTTAGATAGTCTAGATGTGCCCGTTGATAAAGGCGTTTCATGATGACTTCGGCGAACACTTTTTATTTTTTGTAGGTAAAAGACACGTATGACGCAAGCCAAGTTTGTTGAAGGCCCCATATTACGCCATATCCTAGTGATGAGTTCGACCGCAGCGGTAGGGATTTCTGCCTTATTTGTCGTGGATTTACTGGATATCTTTTTCCTGAGTTTATTGGGGGAGCATGAGCTTGCTGCTGCTGTAGGTTATGCGGGCAGTATCTCCTTTTTCACTACGTCCATTGGGATAGGCTTATCAATTGCTTTAGGCGCTTTAGTGTCTCGCTCGATTGGCGCAAAAGAGGTGGTGTTGGCAAAGCGCTTATTACTCAATAGCGCGGTTGTGACGACACTGATCAGTGTGCTGGTGGCGGCAGTGGTCACCATCTTCATTCCTGAGCTAGTTGCCTTAGTAGGCGCGAGTGGTCATACGGCAGAGCTTGCTGCGAGCTATTTGTATATTCTCGTGCCTTCCTTGCCTTTTATCTGTCTTGCGATGGCGCTCGGCGGAGCTTTGCGCGCCGTGGGTGATGCAAAGTTATCTATGATGTCGACCTTAGCGGGGGGCGGCGTTAATGCTGTACTCGATCCGATTTTTATCTTCATGTTCGCCATGGGGATTGAAGGCGCTGCATTGGCATCCGTTTTAGCGAGGGTGGCGGTATTTGTGATTGCCGCTCGCGGTGTGGTGGTTAAGCATAAGTTGTTAGGCCATTTCGATAAGGCACATTTTGTCGCCGATCTTAAGCCCATCTTTGCCATTGCAGGCCCTGCGATGTTAACCAATGTGGCAACTCCCATCGGAAATGCCTTTGTGACCCGAGCGATCGCCGATTTCGGTGACGCTTATGTGGCAGGCTGGGCAGTATTAGGGCGTTTAATCCCTGTGGCTTTTGGGATGATCTTTGCACTGTCCGGCGCGATTGGACCTATTGTTGGGCAAAACTTTGGCGCAGGTCAGTTTGACCGAGTACGTGAGAGTTTAACGCGAGCGATTCAGTTTTGTACTGTGTATGTGCTGGTAATGTCTTTGCTGCTGTTTATGCTTAAGTCACATTTGGTCAGTGTGTTCGATATGAAGGGCGACAGCGCTGATCTTATTCACTTTTTCTGCAGTTATATTGCGGTATTCTTTATCTTTTCGGGGATTTTATTTGTGGCGAATGCGTCCTTTAATAACCTTGGCAAGGCCAAATATTCCACGCTATTTAACGTAGGTAAAGCCACTTTAGGCACTGTGCCCTTTGTGTATTTTGGTGCACTTTGGGGCGGTGTTTACGGTGTATTGATTGGGCAAATTTTAGGATCTATTTTGTTTGGTACATTAGGTGTGTGGGTTGCCTATCGTTTAGTGGATAAAGTGGCGGCGCAGGCACAGTTTTCAGCCGCGCCTAATCTTGATGCTGCGAATGCTATCCCCCGCAATGTCGTACTGAGTGAGGAAGAGGAAATCGCTAATTGTGTTGCACAGAACTTACCGAGTGCGACCAATCCGCTTTCATCCTCTTGCGTGCAGATGGCGCAATTAACGGAGGAGCAAGAGAATGAGCCCGTATTGCCTTATTTAGACGAGGGTAAAAAGCCTAATTGACGTTATGTGGCTTAGCTGTGCCGTGTAGAAGCTGTGGGCAAGAACGCAGATAAAAATGAGCTCTTAATAATGAGGAGCAGTCAGAAAGCTGCTAATGATAGGTATGCTGAAAAACAAAATGCCACAAGATTGCTTGTGGCATTTTGTTTGAAACGGCGTTTGCACTTCATTTAGTTAAGCTAACAATGCCAAAATACGCCGCTAAAAAACTATTCTGCTGAGCTTCTTATTCTTCGGTACTGCTTATTCTTCAATACTTGGCGTGTCTTGTTGGCCTTCGACTTGTTCAGTCGCGGCTTCTGATGCCGCCATTTTTGCGCGATCAGCCTTAGAGATGTAACCTGATTTTGCAGGTGAGCCGATAGTCACTGGGTCGACTTTATTCAGTCTGGCCTTAGCGCGTTTAGCTATTTTCTTGATGATCTTTTGTTTCTTGTTCATGACGTCTCTAATTTCGTTTCGCACCCGCTACGCGCAGGAATATGAGGCCAAGGGCTCAATTGAGGCGGGATTCTAACTCAATCTGAGCGAACTGACCATGTTTTGCTGAATTTTGTCGAAAACAACGGCCACTCTTTGGGAACTAGTTTTGCTAAATGGCGTTAGCATAACAATTTGACTTAAACGGCGCTGTTAGTATTTCACACGACAAATGCTGCAAATTCTGCGGTATAGGCTGTCAGTGTGGATCAAAAGCCATTATATTGCCTAGCATTATGAGTTTGAAAAATTGACTCTACTGTTATTTTATTGCTCATATTCTGAGCCGAGGAAGATGTGTGTTATTAACTAAAATCACTTTTTTTGAGCGCTTTGAGCACGATATATTAAGTGGCACTAAAACCATTACATTGCGTGATGAAACGGAATCCCATATGATTGTAGGTCAAACACTTCCCGTTTCAACCTTCGAAACCGACCGCTGGTTTTGTGATATCCATATTATTGATGTCGTGCCAGTGACCTTAACTGAGCTCTCAGACATTCATGCTAAGCAAGAGAATATGACGTTGCCGCAGCTACGTGATGTGATTGCAGAAATTTATCCCGGTCTTGAGCAATTGTTTATGATCCAGTTTAGGGTTTTACCGCAGTAAAAGTATAGAGCGTAATTTTGTAAAACAAAAAAGGCCGCACAGCAGTCTTTTTATTACAAATTCAATGGCATATTAAGTTGTCGAAGATTGCTGAACTGTTCAAGAACATCAGCTATCCAAGACAACTAAACCGTCCAAGGTAACAGTTTTTTGGCAAAGTGATCGGCTTGGCCTAAGCGAATCGCTGCGCGGTGACGCATCCGATAAAATGCTTGATAGCACAGGGGGACTAAGTACAAGCTAGTCACTGTCGAGAACGATAAGCCACCGATAATGGCGATTGCCATGGGGTAATATGGCGGGCCGCCGCCACCGATTTGGGTATCACCCATTGCCAGTGGGACTAATCCCAGTACTGTTGTACCTACTGTCATTAACACAGGCCGCAAACGGGTGATACACACCTCCCGAATGGTGTCAGACAATTTGTCGAGATCCGGTGTCATCTGATTGATTTGATCCACTAGAACGATACCGTTGTTCACCACTATCCCCATTAAAATCAAGATACCTATCATTGCCATCACTGAAATAGGGGTGCCTGTGATAAACAGCGCCCAGAATACACCTGTGATGGAAAATAGGATCGAGGTAATAATCGCCGTTGGTAACAGTAGAGATTCAAACAACGCCGCCATAACAATATAAATCATCGCGACAGCCAAGAGCATATTAGTCACCATCACGTTCTGATCTTCATCTTGGCGCTCGAAGCCACCACGGAGTGAATAGTCGTAACCATCGGGGAAACGGATATTTTCCATCACTTGCTTGATCTTAGTTTGCGCCTCTTCTGTGGTGAGGTTTTCTAAGTTAGCCCCAATCGACAGCGAGGTTTGGCGATTGAAGTGTTTGATAGTATCGAAGCGGGGTTGGATCTCAATCTTCGCCAGATTATCTAAGGTGTACACTCTTTGGTCGAGGCGTACTATGGGTAACTGTTTGAGTTTCTCAAGTGACTTTTGCCATTCTTTCTCGTAGGCCATTTCGATGCGCAGCTCGCCATTAGGATCGTGGCGGAAGGATCGTAGCGGTGAACCGCGCAGTGCCATGGAGATACTTGAGGCAATTTCATTGAGTTTTAAATCTAACCGCGCCGCCATTTGTCTATCAATGCGGATAATCACTTCTTGCTGAGCGCCATTAAGCTCGGAGCGAACATCTTGCAATCCTTTGATGTTTTGCAACAAAGGAATAACTTGCTCGCTCAAATTAATCAGCTCAGAGGTTGAGCGCCCTGTGAGCGTGACTCGCACGCCAGAGTTGTCATTGCCCCAGCCAAATTGCGGTTTGGCGATGGAATACTTAGGGAAGCCACTGCGGATTTTCTTTTTTAACTCATCCACTGACATAGGCAAATCTTTCTTTAGGAGGATCACTGATGAGCCATCGTCAGAGGCATAATAGCTGTAGACAGAATCAATATGGAATTCCTCTTTATTGTTATAAAGATACTCTTCCATTTGGTTGACCATTGCCTCAGTGACATTGAGATTATGTCGACCTTCTACTTGGTAGTTAATGTAGATTCGTTCATTGCTCTCGCTGTCTTCTTGATCCTGTTTAACCATAGATAGCGGCAGGGCGGTGGATGCGAGTATCGCTACAGCAATCACGCCTGAACGCCAAGGTCTGAGCAATACCCAATCTAGGGTATTATTGTAAAAACGTTGTAATTTACCCGCATCCTTTTCGGGGGCGATGTTGAAGTGAAACTTAGTCAACATCAAAGGGATTAAGGTTTTTGCGACCAATAGCGACGCGGCGAGTGAAATACAAATCGCAATAGCAACATGCTCTAGAAAAATAGTGATCTCGACTTTTACGCCAAAAATATTAGGTAAAAATACAATGGCGGTTGTCATTGTGCCTGCCAATACCGCCAGAGACACTTTATCAACCCCCGTCATGACTGACTCTTCATTGTCCTTAGGGTGTTTACCCTGTTTTTCCTGCAGTACGCTCTCAGTGACAACCACAGCGTTATCAATCAGCATACCGACGGCGAGCAGGAGTCCCATCATAGACAGAATATTCAAGCTGTAACCGAGTAGATACATAGCGGCGAGCGTCATACCGATTGAAATAGGCACGGATGACACAACCACTAAAGTCATTTTCAAATTACGCAGGAATAAGTACAGCACTACAAAGGACAGCAGTGCACCGATTAACCCTGAAAGCAGCAAATCCATTAGTGAAGATTTTACTCCAGAGGCTTGATCTTCCATGATAAACAGGCGAATACCTTGGAACTGTTGGTCCTGCTTAGCAAGTTCAATCACCTTCATGACACGGTCTGACACTTCGACTAAGTTAGCGCCAGATTCCTTAAAAACATCCAAACCCACGGCATAGTGCTTATCTAAATGTCGACCTTCGATACGTTCAGGTAGGGCAAATTGTACATCGGCGATATCGCCTAAGGTCAATCCGGGGATCAGTACTAGTGCTTTGATATCTTCAAGGTTTCTAAACTCACCCTTAGGTGAAACTTGATAAACGATATTACTGGCCCTGAGTGTACCTGCGCTCAGCACAAAGTTCTCTCTGCCGAGACGTTGTTGCAAATCTGTGGCTGAAAATCCACTGGCGGCAAGGCGGTCGGCATTGATGCGTACCTCAATTTGCTTTTGCTCAACGCCGTACAGGCTGACCTTAGAGACACCTTCAACACGTTCAAGTGGACGCTTGAGCTGTTTATCGAGTAGATCGAATGCACCTGAAAGCTCACGATCACTTGAGATGCGTATGGTGAGCACAGGCATGTCGGCGGTGGAGAATTGTCGGATAAAGACCCGCTCCACATCCTTGGGCAGTAAATGCCGCACAGCATCGATTTTTTCCCGCGCTTCTAAGCTCTTAGTAGCAACGTTTTCCCCCCACTTCATGTTGATTTCGATTTCGGCGCCTTCTTGGGAGGATTCTGATTCAAGCTCATCAATCCCCCCCATAGTCGCGAGGGATTCCTCCAGCACTTTGGTAATATCGCGCTCCACTTCAGCAGGGGTCGAGCCTTTGTAAGGCACTTCCACCACTATCTGTGGGATATCGATACCGGGGAACATTTCCAGCGGTAATAGGCGACTCGAGGCGAGACCAAACAGCAAGATAGCAAAGAAGAACATGCTGGTGGTTACGGGGCGCTTAATGGCTAAACGGGTGAGGTTCATGGGCGAGCCTCCTCTACGTTTACATGTGAGCCTGTTGCTGCGTATTCTTTACGGTCGAACAGGGCATAGAGCACTGGGAGCACAATTAAGGTCAGTAGTGTTGATAAACTCAGACCAAAGATCACCGTAATCGCCATCGGTGCGCGCACCTCTGAGCCATCACCTAGACCTAGCGCCATCGGCAATAAGCCTAAGGTCGTGGTGAGGGTTGTCATCATAATCGGGCGTAGGCGCGATTTAGCTGCATCGCGAATGGCATCAAGTTTTTGAGCACCTTCGCTACGCAGTTGATTGATCCGATCCACAAGCACAATCGCGTTGTTCACGACGATCCCCGCCAACATGATAAGGCCAATAAATACCACCACACTCAAATGAGTTTGGGTGATATAAAGCCCAAGTACACTGCCACCTAATGCCATAGGTACGGCAAAGAGGATAAGCAAGGGGTGCAGTAGTGATTCAAACTGACTCGCCATGACTAAATACACTAAGAAAATCGCTAAGATAAGGGCAATTTTGAGTGATTGGAACGAGTGCTCCATTTCCTCATTTTGACCACCAAAACGGGCCTGGACCGATGCGGGTAACACTTGTTGCGATAGTATCTGCTGCGCCTGTGCCACCGCATCGCTTAAATCACCATAGGCGAGGTTAGCTGATACGAGAGCCACACGTTGTTGGCTGATGCGGTTAATCGCAGATGGGCCTAATTGCAATGAAACTTCTGCAACTGCGCTTAATGCAATAGGCTGACTGCTATTCGGATTGATGATTAAGGCATCGATATCGCTGATTTGATCCCGCTCCGCGAGTTCACTGCGCACCAGAATATCAATCTTACGGTCACGCACTGTGTATTGACTGGCAACAGTACCACCAACACGTTGGGCAATACGGTTCGCAACCGTTGGTGCATCCATTCCTAGGGCCGCTAACCTTGCATGATCGAAACGGATACTTAGCTCAGGTTGACCATCACGTAGACTGGTGTTCACGTCGGCAAAACGCTCCGATGCGGATAATGCTTTGACGAGACTATCTGCGCTGCGTTTGAGTAAGTTTAAATCGTAACCTGTGAGTTCAATCTCCAGTGGCGTTTTAAAGCTGAATAACTCAGGTTGCTCAATTTTCGCTTCAAGTTCAGGAATGCGGCGCGCAGTATCACGTAATACTTGAGTGACTGCGTTATAGGCACTGTGGTCGTTAAGCACCACTTGCAAGCGGCCCCAGTTTTCACCCCCGCGGGCAGTATCCGAAGTCATCAAACCGCCGCTACCAGCTTGGCTATAAGCATGTTTAACTTCGGCTCTGTCTTTAATGGACAGTGCAAGTTGCTGTAATATCTTGTCGGTTTCGCTCACTGCCGTACCCGGCGGTAGCAAGATCTCCACATAAAACTCACCCTGATTCATTGGCGGAATAAGCTCCATACCAAGTCGCGGTAACAAGCTAATACAAGCGCCTGTTATTGCAATCGTGAGTAACAGTGTTGCTTTTTGTTGGCGCAGCGCCGAGGCCAGAAGTTTGTAATAAACCTTCTCAATACTGTGGTAGACAAAGTTAAATGCTGAGCTTAACGGGCGCATCACTAGACCAATAAGCCATGAGAAGAAGCGGCCTAAAATCAACACTAAGGTCAGTAGTGCACTGGGTAAGTAACTAACAATTAATAGAATAGGAAAGGAAAACACAGTCGCACTATAGTGTTTAAGCTTGCCCATTCTAGTGGTGGGTTTATCCTTAGGTGTCGTTTTTATCAGCGCGGGTAAGGTTTTAAAGCCTTCACGTGATGCCAGCATTGGGATGGACGTTAACGCGACTAATAGCGATGCTAACAGTGCAAAAGTGACCGTTAGCGCTTGGTCTGAGAAGAGGGCGCCGGCAATCCCATCCACAAATACTAGCGGCACAAACACCGCAAGAGTGGTGAGTGTTGAGGCAAAAATTGCGCCTGCCACTTCTTTAGTCCCCGTCACTGCAGCTTCTAATTTACTCATGCCTTCGCTACGGCAGCGGTCTATGTTCTCTAATACCACAATGGCGTTATCGACCAAGAGACCGATGGCAAGGGCAATACCACCTAAT
This sequence comes from Shewanella sp. SM55, assembly GCF_025654025.1. NCBI lineage: Bacteria > Pseudomonadati > Pseudomonadota > Gammaproteobacteria > Alteromonadales > Shewanellaceae > Shewanella > Shewanella sp. SM55. Next base: position 119,098 of record NZ_JAKKRS010000004.1, on the reverse strand, counting down.
GACATGATGTTTAAGCTGATATCGGCAAAATACATCATGTTAAAGGTGGCGATGACTGAGAAGGGAATCGAGATAGAAATAATCAGTGTCGGGATGATATTACGCAAGAACAGGTAAATCACTAGCATAGATAACAAGCTGCCCATCAGCGCAGAAGAGGTGACTTCGCTGACCGCACTTTCGATAAACTCAGACTGATCGTAAATCACTTCGAGCTTATTTTGCTTAGGGTCTTGATTGATTTTGACGAGTTCATCGCGCAGTTTTTTGGCGACAGCGACAGTATTTGCATCACCTTCTTTATAAATGGCCAGTTCAATCGATTCTTGACTGCCAATGCGGGTGATATCACTACGCTCCTTGTAGGCATCTGTGATGGTAGCAACTTCGAATAAACGGACTAAAGCTTGCTCATCGCGATAGACGATCACTTGGCCGAGTTCATCTAATGAGTTGAATTGGTTTAGCGTTCGTACTAAGTATTCGCGATCACCTTGGATCACTTTACCCGCAGAGAGGTTGATGTTTTCCTCATTAATACGACGTTTAATATCATCGGCATTGAGATTGAGCTGCGACAGTTTTTCTTGATTGAGCTGAATATGCACTTCTTGCTCTAGGCCGCCAGATAAACGCACGGCGGCGACCCCAGATAGCGCCTCTAAACGACGCTTAAGCTCTTCCTCTGCATAGGTGCGCATTTGTTTGAGATCGGCTTCTGAGGCATTGGGCACAGACAGCGCAAGACGCATAATGGGGTCGAGATTGGGGTTAAAACGCAGTAATAAGGGCTTTTTAACATCAAGTGGCAGAGCGATAGTGTCGAGCTTTTCACGTACATCTAAACTCGCCATATCCATTGTTGTGCCCCATTCAAACTCAAGCACCACATCTGACATGCCGGAGCGCGAAATAGAGCTGATTTTACGTAAGCCTTTGACCACGCCAACGGCTTCTTCAATCGGTTTAGAGACGAGCTGTTCAACTTCTACTGGCGCCGCACCGTCATACATAGTGCGAATGGTTAACGTGGGATAGCTTAAGTCTGGCAGTAACTTCACCGCTAGGCGGGAAAATCCCACCATACCGAATAAAATCACTGCCAGCATGAACATCCATACCGTGACTGGCCGTTTAACGGAAGTGCTGATAATTGACATGAAAGGCTCCTATCAGTTCTTAGCGGAAGCAAGATCGAGTGGGGTGATCACTTCGACTAAGGATTGGTCTTTCAAGTTTTGCTGGCCACGGGTAACGACTTGCTCACCGGGGTTAATACCTGTAATCACTTCTACCGAATCACCTTCACGGTAGCCAATTTCGACTTCACGACGGTTCGCATTGGTACCATCAATAACATAAAGCGCTTGTTTGTTGTCTTGGTTAATCAAGGCGCTGTAGGGAACAGTAATCACGTTCTCGTGGGTATCGTATTTGAGCTCAACCCGGGTAAACATGCCAGCTTTAAGGCGCGCCTCTTGATTCGGCACAGCAAGTGTCACCTTAAAGGTGCCACTTTGTGGGTCCACAATCGGGCTTATGCGCAACACTTTGGCGTGGATAGCATTCTTGCTATGTTGATTACTAAACACTTGTGCTTCTTGGCCGAGTTTTAAGCTGGCAAGCTGTTGCTCTGGGAGATGAACTATACCGTGGAGTTCATCTTGGTTGACTATATAAAACAAGTCGCCAAATTCCTTCGCCATATTGCCAGCTTTAACATAGCGTTTAGCAACGACGCCGCTGATAGGGGAAAGGACGCGGCTTTCTTTTACTTGCAGTTCGGCGAGATCTTTTTTAGCAATAGCGGCTTGCAAGTTATATTCAAGTTTGGCCATTGAATCCGCGCTGATAAATTCTCTGTTGCTCATTTTCTTCAGACGATTCAATTCCTGCTCGATGATTTTGACTTCGGCTTCTGAGCGGTCTAAATCGTATTGCTGTCTTTTGGCATCAATAACAGCCAGCACTTGGCCCTTTTGAACGCGGTCACCTTCTTCAACAGCGAGAGATTCAATGAGTCCTGATATACGACTCACTACATTGGCTTCCTGTGGCGCTTCTAAGGTGGCAGTTGTACTGTAAAAAGAAGAAACGTTTCCTTGCATCACTGTAGTGGTTTCGACGGGAATGGCATATTTTTCTTCTTTTTTGACCACTTCTTCCTCACCACAGGCTGCTAGCATCGAAATCATTAGCAGTGGCAGGGTGAATTGAGCAATTTTTGACTTTTCCATAAGAATGTTACCTGTTGTCTTTATTGTGATGTCAGTTGACAGCAGAAACCATGCCAATGTTTAAATTTGTTTAATTTCAGTCTATTAGTCGTATTTTTGGCTAAGTGTGATTTGTGATTCTTACCAAATGTAGCCAAAAGGTTTAAAAAGTGATGAGAATAACTAAACGTGGTTAATTAAGATTACACAAGTGCGCAATTGCAACAATGTATTTTGTCAGGAGAGGTAAGTTTAAAAGAGGATTATTTGAAATGAAAAAAGCGCCCTTAGGCGCTTTTTAATGCGTAAGTCGTGGGACTTAGCGTTTGTCTTGTGCGACGAAATCACGCGCAGTTTCACCAGTATATAACTGACGTGGACGGCTGATTTTGTGGCCTGGTTGATCTAACATTTCTTTCCAGTGAGCAATCCAGCCTACAGTACGTGCCAGTGCGAACAGCACAGTGAACATACTGGTTGGAATACCAATGGCTTTCATAATGATGCCAGAGTAGAAGTCGACGTTTGGATACAGCTTTTTAGAAATGAAGTATTCGTCTTCAAGTGCAATGCGCTCAAGCTCCATTGCCACATCCAAGAGTGGATCTTGTACTTTCAGTTCTTTCAGCACTTCATGACAAGTTTCACGCATCACTTTGGCTCGTGGGTCAAAGTTTTTGTAAACACGGTGTCCAAAGCCCATCAGACGGAAAGGATCATTTTTATCTTTAGCGCGTTCAATGAATTCAGGAATACGGTCTACTGAACCGATTTCTTCTAACATTTGCAAACAGGCTTCGTTAGCGCCGCCGTGTGCAGGGCCCCAAAGAGATGCGATACCTGCTGCGATACACGCAAATGGGTTTGCACCTGAAGAACCGGCTAAACGTACTGTTGAAGTCGATGCATTTTGCTCATGATCTGCATGTAAAATGAAGATCCTGTCCATTGCACGTTCAACAATAGGGTTCACGACGTATTCTTCGCACGGTACAGCAAACATCATGCTTAAGAAGTTGCCTGCATAGCTTAAGTCATTACGTGGGTACACGAATGGCTGGCCTGAAGAATACTTGTAGCACATGGCTGCTATCGTAGGCATTTTTGAGACTAAGCGATAAGCGGCGATTTCGCGGTGACGTGGATCGTTAACATCCAGAGAGTCTTGGTAAAATGCAGATAATGCACCCGTCACACCACATAACATGGCCATAGGATGAGCATCACGACGGAAACCTCTAAAGAAGAAGGCTAGCTGCTCGTGAACCATAGTGTGGGTTTTAACTGTATGTACAAACTCAGTATATTGCGCTTTGGTCGGCAGTTCACCGTAAAGCAGCAAATAACACAGGTCTAGGTAATCGGAGTCAACGGCAAGTTGATCGATTGGATAGCCACGGTGTAACAATATACCTAGATCACCATCAATATAGGTAATTGCAGATTCACAGGAGGCAGTCGCAAGAAAACCTGGATCAAAAGTAAAGTAACCTTTGTTGCCAAGTTTACTGATATCGATTACGTCAAAACCAGCGGTTCCCTGCTTTACTGGCAATTCTATCGAGTCGTTCCCTGGTAATTCTAATTTGGCTTTTAAATCAGCCATACCCCGTTCTCCTTACTTAGTTCTTATCTGTGAGTGCGGCATGTCAAACCGCCATTACTTTACAGCCATTCTAGATCACATTTCAATTTAAATAAGCGTTTAAATTTGTTAGACCATGGTATAAAAGCCTTTACTTTTCTATTTGTAACTGGCACTTACAGTAAAAAATAGTCAAAAAAACATAATTTGCATTCTGTGATGTTTGTATTTGACATTTGCCGCGAGTATACTTGCCTCGCCCAATAAGGGCCGCAAACAACGATTATAAAGCACCCTTTGTTTACATGTTAAATGAGTGCGTGCTCAGATAGTTAACTGTTTGTTTAAACTTTGCTTTTGTGTTTACTTTTGCAGTGATCAACCTCCTGTTTAAAGTTTGTACAAAAGCGGTTCACATAACAAAAAAAATGCTCAATGGAGCTGAGTGAGCAGAACGTGAAAAAGCAAAGACCTGTCCATTTAGATCTGCAGACCATTCGCTTTCCTGCAACAGCGATTGTGTCAATTCTTCACCGTGTTTCCGGTGTCATCATGCTGTTCGCAGTTGGCATTCTCATTTGGTTGCTAAATTCATCTTTAGCATCAGCTGAAAGTTTCGCTGGCGTACAGTCTCTATTCGATAACTTTGTGATGAAGTTTATCCTGTGGGGCATTATGACTGCACTGGCCTATCACTTGTTTGGTGGCCTGCGCCACTTAGTAATGGATACCGGTCGTTGGGAAGAATTGTCATCGGGTGCCGCATCAGCGAAAGCTGTATTTGCCTTAACGGTAGCCTTTTCAATCATAGCGGGGATCTGGGTATGGTAACCAATGCAGCAAGTTTTGGACGCAGTGGTGTTCATGACTATATTCTACTACGCGCTAGTGCAGTGATCCTCGCCTGTTACACCATTTTCTTGGTTGGCTTTATTGCATGTAGTTCCCCTCTCACCTACGACGTCTGGCATGGCCTATTTAGTGCTCTGCCAATGAAAGTGTTTACACTTCTGACGCTGGTAGCCTTATTAGTACATGCTTGGATTGGTGTATGGCAAGTGCTGACAGATTACGTTAAGTGCACGTCGTTACGTGGTGTTTTACAGTTCACCTTTGTCGTTACCGTATTTTGTTATTTAGCGGCCGGCATTGTTATTGTGTGGGGTGTCTAAGTGAGTATTCCAGTACGCGAATTTGATGCTGTAGTGATCGGTGCCGGTGGCGCTGGTATGCGTGCAGCGCTGCAGATTTCCAAAGAAGGTAAAAGCTGTGCGCTTTTATCAAAAGTATTCCCAACCCGTTCTCATACCGTATCTGCGCAGGGTGGTATCACTGTTGCGTTAGGTAACGCCCATGAAGATCATTGGGAACAACACATGTACGATACCGTGAAAGGTTCCGATTTTATCGGTGACCAAGAAGCGATCGAGTTCATGTGTAAAACCGGTCCTGAAGCCGTGATTGAACTTGAGCAAATGGGTTTGCCTTTCTCTCGTTTCGAAAATGGTACGATTTACCAACGTCCATTTGGTGGTCAATCTAAGAACTTTGGTGGCGAGCAGGCTGCGCGTACTGCGGCAGCTGCCGACCGTACTGGTCATGCTTTGCTTCACTGTTTATACCAACAAAACGTTAAGCATAAGACGCAAGTCTTCTCAGAATGGTATGCATTAGATCTCGTTAAAAACGATGATGGCGCCGTTGTGGGTTGTACTGCGATTGAAATTGAAACGGGCGATATCGTTTATTTCAAAGCTAAGGCAACGATTCTAGCGACCGGTGGTGCAGGGCGTATTTATGCTTCGACCACTAACGCACATATCAACACCGGTGACGGCGTCGGTATGGCAATGCGTGCTGGCGTGCAAATGCAAGACATGGAAATGTGGCAATTCCACCCAACTGGCATCGCCGGCGCGGGTGTACTTGTGACTGAAGGTTGTCGTGGTGAAGGCGGTTATCTGCTGAACAAAGACGGCGAGCGTTTCATGGAGCGTTATGCCCCTAACGCGAAAGATTTGGCATCACGCGACGTGGTAGCACGTTCTATGATGACTGAAATCCGCGAAGGTCGTGGTTTAGACGGTCCATTAGGCCCACACTGTTTGCTCAAGCTTGATCACTTAGGTAAAGAAACATTAGAGGCACGTTTACCAGGCGTGTGTGAATTGTCTCGTACTTTTGCCCATATCGATCCAGCCGATGGTCCAATTCCAGTGTTGCCAACCTGTCACTATATGATGGGTGGCCTACCAACTAAGGTCAGTGGTCAAGTTATTCGTAAGAATGAAGACGGCACTGAACAAGATGTTATTGGTCTGTTCGCTGTGGGTGAGATTGCCTGTGTATCTGTACATGGTGCAAACCGTTTAGGTGGTAACTCATTGCTTGATTTAGTGGTCTTTGGTCGCGCAGCGGGTCAGCATTTAGGTAAAGCTTTGGATGAGACTGACGATCCAAAAGATGCTAGCGATGCGGATATTGCTGCCTCTCTGGCGCGTCTGAATCGTTGGGAAAGCAACAAAGATGGCGAAGATCCAGCGCAAATCCGTAAGGATCTGCAACTGTGTATGCAATTAAACTTCTCTGTATTCCGTCGTGGCGATGCTATGGCTGAAGGGTTAGAGCAGTTGAAAGTGATTCGTGAACGTCTTGCAAATGCTAAATTGTCTGATAACTCTCGTGAATTCAATACTCAACGTATTGAATGTTTAGAGTTAGATAACTTGATGGCAACGGCAATCGCCACGGCTTATGCGGCTAACTTCCGTACTGAAAGCCGCGGTGCTCACTCACGTGAAGATTATTTAGAGCGTGATGATGAGAACTGGTTATGCCACAGCTTATTTGACCCAATCACTGAAACGATGGATCGTCGTGCAGTGAACATGGCACCTAAGTTACGTGAAGCATTCCCGCCGAAGAAACGTACCTACTAGGAGTTGCAAAGATGAAATTGACATTTGCAGTTTATCGCTACAATCCTGACGTAGATACTAAACCGTATATGCAGGATTACAGCTTAGAAGTGGCTGAAGGCTCTGACATGATGGTGCTCGATGCACTGATCAAGTTGAAAGAGCAAGATCCGACTTTGTCATTCCGTCGCTCATGCCGTGAAGGCGTGTGTGGTTCAGACGGCGTGAACATGAATGGTAAGAATGGTCTGGCGTGTATTACCCCAATTTCAACCTTTAAAGGTAAGAAATTAGAAATACGTCCATTACCAGGTATGCCAGTTGTTCGTGACTTAGTTGTTGATTTAACTCAGTTCTATAAGCAGTATGAGAAGATCAAGCCTTACCTCATCAATGATGAGAAACAACCTGCTCGTGAACACTTACAATCCCCTGAAGAGCGTGCTCATTTAGATGGTTTGTACGAATGTATCATGTGTGCCTGTTGTTCTACGGCTTGCCCATCATTCTGGTGGAATCCTGATAAGTTTATCGGTCCAAGCGGTCTGCTTCACGCATATCGTTTCTTGATCGACAGTCGCGATACAGCTACAGAAGAACGTTTATCTGAGCTGGACGACGCCTATAGCGTGTTCCGTTGCCATGGCATCATGAACTGCGTTGACGTTTGTCCAAAAGGTCTTAATCCGACTAAAGCAATTGGTCATATTAAGTCCATGCTGTTGAAGCGAGCAGTGTAATGCGAGAACCCGAGCTGAAACCAATAATAATATAGCTCTTGAAGAGTCACTTTCTGGTAGCAGAAGGTGACTCTTTTGCGTATGTAATGGAAGACAACGCGCCGTATATCTGGACATCTAGGGGCGGCAGAAATTATGCGTCGAAGGTAATCTCTACAGACTGCATATTTAATACTATGGCTAAGCACGTGTATAAAGTTTGAAAGGAATAGAAATGCACCAAGGCATCATGAAAGCCTGGCTCGAATCATCTCACTTAAGTGGTGCAAATTCGACCTACGTAGAAGAGATGTATGAAGCCTATCAAGAAGACCCACAGTCAGTCGCTGATGATTGGCGTGCGGTATTTGATAATCTCCCTCCTGTGAACGGTGCCTCTGTTGATGCGCCTGAAGCTGCTCACTCAAAAGTACGTGATTATTTTCGCAGTTTAGCGTTAGAAGGACGCCATAAGAGCTCTGCTCGTGTGACGGATCCTGAAATGGATGCTAAACAAGTTAAAGTCCTGCAATTAATTAACGCCCATCGTTTCCGTGGTCACCAAGGTGCTAATCTTGATCCCCTCGAATTGTGGAAACGTGAACCCGTAGCTGATTTAGATCCTGCCTTCCACGGCTTGACTAAAGAAGACATGGAACGTGAGTTTAATACAGGTTCTTTTGCTCATGGTGGCGAAACCATGAAGCTCGCGGATTTGGTAAAAGCGCTGAAAGCCACCTACTGTGGTTCTATCGGTGCTGAATATATGCACATTACCGATACCGATGAGAAACGCTGGATCCAACAACGTCTCGAACCTTCCTTAGGTAAAGCTAACTACGATAAAAGTGTTAAGACACGCATTCTTGAAGGCCTTAACGCCGCAGAAGGTATTGAAAAATACTTAGGTGCTAAATTCCCTGGTGCGAAACGTTTCTCGTTAGAAGGCGGTGATGCGTTAGTGCCTATGATGCGCGAAATTATTTATCGTGCAGGTGAAGCCGGTACTAAAGAAATCGTCGTCGGTATGGCTCACCGTGGTCGTCTGAACGTATTAGTGAACGTATTAGGTAAGCGTCCAGCTGAACTGTTTGACGAGTTCGCGGGTAAGCATGCTGATACCCACGGTTCTGGTGACGTTAAGTACCACCAAGGTTTCTCCTCTGATTTTGAAACGCCGGGCGGCAATGTGCATTTAGCACTGGCCTTTAACCCATCGCACCTTGAAATCGTTAACCCTGTGGTGATTGGCTCTGTACGTGCCCGTCAAGATCGTCGCGGTTGTAAGGATGGCCTACAAGTCATGCCTATTACTATCCACGGTGACTCTGCAATTGCAGGTCAAGGGATAGTACAAGAGACATTCAACATGTCTCAAACCCGTGGCTTTAAAGTCGGCGGCAGTATTCGCATCGTAGTGAACAACCAAGTGGGTTTCACGACGTCTAACCATGCGGACACTCGTTCGACGGAATACTGTACTGACATCGCTAAGATGGTTCAGGCACCGATTTTCCACGTTAACTCTGATGATCCCGAAGCCGTTGCTTTTGTGTCGCAGTTAGCCGTTGATTATCGTAACGAGTTCAAACGTGATGTGGTGGTTGAATTAGTGTGTTATCGCCGTCATGGTCATAACGAAGCCGATGAGCCAAGTGCGACTCAGCCGTTGATGTATGCCAAGATCAAGAAACACCCAACGCCACGTAAGATTTATGCAGACAAGCTAATCGCTGAAAACGTGATGGCTGCTGATGATGTGACTGGTCTTATCAATAATTACCGTGATGCATTAGATCAAGGTGATTGTGTGGTTAAAGAATGGCGCCCAATGACGCTGCATTCTGTTGATTGGACACCGTATATCGGTCGTGAGTGGGACGAAGCGTATCAAGCCTCTATGTCGGCTGAGCGTTTACAAAGTCTGGCTGACAAACTGAGCTATGTACCTGAAAGTCATCCGTTGCAATCACGTGTTGCTAAGATTTATAGCGACCGTTTAGCGATGGCAAAAGGCGAGAAGCCACTCGATTGGGGTTTTGCAGAAACGCTGGCTTATGCCTCAATTCTGGAAGACAACAAGCGTGTACGTATTACAGGTCAGGATTCTGGCCGCGGTACTTTCTTCCATCGTCATGCTGTATTGCACAATCAAAACGATGGCACGACTTACATGCCACTGCGCAATATTGCTGATGAACAAGGCCCAATTGATATTACTGACTCAGTATTATCTGAAGCCTCAGTACTGGCGTTTGAGTATGGTTATGCCACAGCAGAACCCGGCGGATTGACTATTTGGGAAGCCCAGTTTGGTGACTTTGCTAACTGTGCCCAAGTGGTAATCGATCAGTTCTTGTCATCGGGTGAGCAGAAGTGGGGCCGTTTATGTGGTCTGACTATGCTGTTACCCCATGGCTATGAAGGTCAAGGCCCTGAGCATTCAAGCGCCCGTTTAGAGCGTTTCTTGCAGATGTGTGCTAACCACAATATGCAAGTGTGTGTGCCTTCAACACCTGCACAGGTCTACCATATGTTGCGCCGCCAAGTGGTGCGTCCTATGCGTCGTCCACTTATCGTTATGTCGCCTAAGTCATTACTACGTCATCCATTAGCGGTTTCAAGCTTGGAAGAATTAGCCAATGGCAGTTTCCAAAATGTGATCGGTGAAATCGATACGTTGGAAGCAAGCAAGGTGGACCGAGTTGTCTTCTGCAGTGGTAAGGTTTACTTCGAACTGCTGGAAAAACGTCGTAAAGAAAATATCACTAACGTAGCGTTAATCCGTGTCGAACAGTTATATCCGTTCCCACATGATGAAATGATCGTTGCTTTGGCTGATTACCAACATGTGAAAGATTTTGTTTGGTGTCAGGAAGAGCCACAGAACCAAGGTGCTTGGTACTCTAGTCAACACCATTTCTGGGCCGCGGTTCCTGCAGGTGCACAGTTAACTTATGCTGGTCGTGAAGCGTCAGCTGCACCAGCGTGTGGTTACCCTGAGTTGCACACGCATCAGCAAGAATCTTTAGTGAACAGTGCCCTGAAACTTACAATCACACTGTAGTAATAGACATTTTATAAAAGGATAGTTTTTCATGAGTATCGAAATCAAGGTACCCGTACTACCAGAATCTGTTGCCGATGCCACGATTGCCACTTGGCATGTGAAAGTGGGCGAGCAAGTTTCTCGTGATCAAAACCTGGTTGATATTGAAACCGATAAAGTGGTTCTTGAAGTGGTTGCGCCAGAAGATGGCCACATTGGCGAGTTCTTATTTGAAGAAGGCGCCACTGTTCTGGGTGAACAAGTGATCGCTAAATTCATCGCCGGTGCTGTATCGGGCAAAGAAGTCACTAAAGCACAAGCTGAAGCGGCAACGCCTGCAGCTGAAACCAGCGATGAAAGCAGTGATGCGTTAAGCCCATCTGTTCGCCGTTTACTGGCAGAGCACAATGTTGATGCCAGCAAAGTAAAAGGCACTGGTGTGGGTGGTCGTATTACTAAAGAAGACGTTGAAGCCTTTGTTAAGTCTGCCCCTAAAGCTGCGGCGCCAGCAGCACCTGCTGTAGCTCCGTTAGCGGCTGGCCGTAGCGAGAAGCGCGTGCCAATGACACGTCTGCGTAAGACAATCGCAAACCGCTTGTTAGAAGCGAAAAACTCTACCGCTATGCTCACGACGTTTAACGAAGTGAACATGAAGCCAATCATGGATATCCGTAAGCAATACCAAGATATCTTTGAAAAGCGCCACGGTATCCGTTTAGGCTTTATGTCTTTCTACATCAAAGCCGTGACTGAAGCGCTGAAACGTTTCCCAGAAGTCAACGCGTCTATTGATGGCGATGATATCGTCTATCACAACTACTTCGACATCAGCATCGCAGTATCAACACCACGTGGTCTGGTAACACCAGTGTTACGTGACACTGATACCATGAACTTAGCTGAAATCGAAAAAGCAGTTCGTGACTTAGCCCTTAAAGGCCGTGACGGTAAGCTGACTGTGGCTGACATGACTGGCGGTAACTTCACTGTGACTAACGGTGGTGTTTTCGGTTCACTGATGTCTACACCGATCCTTAACCTGCCACAAAGTGCGATTTTAGGCATGCATGCCATTAAAGATCGCCCAATGGCAGTCAATGGTCAGGTTGAAATCCTGCCCATGATGTACCTAGCACTCTCATATGACCATCGTATTGTTGATGGCCGTGAGTCTGTTGGTTTCTTGGTTGCGATTAAAGACTTCCTAGAAGACCCAACTCGTCTGCTGCTTGATCTGTAACACAACTCGATAAGAGATTGCGCTTAAAGAAATAGCCAGACATACCCTCGTGACTGGCCCAAACGGGCCAGTTGGATTTGATTAGAAGTATACGGATAGATCATCATGAATTTGCATGAGTATCAGGCAAAATCCTTATTTGCCGAATATGGTTTACCAGTGTCAGAAGGTTTTGCATGTGATACAGCCCAAGAAGCTGTAGAAGCGGCAGGCCATATTGGCGGAAATTTATGGGTTGTTAAGTGTCAAGTACACGCAGGCGGCCGCGGTAAAGCAGGTGGCGTTAAAGTCACTGGCGATAAAGAAGAAATCAGAGCCTTTGCCGAACACTGGTTAGGCAAAAATCTGGTGACTTATCAAACTGATGAGAAAGGCCAGCCAGTTGCTAAAATTTTAGTAGAAAGCTGTACCGACATCGCTAACGAACTGTACTTAGGTGCCGTTGTTGACCGCGCGACTCGTCGTGTTGTGTTCATGGCGTCGACTGAAGGTGGTGTTGAAATTGAGAAAGTGGCAGAAGAAACGCCAGAACTCATCCACACTGCAATCATAGATCCTTTGACTGGCCCACAAGGTTATCAAGCACGTGATCTTGGCTTCAAGTTAGGTTTAAACCCAACTCAAATGAAGCAGTTCACTAAGATTTTCATGGGTCTGGCGACTATGTTCGTTGATCATGATTTCGCATTGCTTGAAATCAACCCACTGGTTATTACCACTGAAGGCAACCTACACTGTCTAGACGGTAAAATCGGTATCGACGGTAACGCACTTTACCGTCAACCAAAAATCAAAGGCATGCACGATCCATCACAGGATGATGCCCGCGAAGCTCACGCTGCTAAGTTCGAGCTGAACTACGTTGCATTAGACGGTAACGTTGGCTGTATGGTGAACGGTGCTGGTCTTGCGATGGGTACTATGGATATCGTTAACTTGCACGGTGGCAAGCCAGCGAACTTCTTAGACGTAGGCGGCGGCGCGACGAAAGAACGTGTAGCTGAAGCATTCAAAATCATTCTGTCTGACAGTAATGTGAAAGCGGTTCTGGTTAACATTTTCGGCGGTATCGTACGTTGTGACATGATCGCAGAAGGTATTATCGGCGCTGTTAAAGAAGTGGGCGTTAAAGTACCTGTTGTGGTTCGTTTAGAAGGTACTAACGCTGAACTTGGCCGTGAAGTATTAGCTAAATCAGGTCTAGATATCATTGCAGCTACCAGTCTAACTGACGCGGCTGAGCAAGTAGTTAAAGCTGCGGAGGGCAAATAATGTCTGTCTTAATCAATAAAGATACCAAGGTAATTTGCCAAGGTTTCACTGGCGGTCAAGGTACATTCCACTCACAACAAGCTATCGATTACGGTACGCAAATGGTGGGCGGTGTGTCTCCTGGTAAAGGTGGTCAAACTCACTTAGGTCTGCCAGTGTTCAACACTGTGAAAGACGCTGTGGCTGCGACTGGTGCGACTGCTTCTGTGATCTATGTTCCGGCTCCGTTCTGTAAGGATGCCATTCTTGAAGCTATCGACGGTGGCATCGAGCTTATCGTTTGTATCACTGAAGGCATTCCTACACTGGACATGCTGCAAGTTAAAGTGAAGCTTGAAGAAACTGGCGTTCGCATGATCGGCCCTAACTGCCCAGGTGTTATCACCCCAGGTGAATGTAAGATCGGTATTATGCCAGGTCACATCCACTTAAAAGGCAAAGTGGGCATCGTTTCTCGTTCAGGTACTCTGACTTATGAAGCGGTTAAGCAAACAACGGATGAAGGTTTCGGCCAATCTACTTGCGTAGGTATTGGTGGTGACCCAATTCCAGGTACTAGCTTCATTGATGTACTGGAAATGTTCCAAAACGATCCACAGACTGAAGCGATCGTTATGATCGGTGAAATCGGTGGTAACGCTGAGGAAGATGCGGCGGCTTTCATTAAAGCACACGTGACTAAGCCTGTTGTGTCTTATATTGCGGGTGTCACTGCACCTGCAGGTAAGCGTATGGGCCATGCTGGCGCGATTATCGCTGGCGGTAAAGGTACTGCAGAAGACAAATTTGCTGCATTAGAAGCAGCGGGCGTGACAACTGTCCGCTCGCTTGCTGATATCGGCAAAGCGCTGCGTATTCGTACAGGTTGGTAAGCTAACCTTTCGAATATAAAAGGCGCCTAAGGCGCCTTTTTTATTGGCTGTAATTTCGGCAGCGAATCGCAGTAAATAACAGGAATGGGATTGAGCTAACACCATGAAGACTAGATATTTTTTCTTCTACGGGTTAGATTAATGCTTCTCTACTCCGCGCTCGTCTGTGTCATTGGCGAGGATAATGTGAGTAGAGCCATTAACCATGAGCTAAGTGCTTATGGCTTCAGTGCTGTTCTGCAAAAAATCTTGAACTCAAATTTATTTAACACGGTTGCAGTCTATCGTTGCGAGCGTATTTGTTTTATGGGGCTTATCGCATTGGGGGAGGGTAAGCAACAGAGTCGATGTTAGCCACAGTAACGGCTTAAACATCACATTTTTTTACGAGGGAAAAACTGTGAAAACACCTAAAATCATTATTTCGGAAATTGACTTAGAAAGACTAGAGCGATTATTGGAGTCACTGCCGGCAAATGCGTTTCCGGGCAAAGCGGCATTGGAGGCTGAATTAGACAGAGCCGATATTGTGCCTGCATCACAGGTGCCCGCGAATGTGGTGACCATGAATTCAGAAGTGAAGTTTAGCGTTTCATCCAGTAATGAGACTTTCTGTTTACGTTTAGTGTATCCAAAAGACGTGAACGGCGCGGGCACGATTTCTATTTTGGCGCCAGTGGGCAGCGCATTATTAGGGCTCTCTCAAGGTGATGAAATTGAATGGCCAGGTCCGGGTGGTTCTATGGTAAAAGTGCGTATTGAAGAAATCCTGTATCAGCCTGAACGCAGTGGTGATTTCCACCGTTAAGCTTGAGGTATTGGCGTAGTGTCGTTGACGTTACGCCAGTGCACTTTAAGCGAACCATTGGTTGATTTTTAAGTGCCATTTTTGAAGGAGCAAAGATGATAACCCAAACTGAACGGTTAATTATTCGACCATTTACTGAGCAAGATTGTGAAGCGCTTTATTTGATGAACAGTAATCCCGCGATGCTGAAATACATTCCCACCGCGGCATTTACAGCTCGCGAGCAGGCGGTTGAGTTGTTTCACAAGGTGATCCAAGTCGATTATCAGCAACATGGTTTTGGTCGTTGGGCGGTAGAGCATAAAGCCGATAAGCGGGTGATTGGTTTTTGTGGTCCGAAATTTATTCCAGAATTCAGCGAAGTCGAACTGGGTTATCGTTATTTCCCTGAGTATTGGGGAACAGGAATTGGTACTGAGGCCGCATTTGCTGCATTAGCCGAATTTAAACGTTTTGGTATTGATCAGACGATTGCACTTATCTTAGCAGGGAATCTCGGTTCTGAAGGCGTGGCTAAGCGTGTGGGCATGCATTGGCGTGAGCAAAATGAGTTTATGGGCCATAAAGTGAATATCTACGCCAAGGTGTTATAGCGGTTTGCCCGTAAACATCATCCAATAAAAAACCAGCCTTAGGCTGGTTTTTTGCTTAATTCTTTATAAACACAATGGCCGACTTAGGCGTCGTTATGCTCACAGGTATCGTTGGTGCAAGTGCCGTACAAATATAAGCTGTGATTAGTCAGCTTAATGTTGTGTTTCATGGCAATTTCATCTTGACGACGTTCGATGACTTCATCTGAAAACTCAATCACTTTGCCACACGATAGGCAAACTAAGTGATCATGATGATGCTGAGTCGATAGTTCGAAAACGGCTTTACCGCTCTCAAAATGATGGCGACTGACAATACCTGCATCATCAAATTGGTTTAACACACGGTAGACGGTGGCTAGACCAATTTCTTCACCGATATCGAGCAGCTTCTTGTACAAATCTTCTGCACTGATATGTTGGTTTTCAGGTCCTTGCATCAGTTCTAGGATCTTGACTCGTGGCAGGGTAATTTTCAAACCCGCTTTTTTTAGCGCTTGATTTCCATCTGTCATTGCTAATCTCTTGATTGCAGAACCAATAGGTTCATCCGTGGATAGTGTTTGCCATTATAGGTGCTCAGGTTGAAAACTTAAACCTTTGTTCTGGCTTTCTAGGGCGATATGCAGATAAATTGTGTCAATAGGCGTTAAATCACAATATTTTGCGGCAATTCAAGCATAGTTTTTGTATGGTTATACCAAGGAATAATATTCACGGCTGCCAAAGTCAGTGAGAATAATTCAAATAAATAAAATAATAAGGAATCGGCATGTACCAGCAAATTGTGGTGTTAACCGGCGCAGGGATCTCAGCTGAGTCGGGTTTACGCACCTTTCGCGATCAAGATGGTCTATGGGAAGAGCATCATATTGAAGACGTTGCTACACCAGAAGGGTATGAACGTGATGCTGAATTGGTAGAGCGATTTTACAATAGTCGTTGGTTGCAACTGCACAGTGGCACGGTTGAACCCAATGCAGCGCATGTGGCCTTGGCAAAGTTGGAAGCGGACTTTAAAGGTCAATTACTTATCATCACGCAAAATATTGATGATCTGCATGAGCGTGCGGGCTCGCGCCGCTTATTGCATATGCACGGTGAATTATCCAAAGGCCGTTGTCCGCGCTCACGTCAGACCTTTATTTTACGTGAGCCCTTTGGTGCCGATAATTGCTGTACTTGTTGTATTCCGGCCCAGCGATTACGCCCCCATGTGGTGTGGTTTGGTGAAATGCCCTTAGGGATGGATCGAATTCACGATGCGCTGGATAACTGCGACTTGTTTATTGCCATTGGCACCTCTGGCACTGTGTATCCTGCCGCGGGCTTTGTGGATACAGCTAACCATCATGGGGCTCAAACAGTCGAAGTGAATATGATGGCACCCGATAGACACAGTCAGTTTCAATATCACCTCACAGGAAAAGCGGGGGAGTTAGTGCCTCAGTTGGTTGATACCATTTTAGCGGGTCGAGTGATTGGCAGTGAGTCGAACACATGAGCGAAAAAGTTGCGATTATAATGCGTGGCTTACCGGGCAGTGGTAAGTCACATTGGGTTGAAACTTACATTCTTTCCCTTCCTTTAGAAAAAGCCATTGGCGTGCGGCAACGTGGCGTATTTTCGACCGATAGTTTTTTCTACCATGAAGATGAATACCGTTTCGATGCCAAGAAATTACCTGAGTTTCATCAATGTAATTTGACGGGGTTTATTCTGGCACTTTCTTCAAGCGAGCCCGTGGTTATTTGTGACAATACCAATCTGTGCCACTGGGAATACATGGCCTATGAAGCGGCGGCAAAAGCCTTAGGTTATCAAGTTAGAATTGTGCTTGTGGGTGAACCAAGCAGTCTGGCTCATCAGCAGGAATGCGCGAAACGCAATCGCCACGGCGTTCCTTTGGCACAAATTCAGCGGATGGCGAAGGGATTTGAAGATTTTTAATGTCAGGTACTTACTTATGTTGAGTATTGTGATCTGTAGCTATCAATTTTAGGCATGGGTCCCGCAGTGTTTTCGCCCTGTCATAAGTCTGTTGTACTCTGTTTCAACATTCTGCTTTGTCTATGCGTATGGCTCTTACATTCGCCTTATCTATTTGACTGTGTACTTTAAGCTTGATCCCAAAGACAGTTTATCCACATAAGTCTGCGTATAATGCGCTAACTTGTGTGGCATTGAAGGGCTAATGCAAGATTGCTGCTGACTTGATCGAGACCATTGAGCACAAGCGGACGTTTATCAGAGGAAAGAGCCATGCTCATTAAAATTTTACTAACAGTCTTAGTCATTGCTGGCGCTTGGTTTTTACTGGTGAAACGCAAGCGTCAGATTGAACCTCAGGCTGTTAATCTCAGTTCAAAGCGTTTTAGTGAACCGCTGTGGCGTCGATACCTGTTGACGAGTGTATTTGTGGTGATTGGATTTAGCCTGCTGAGTTACAGTGTTTGGTATTGGCGCGATCAGCATAGAATTGTCACTGTGAGAATTGTGTCACCGAATGCCGACAATAACGGCGAGTATCGTGTGCGAAAAGGGGATATTTCAGACTCGAAAATGGTCACTATTGATGGCATCCATATTCGCTTTTCGACCCAAGAACGGTTGGCAATTATCGAAACCGACTAAGGCATATTTATTTTACTAAATTACCTTGCACGCCTTTTCATTGCCAACTTATGCGGTAAACTAGCGACAATTTTTTAGCCTGCACTTAAGTGGAATCGTTAACTTAAGTTTTTTTTCAGGAGGACAAATGATTACTGCTTATGTCTATGATAATCGTCACCTTACTGTGACAGAGCTCGGCATACTGGACAGTATTCCCGCGTCGACCATTTGGTTAGATCTGTATAAACCCGATGATGAGGAGCGAGAGTGGTTAAGTCATTTTTCTGTTGAAGAAGTGCCTGACGAAGAAGATATCAATGAAATTGAGGCCTCAGCACGTTTTTATCAAAACAGTGACGGCTTGCATATTAATTCGTTATTCCCACAGCGTGTCGGCCAAGATGTGCGCGGCGTTAACGTTTCCTTCAACCTTCGTAGCAATTTTTTACTGACAATTCGTGAAGAAGACGTAGGTCTTATCCGTTTACTGCGTAACTATTTGCGTTTGGGGCGGTTAGAAGTATCGACACCGCAGGAATTGTTTCTCGAATTATTTAACCTGAAAGTGGATTATCTATCTGACTTAATTGAAGATGTTTACACTGTACTTGAAAATGTCGGTGAGCAAGTATTTGATAACGATGAACTTGACGATGTATTTAAACTCATCACTCTGCAAGAAGACTCTAATGGTAAAATC
This sequence comes from Shewanella sp. SM55, assembly GCF_025654025.1. NCBI lineage: Bacteria > Pseudomonadati > Pseudomonadota > Gammaproteobacteria > Alteromonadales > Shewanellaceae > Shewanella > Shewanella sp. SM55. The sequence continues at coordinate 100,510 of NZ_JAKKRS010000004.1, read as the reverse complement.
CGATTAAGTTTGCTCGATACTCAGCGTTCACTGCGTTATATGCAGCGTTATTATCGTGGCCAGTTATCCGATGAACATTTAAAGGACTTGCGGGAAATGTTGTCGGATATCGAGTCGCTGATGCCCCACAGTCAGTTTATCTTCGATAAGTTAAACTTCTTGCTCGATGCGGCCATGGGTTTCAGTGGTCTGCAGCAGAACAAAATCATCAAAATCTTCTCGGTTGCCGCTGTGGTGTTTCTACCACCGACCTTGATTGCCAGTAGTTATGGGATGAACTTTGCCAGCATGCCTGAGCTTGAGTGGCAATACGGTTACCCTATGGCGATTGTGATGATGTTAGCCAGTGCCGCAGGTACTTACTTCTTCTTTAAACGTAAGCATTGGTTATAAGTCAGCCGCTAGCTGTGTTGGTTTTCTCGAATTAAAAATAAGGGGCGAATGTAATATTCGACCCTTATTTTTATCACTGCCATTTAACTACGTTCATTCAATGACTTTTATTCAATGAGTGAGACTCGATGACTTTGCTTAAATGAGTGAAGCTCGTTAGACATAATCGTTAAGCCAGTTTCTTAATCAACTACTTACGACTATCGCCGCCAAAGTAGTAACTCACTCGCTCGCGCGGATTTAGATACTCGTGGACTTTTTCAGGAAGCGCCGCAGGTGGTAAGCAGCGCACTATGCTGATCCCTTCAATCTCTAAATCAACGATAGGCGCTTGGTCTTTAGGAACTAACGCATCGTAAACCAATATCTTAGGGCATAGCAGTTTAGTTAAGTTAACCGACATCACCATGGCATATTGACCGCTGGATAATTCCACCACACTGCCGGGGGGATAAATGCCCAGCATCTTGATCATCTTGCCAATATACTCTTGATTTAGCTTAGTTTTGTATTGCTTATACAAATGCCCCAGTGCGGCGTAGGGCATTCTGGCTTTGCCCTGTTGGCTTGGGTAACACAAGGAGTCATATTCGTTCACTACCGCAATCAGTTGCGATACCTTATCGAGAGCCTCTTCCTTTAGGCCTTTGGGATAACCACTGCCATCGAGAAACTCGTGGTGATTAGTGATTGCAGGTAAGGCTGCTTGGGGAAAATTATCGGCTAATTTGAGCAGTTCAATCCCAAGCAATGGATGCTGCTTGATAAAATTAAGCTCTGGTGCTGACCAAGGTGTCGATTTTTTTAGAATTTGTGGTGGGATTTTTAATTTACCCACGTCGTGGAACAGGGCACTGAGGCCGACCGTTTCGATTTCACTTCTATCCCATTCCATTTCTTTGGCGATCAGCATAGAGAGGATCGCAACATTCAAGGAGTGGTAGTAAATGCTTTCATCCTGCTTAGCATCACTCATCAAATGCAGCACTAAGTTATCTGAGTTGAGCAGCTGTTCGACTATGGTGTGGACCAAATCTTTGGCGTCATCGACCGCATTTAAGGGGCGATTACGTAGCTTAGAGATGAGGCTGCGCATCATGGCTACTGAGCGGGTAAAATTTTGCTCAGTTTTATTAATGTCACGGCGTAATTTTTTTTGTACTTCGATTTGCTCAGCCTTGTATTGATCCATGTCGTTTTTAAGCACATTGATTTCAGCACTTGGCGGCAATTTGATAGGGTTGACCGCATCAGCATGTATCGGGGCGACGTCGCTGCGTTCTAAATCGACGATGACATGTTCGATGCCCAGATTTTTAATCAACTCGATTTGCGCAGCTTGTTTAATATGAAAGCTACTGAATAAAAAGGGATGATCTTTCCAAGCCACGGGCAAACGCACAAAGTTGCCGACTTGAAGTTGATGGACTGAGACTTTACAGCTTTTTTTCATATTCTTGTTATCGTGAAGCGTAATGTGGGTTATTTTATCTCAATGATGCTGCTTTACAATTACTTAACTAACATGTCAGCATAGTAAGCCTAGAAAGTAGCCACTCCATTGAGGAAGTATGGACTTTATTGAAGTATACCCTAATGCGTTGCCGAATGACTTGTGTGACCGTCTCATTCTGGCATTTGAGCAACATGCTGGCGTTGTTGATGGACATACGGGCAATGGCGTCGATTTGGAGAAGAAGATCAGCCGCGATTTGACCTTAGATAGTTTCGTCGACCTGCAGCCCATCAGAAACGAACTCTTAGGTTATACCTTAAAGGGCGCGGTAGATTATTTCACAAAGTATTCAATGGCATTAATGGGGGCGGTGTCAGTGTCAGTGAGTGATGAGCAGGGCCAACCTGTAACGCTAACTCCGACTAATTTTGCGACGCTGGGTGCGCCTAGGGCCGATGGCTTAGTGAAGTATTTGTATCGCAGTGGCAGTATTAATATTCAAAAGTATCAGCAAAATAAAGGCGGTTATCCCCATTGGCATTCGGAGCAATTCCCGCAGAATGGCCACAATGAAGCTCTGCATCGCGTCGTGCTCTATATGTTTTATTTAAATGATGTGGAAGAGGGCGGCGAAACCGAATTTTATTATCAACAGCGTAAAATCTCCCCTAAAAAAGGCACTATGGTGATAGCGCCTGCGGGATTTACTCATTCACATCGGGGAAATAAACCTGTGAGTGGTGACAAATATATTGCCACTTCTTGGATCATGTTTAATCGAGCCGAACAGCTATATGCGGTGATTGCCTGATAGTATCCCAGTTTCTTACACTGGGATACGGATCCTAAAGAGCGCCCCTTCTAAGCGACTTTCTTCAATTTTTAAGCTGCCACCGTAGCTGTGAACGATTTCATCACAGACAGCTAATCCGATCCCTTGCCCTGGGGACTGGGTATCGGCACGCACACCACGTTGGATAATCTTCTGTCTTAAGCTTTCTTCAACACCTGGGCCATCATCTTCAACAATGAGTTCAAACTCACCTTGTGAGTTAATTTTAGCCGATACATGCACTTGGCTGATACACAGGCGGAAAGCATTTTCCATAAGGTTGCCACAAAGCTCCATTAAGTCGCCCTTGTTGCCGGGGAACATCAATGAGGGGGAGATGTTGGCTGAAAACTGCACTTGTTTTTCTCGATAAATTTTAAACAACATTTGTGCTAATTGATCGACTAAGGGCGCAATAACAGTTTGTTCTTGCTTCAGGCCTTGTCGGCCTAACATGGCCCGTTTTAATTGGTATTTGACCAGCTGATCCATTTGGCTGACTTGTTCCATGATCTTTTCGCTCGCCGATTGTTTACTCAAACTGGCGTCATCTGTAATGGCATGCACGGCGGCTAAGCGGGTTTTAAGACTGTGTGCCAAGTCATTCATCGCATTTTGATAGCGCTGTTGTTGGGCACTCGATTGTTGCAACATCTGGTTGAGTGCTTGCGTTACGCCTTCAAGTTCAACAGGATAGCCCTCAGAAAGTGATTTACTCTTACCTTGGTTAATTGATTGCAGTTCATTTTGCATCCGTACCAAGGGACGCATGCCCCAATAGGCGGCGCTGACCAATAGAATTAAGGCTAAGGCCAATACCATGGCTAAACGAATATAAGTACGTTTACTGAACTTACTGTATTCTTGCTCCAGTTTGGCGGCATCTTTCATTACAAGGAGGTTGTAATGCACACTGGCAATTTCTACCGCGAGCAAATAGACGAAATATCCTCTGTCGTCAGCCATGGTGAGGTAGTAGGGCGGGGAGTCGTTACGGATTTCGTTAAAACGCTCACAGGTATCAAATAAGCCACGATCTACTGCGAGGGATGAGGTCCAAACCTGCTTAAATTTGTCATCGCAACTCGCTATCACATAGCGCTCTTGTTTATTATTTTCTTCTAACCAAGCACTGGTATCGGGGATAAGATCGTGCTCCCGTAATTCGGCGGCGACTTGGGGAATTTCGGCAATGAGTTGGGCAGTTTCTTCGTTATAACTATTTTGCGCATGCAGAATATTAACCATCCATGCGAGACCAAAACCCACTAAGGTAATAATTGATAGCGAGGTGAGAAACATCCGTGTCAGCAGACGTTTCTTGAATTTTAATCTTAATTGCATGGCAGGTTAAATTTATATCCTTGGCCGCGGATGGTCACTATGGGGTTATCTATACCATCTCGGGTCAGTTTTTTACGCAGGCGGCTGACCATGACTTCAATCGTATTGGGATCGCCTTCCTTATCACCATAAATCACATCGAGTAAACGTTGCTTGGCGACAACCTCATGACAATGGCGCATCAAATATTCAAGGATTAAATATTCAAAGGCAGTGACCTCCATGACTTCGTCACCCAGAGTGACTTGTTTGGCGGCGAGATCGAGTTTCAATTCTCCACTGCAAATCACGGGTTTAACAAAACCTGCGCTACGGCGCACTAAGGCATCAAGCCTTGCGACAAGCTCTTCTTTTTGAAAGGGTTTCACTAAATAGTCATCGGCTCCGGCGTTAAGGCCTTCAACTTTATCCTGCCAATTAACTCGTGCCGTGAGAATTAATATCGGTGCTTTAAGACCCGCTTCACGGAGCTGTTGAATTAAGCTAATACCATCTTGATCGGGTAGCCCTAAATCGACAATGGCGACATCGATGGGATAATTAGTGGCTTGATAAAAACCTTCTTTGGCAGTCAGTGCCACTTGAACTTGATTGCCGAGATCGCTTAATTGCACTTTTAAGTGGTGGGATAAAATAGGATCGTCTTCAACAACCAAAATTCTCATAATATAATGCCTTAAAGTGTATGAGCTAAAGCTTTAGCAAACTAGTCTACGCAAAATCACACTGATAACCAAATAGAGGATCAGCATATCTTAGTTGAACTTAACCTTTGCTGACCGAGTTGAACTTGTGGTCAAAATAAGTACTAATTAATTGTTGAATAAGAAGGTTTTGCCGTTAAAGTGTTAGCGTATCGGGGAATTTCCCCAAGGCGATTTTTGTTTTCTGATCCGCAAAATGCCGTTGCCACACATAATCGCGCCTAAGGTAAATAACATCACCGCCATCATGATAAAAGACAATCTCAACCAAGGCATTTCTTGCGCTAATCGCAGATGTACCGCTTCAATGGTTGTGACGCCCCATACGGCAAAGACACTTATAAATAATAAAATTTGTAATAAACGAAGTAAGTAAACTGAGTTAAAAAATAAGACCAAAGGCGCAAGTGCAAAAGGAATAGCAAAGTTAATTTGTTCGTAACGTACGAAGTGGGCACTCAATAACCAGCATGCAATCAGGATCCAAAGACTTCTCCACCACATTTATACCCCTCCCATTAAGCGTATTAAAATAGTAAACATAATGTATCTAAAAACAAACTTCCGTACTATTGGTGCGTTCATATTTTGCTAACAATAGACATGTTAACTGTATTGCGTTCAAACAAAAACGCCCAACACTGAAGCTGGGCGTCATTTTGGTCTTTGTGAGGTTTAGTTCGATTTATCTAAATGATGAACTTGCTCATCAAAACTTCTAGCAACTTTACCCGCTTGAGTGTTGTTAAACACTTGCTCGTTAAATTCGCCCTCTGATTTAGCAATAATTACAGTTGCTACGCAATCACCAGTGACGTTTACAGCAGTACGTACCATGTCGAGTAAGCGATCGACACCGATAATCAGGGCAATCCCTTCCACTGGTAAGCCAACTTGATTTAACACCATGGCCAGCATGATAAGTCCGACACCTGGAACACCCGCGGTACCAATTGATGCTAACGTGGCTGTCACAACAACAACGGCATAATCGGTTAGTGAGAGCTCAATGCCAAAAACCTGCGCAATAAACACAGTGGCAACGCCTTGCATGATTGCTGTGCCATCCATATTAATGGTAGCGCCTAACGGTAGCGTAAAAGCGGCAATTTTATTATCGACACCTAATCTATGCTCAGACGCTTCTATGGTAATGGGTAAAGTGGCATTTGAACTGGCGGTTGAAAAAGCAAACAACTGCACATCGCGCATTTTACGAATGAATATTAAGGGGTTGAGGCCTGAGAAAAGTTTTAAAAGGATTGGATAAACGATAAACGCATGGACCAGTAATACACCTAAGACCACGAAGAAATATTGAACCACACTACCAAAGGTCTCTAAACCGAGTGTTAATGCAAGTTTTGCCATCAGCGCAAACACACCATAGGGCGCGAGTTGCATGATCAGTGTCACGACACGCATGATGACTTCATTTAAATCTTCAAACAACGCCGCAATACGTTTGCCGCGCTCACCAATATGGGCAATAGCAAAGCCAAAAATGACCGCAAAAATAATAATTTGCAGCATATTACCTTCGCTCAATGCCTGCATCGGATTAGTAGGCACTATGTTTATCAGCACATCAGCAAGACTTGGGGCTTCTTTTGCGACGTACTCCATTTTTTCTGACGCCAGTGAGGCGTTTCCTGGATGTATTAGGGCTGCGCTGACAATCGCAATCACTAAAGCAATGGCGGTCGTGAATAAATAGAAGGCGAGGGTTTTCCCCCCTAAGCGGCCTAATTTTGAAGGTTCACTCAGTGAGCAAGTTCCGCAAACTAATGAAATAAAGACTAAAGGAACGACTAACATTTTTAAGCTGGAGATGAAGATAGTACCGATAACATGCAAGAAACCTTCGGTAATATAATCTTTTACTATATCGCTTTCTGGAAAGGCATTGCGGAGAAAGAGGCCTAAAGCAATACCTGTTCCCATACCGATCAGAATTTTACTTGTAAGGCCGAGTTTATTTTTTATAGAAATTGCCATAGAGAGTCCTGTGTGTTTTTTATACATTCTATTTTTTGGCGCTCACAAGACTAGCAAGAAAATCGTGAAGATGAAATGACAATTAATGTTAAAGTATTTATCAGATTTGCGAAATAAAATAAGATAGTTATGGGAAAGTTGCGTGAAAATTGTGTAATGTTAGCCTATAAGTAATAAGCGTCTCGCTTAGGTATTATCATCAGAGTAACAGGGAGCCTGACAATGAAGTCAGCGTATAAGGTTTTTCTCGCAGGATTGTGTTCGCTTTTATTATCAGCATGTGGTGGTGGGGGCAGTATCTCTGATGATGGTTCCGGTACTCCGCCGACGCCAAGTGTCGTCACTGTCACTCTGAGTATTACTAATACGGATATTTCTGCTTTAGCACCTGCCACAGTATCAGCTAAAGTTGTTGATTCGAAACTCGGTTCCTTGGCTGGTGAATTAGTTACTTTTACTCTGAGTAATTCTAATATTGGGTCTTTTGATCCTAGTACGGCAACGGCATTAACGAATACCGAAGGTGTTGCTACTATTATTTTAAATACAGCAACTATTGCGGGTGCAGGTACTGTCACTGGCAAAGTTGATACTGGGGAGTCTGGGAAAATTGGTTTTGTGATGAAAGGTGATGGCGGTGAAGCGGGTGGAGGTGCACAAGTTAATTTAGCCTTAACTGATATTACAGGCTTACCTATTCAAACTATTACATCCTTAAATCCAGGTAAGTTAACTGCTACTATCACCGGCATTAATAAACCCACGATAGTGACCTTTGACAATGATATTGGGGACCTTCCTATCAAAACTGCTGTAACAAATAGTCAGGGAAAGGCTAGTGTTGATATTTATGCTGGTAATACGTTAGGTGCAGGAACTATCGTTGCCTCTTTAGCTAGTGGTGAAAAAGGTAATACAGTAGTGGTGGTTGGTGCTACAAATGTAGTCATGGGTAGTGGAAGTCCTTTTGTTGCTGGTAAAGCAAGTGTTAGTTCAAGTGATTTAACTGCAGGTGGCACCGCGACTATTTCTGTCGTTATCCAGGACGATCAAGGTAAGCCTTTTACCCAACCTGTGGATGTTAAGTTTTCATCGGCCTGTTCAACTAAATCATCACCAGAAGCCATAATAAGTTCACCCGTACCCTCTGTGAATGGCGTAGCTACAACGACTTACCTTGCAAAGGGCTGCGTTGGAGATGATCCTATTAATGTTACTGCTAACGCAGGTGGATTAAATCTTTCAGCTACGGGCACTATTAAAGTACTTCCTGCTAACGTGGGAAGCATTATATTTATGTCTGCGACACCGCAAAATATCGCCATTTTAGGTACAGGTGGCTCAGAATCTTCTGAAGTTAAATTTAAGGTACTTGACACAAATAGTAATCCGGTAAGTAACCAGTTAGTTAACTTTAGTTTGAACACTACGACGGGAGGCATAGTGCTTGACCCATCAAGTGCAACGACTAACAATCAAGGCATTGTTCAGACAGTTGTAAGAACAGGGACTGTTGCTACTTCGGTAAGAGTAACAGGCACTATTGCTGGCTCTTCGCCAGTTATTTCAAGTCAATCAAGTCAGCTCATCATCTCGACAGGGATACCCGATCAAGACAGTTTTTCACTTTCTGCAACAGTACTCAATGCTGAAGGTTGGAACGTTGATGGCACCAAAGTGACCGTTACTGCACGCCTAGCCGATGCATTCAATAACCCTGTTCCAGATGGCACAACAGTATCTTTTACCACTGAAGGTGGCTCTATTGAAGATGCTTGTCAGACTGTTAAAGGTACATGTAGTGTTGTTTGGACGAGTCAGTTAACTAGGCCTGAAGGGCAGTCTCTTATTGACGCAACAGGCGCATTAATTCGCAATCCTATTGCGACACTTGCGCCTAATTTAGGTAATTATTATGGCCAGAAATATGGTGGTCGAGCAACTATTACTGCTACTGCGATTGGCGAAGAATCCTTCCCAGATCTTAATGGCAATGGTCGCTTTGATTCTTCTGAAGCAACAGCATTTTTAACTCAAAAAGATGTAAGTGGTAAGCCATTTGATTTGGATGATGCTTTCAATGATTATAATGAAGATGGCATTTTTAATCCTCAGCAAGCGGGTGGACAAATTGGTGGGGAATTAGAAGAGTTAATTGATTTTAATTCTAATGGTGTTTTTGATATAAAAGATAGTAAATATAACGGTGTACTCTGCTCTGAGCCTGCACATGCTGCTTGTGCTGATGGTATTACAGATTCAAAATCACTATATGTGAGAGGCAGTTTAGTGATTGTCATGTCAGGAAGTACTGCTTATGCGACTCCGATTGCTGATGTGCTTATCGACGATAGTTACAGCATCAGCAAAGACCAACGTATTGACTTAATAGGTAAAGATGCCGCTACTGTTTATTTCACTATATCTGACTTACATAACCAACAAATGCCTGCTGGTAGTATTGTTAGATTTAAAGCAAGCGCAGGTTCTGTTGCTAGCAGTGCTCAATATATTTGGCCAAGTAGTAACTATAACGCGGGACGTGAGTTTAGTGTGACACTGAAAGGTGAAGAGCAACCTAATGCAGGTACTCTTATTGTTGAGGTTGAAACCCCTAATGGGTCAGTGACTCAGGTTCTATCTATTCCGATTAGAATCAGCTAGTTTTAAGGACCTTATCCAAATAAAAAGAGCATCTAAGGTGCTCTTTTCTATTGTAGGTCTGTCGAATTTTATAATGATGTAGTTCCAGCGTTAGGAATAATTCCTAACGCTGGAACTGATACACGCTGCCTAGTTTCATAATCTGTGTCAGTTCATCCAGAGCTGTTCGAGATTCGATGATTAGCTGAGGGTCTGCAAGATCTTGGGTGGTTAATCTGTCTCGATAATGTTTGTCTACCCAAAGGTTTAAACGAGTAAATAAAGCATCATTCATCAGAGTGTGTTGATTTACCGCTGCGACTTCCACTTCATTCATGGCGACACGTAAACGAAGACAAGCAGGACCGCCACCGTTTTGCATGCTTTGTTTTACGTCGAAATAAAGCACTTGCTTAATCGGCGTGTTTAACGTGAGTAATTCGTTCAAATAGGCAAATACCGCGGGATTTTCTTGGCAATCTGTTGGGGCAATAATCGCCATTTCACCGGATGGCAACGTAATAATTTGAGTATTGAATAAATAGCTTTTGACTGCGTCGTTAATTGCTACTTTCGCGGTTGGCACTTCAATGAAATACAGCTCAGTGTCGAGTTTACGTTTAATTTCATCGATCTTATTCTGGGTATTTAAGAAGGCTTGTTCGTGGTAGAACAGGACATTTTGATTACCTACTGCGATAACATCGTTATGGAATACACCTTGATCAATCACATCAGGATTCTGTTGGATGAAGACGCAATTATCGTCTTCCAGCTGATGTAAGCGTGCGACTGCCATCGACGCTTCTAAGGTTTGTCTTGCTGGATATTTTTGCGGTTTAGGTGCATTGGGATTAGTGGCTTCTTGTCCATAAACAAACAGCTCAACACCAGCATGGCCGTATTCATTGCAGAGACGAGTGTGGTTTGCGGCACCTTCATCACCGAAGCTATTATGCTCAGGTAAGTGACTATGGTGATGAAAATAGTGGGGATCACTGAAAGTTGCTGTTAATATGCGCCCCGTTGTCAAAGGCTCGATGCTGCGATGCAGTTTGTCGACTAAATTTGCTGGGGTGAAATGCAGTTTGCCGTCACGTGTATCTGCACTTGGTGAGACGGTAGCGGCATTGGCTGTCCACATACTGGAAGCACTGCAACAGGCATTAAGTAACATAGGCGCTTCTTTTGCCGCTTGTTTTAATACATTAGCATCAGAGCCGGAAAATCCAATTCGGCGCAATGTATAGAGATCTGGGCGCTCTTGAGGAGCTAATATTCCTTGAACCATGCCCATATCGGCTAGTGCTTTGGCTTTTTGGAGTCCTTGTTTTGCTGCAGCTTTGGGGTTGGAAACTAAGGCGGCATTGCTAAGTGAGGCTACATTGCCAAAAGACAACCCTGCGTAATTGTGTGTTGGTCCAACGAGTCCATCAAAATTCGCTTCAAAGTGCTTCATTGCTTATCCTTGTGATAGGGAAAGTTATTATTTGTTCATATGGTCCCTGAGGGAACCCAGTATACTGAAGCTTTTCGAGTGCACAAGCGGACGGTTTTGTGCTCAAAGCGACTTTTTCACGATAAATGCATAACTATTTCTTGCTTGCTGGCAAATAATGAAATATTAGTTTTTAATTACGCATATTATATTTTTACATTTTTTCAACTTTGATTAAAAAGTGACTCGCTGGTACATATAAAAGAGGGATTAACTTGAAACTATCAGTACAACCCTCTATATATGGTGCCAATTTCCACCTTCTTGAGATTTTTTGGCGCAAATTAAACTATGGGTAAATCGCTAGTTATTGTCGAATCACCGGCCAAAGCTAAGACTATTAATAAATATCTTGGCAAAGAATTCATCGTTAAATCGAGCGTAGGTCACATCCGTGATCTGCCGACATCATCGACTTCAGAAGGCAATGAAAAGGTTAAATCCGCTGCCGAAGTTAAGAAGATGTCGCCAGAAGAAAAAGCTCAATATAAAAAGGTGAAAGATCAGCAAGCGCTAGTGTCTCGTATGGGCGTAAACCCTGAAAAGGGCTGGGCGGCTAAGTACCAAATTTTGCCGGGTAAAGAAAAAGTCGTTAAAGAGTTACAGGCACTTGCCGATTCTGCTGACCAAATCTATCTCGCAACCGACTTAGACCGTGAGGGAGAAGCTATCGCCTGGCATTTGCAAGAGGTGATTGGTGGTGATCCTTCACGGTATCAACGTGTTGTTTTCAACGAAATTACTAAGTCTGCGATTCAAGATGCTTTTAGTAAACCGTCGACACTCGACACTAACATGGTTAATGCCCAACAAGCGCGCCGCTTCTTAGACAGAGTTGTCGGTTTTATGGTGTCGCCTCTGCTGTGGAAAAAAGTCGCTCGTGGTTTATCCGCTGGGCGAGTGCAGTCGGTTGCCGTGCGTTTAGTGGTCGAACGCGAAAGCGAAATCAAAGCCTTTGTGCCTGAAGAATTTTGGGATGTACACGCAGAGCTCAATACGCCCGCTCAAGAAGCTTTGCGGATGGAAGTGGTTAAGCATCTAGATGCTGCCTTTAATCCTATCAATGAACAGCAAGCGATGGCTGCGGTTCAAGCGTTATCTGCGGCAAGTTTTACTGTGCTGGCCCGCGAAGATAAAGCGACTCAAAGTAAACCATCGGCTCCTTTTATTACGTCGACACTGCAACAGGCCGCGAGTACACGTTTAGGTTTTGGTGTAAAGAAGACCATGATGATGGCGCAGCGACTTTACGAAGCTGGTCATATCACTTATATGCGTACCGACTCGACCAATTTGAGTCAAGAAGCCGTTGAAAACTTGCGCGATATGATTGCCAAAGAATTTGGTGATAAGTATCTACCCGCCGAACCGATTCGATACGGATCAAAAGAAGGCGCACAAGAAGCTCACGAAGCGATTCGCCCATCAAACGTTCAAGTGCAAGCAGCGACCTTATCTGACATGGAGCGTGATGCTCAGCGCTTATATGAGCTTATTTGGCGCCAGTTTGTCTCATGTCAAATGACACCTGCACAATATGATGCCACTAAGTTGACCGTAAAAGCGGGTGATTATGAGCTCAAAGCCACGGGACGTACCTTACGTTTTGATGGTTGGACTCGCGTACAAACAGCGCTTAAGAAGAAAAACGAAGAAGACAATACTTTACCATTCGTGGCACAGGGCGATGTATTAGCATTAAAAGAATTGCTGCCTAAACAACATTTTACTAAGCCGCCAGCACGATACAGCGAAGCTTCTTTAGTAAAAGAATTAGAAAAACGCGGCATTGGCCGCCCATCAACTTACGCAACCATCATTTCAACGATTCAAGATCGTGGTTATGTAAAAGTTGAGAATCGTCGTTTCTATGCCGAAAAAATGGGTGAAATTGTCAGCGAACGATTGGTGAGCAGTTTTGCTGATTTGATGAGCTATGACTTTACTGCCAGCATGGAGCAAACATTAGATGATGTGGCTCGGGGCGAGTTAGACTGGAAAAAAGTACTCGATGGTTTCTATGCTGACTTTACTAAGCAATTAGAAAAAGCGGAGCTGGATCCTGAAGAAGGTGGCATGCGTCTTAACCAAATGGTGATGACGGATATCAAGTGCCCAACCTGTGGTCGTCCTATGGGTATCCGCACGGGAACGACTGGCGTTTTCCTTGGTTGCTCTGGTTATGAATTGCCCCCTAAAGAACGCTGTAAGACGACGATGAACCTCACGCCTGGCGTTGAGGCGATTAGCGAAAACAGTGAAGATGCCGAAACAGATGCACTGCGTGCGAAGCACCGTTGTAGTATTTGCGGCACGGCAATGGACAGTTACCTGATCGATGAGAAGCGTAAGTTACACGTCTGCGGTAACAATCCAATCTGTGAAGGTTATGAAGTCGAAGAAGGCCAATTCAAGATCAAAGGCTATGAAGGTCCACTGATTGAGTGTGATCGCTGTGGTCACGATATGGAACTGAAAAATGGTCGTTTTGGTAAGTATTTTGGCTGTACCAATGAGGAGTGTAAGAATACCCGTAAATTACTGAAAAATGGTGAGGCGGCGCCGCCAAAAGAAGATCCTATTTATTTACCTGAACTGAAATGCAGTAAATCGGATGCCCATTTCGTATTACGTGATGGTGCGGCGGGTATCTTCTTAGCGGCTAGTACTTTTCCTAAATCACGTGAAACCCGTGCGCCTTTGGTTGAGGAACTGGTTCAATACCGTGAGCTGCTATGGCCTAAGTATCAGTATTTAGCGGATGCGCCAGTCACTGATGATGAAGGCAATAAGGCTGCGGTGAAGTTTAGCCGTAAGACGAAAGAGCAATACGTTGCGACTGAAGTCGATGGCAAAGCCACGGGTTGGTCTGCGCATTACGTCAATGGGAAGTGGGTGAGTGAATCTACCAAGAAGGCCAAGAAAGGCGCATAGCGACGGATTAAGCTAGCTTAACGCTAAGAGAACAACAAAAAAGCCAAGTCAGATATGACTTGGCTTTTTGTTTGCATTTTCGATATCAATTTGTTGCTATAGATAATAATTCAAACATGTTGAGTACTTTACACTTACTGAGTACTTTACACTTACAGATACAAACTGACTCACAATGACGCGGTAGCATGAGTGGCAAATGTGTCGCTAATTCAACTTAACGGTAAGCAAATAGAGACTGATCACCATTTCTTTTTAGGTTGAAACAGCATATCGATATCATCTTCTTCATTTTTAGGTCTAGGCGCACTGGGCTCAGATTGTTTCTGTGCCCCCATAATTTCATCAAGTAATTGTTTAGCCTCATCGACTTTACGCCCAATGAAGGGATCATTAGGCGTTTGTGCCTTAATGGCGTGTAATGTTGATAGGGCTTTGGTTACCATTTGTTTTGATGAGCCATATTGCTTCATAAAACTGGCCGCGCGGGCACGAGAAAGCATAGAATCGACATTAATTCTGAGCTGTAAACTGTCGATGCGGCTTTCTTCTTGAGCAAAAATGCTCGGATCGACTTTACCTTTATTATGCTCGGCTCTGAGTATCGCCTTTAATTTTTTTAAGGTTTGAACAAGCGCTAAAATTTGTTTGTCATTATCGGGTAGTCTGAAATTCTCAATTGGAGGAGTTTGAGGTTGTCCAGACTGTAAGCTTGTTATTTGATTATTAATATCGGCTAAGCGACGTTGGTAGTCAGACTGTTGTTGGCCATTACTGATCGCTGTTGCAGACTGCAAGGCATCTTGTACACGCCGGTACAAAACCAATACTATATTCGTGCTACAAGGCATCATTCCTGTGTTTGATAACACAGTTTCAGTTTCATCGATAATTGCTCTTTGACGGGCAAATTCAATGCGACGCTCAGCCTCTACACGTTCTTTTTGTTGCTGTAATACGTTAATTCCGATAACAAGCAGTAAAAGCGCACCGATGAGGATCAGAACCAAGGTGAATGACATAGATGTTCCATTATTTATCCAATTGAGCTAATGCTACAATAAATCAATAAACTAGCATAGTTATCTTAGCCTAGGTTATCATTTCTGTCGTATGAATCTGTAGACTTGTGCTCTATATTCCTATTTGCTTTAATTTTTACTATATACTATAACGATTGATTATAGCTGAGAGTGCTTTGAGGGCTCAGTTGTTAATGGCATTTTGCGTGTTTGAGACAAGGAAATAAGATGAAACTGCAACAACTCAGGTATATTGCTGAGGTCGTAAAACATAACCTCAATGTATCGGCGACAGCTGAAAACTTGTATACCTCTCAACCTGGGATCAGTAAACAAGTTCGTATGCTTGAAGATGAGTTGGGGATCCAAATATTTGGTCGTAGCGGTAAGCATTTAACCCATGTCACACCTGCGGGTTTGCAAGTGATCAGCATTGCCAATGATATTTTAGGTAAAGTTGAAAGTATCAAAAAAGTGTCTGAAGAATATACTAAGCCAGATCAAGGTGAGTTAAATATTTCCACAACAGATACTCAGGCACGCTATGCATTACCGACGATAATTCGTCAGTTTATTGATCGCTATCCTAAAGTGAACTTGCATATGCACCAAGGGACACCGTCGCAGATCAGCGAACAGGCGGCTCGCGGTGATGCAGATTTTGCCATTGCGACCGAAGCAATGCATTTATATTCAGATCTGATCATGTTGCCTTGTTACCACTGGAACCGCTCTATCGTTGTGCCCAAAGACCATCCTCTTGCGACCCGCAATCAAGGCAGCTTGATTAGTATCGAAGATTTAGCCCGTTTCCCCTTAGTGACCTATGTCTTTGGTTTTGACCGTGCTTCTGAAATTGAGAAAGCGTTCAATCGGGCCAATTTAGAGCCGCGTGTTGTCTTTAGTGCGACCAGTGCCGACGTGCTTAAAACCTATGTTCGTTTAGGATTAGGCGTGGGGGTCATCGCGTCTATGGCCATTGATCCAAATGTTGATAAAGATTTAGTCGCTATTGATGCTGGTCATTTGTTTGCCCACAGTACGACTAAAATTGGTTTTAGGAAGGGCAGTTTCTTGCGCAGTTATATGTATGATTTTATTCAGCACTTTGCGCCGCATTTAACCCGTGATGTGGTGGAGAAAGCCGTAGCATTACGGGATCAACAGCTCATAGATGAAATGTTTGCCGATAAAAATCTGCCAATGCGTTAACTTGGATGATTTACAAACATAAAAATGCCGCTAATAAAAGCGGCATTTTTTATGGGTTTAGCGATTAAGATAAATCGACTTTATCCATCTCGAGTTGCGCAAGGGCAATAACTGCTTGAGTGCGGTTGCGAACGCCAAGTTTTCTAAATATGGCAGTCGCGTGCGCCTTGATGGTCGCCTCAGACACGCCAAGATCGTAGGCTATTTGTTTATTTAATAAACCTTCGGCAAACATCTGCAACACTTTATATTGTTGCGGCGTGAGATCGGATAACTTGTTGGCCATTTTATCAATGGCATCGTCATTGATAGCAATAATCTCAGTGCCTTTAGGCAACCAAATATCACCGAATAACACCGCACTTAGCGCCTCTTTTAGGGTTTCCATTGAAGCTGATTTAGGGATAAAACCACTGCTGCCATAATGAATCGCACGGCTAATGGTATTGATATCCTCGTGGGCTGAAATCACCACAACGGGTAACTCAGGATAATGTGAGCGTAGGTGGATAAGCGTGGAGTAGCCGTGGGACCCGGGCATCTGCAGATCTAACAGTACAAGATCGTAATCGACGCTTCGAACATCCAATACAGATTGCAGTGCGTCAGCACTGTCGGCTTCAAACCACTGTGCATGCTCGAAAGCGCTGGTCAGTGCTTGACGTAGTGCATTTCTGAACAATGGATGATCGTCTGCGATAATAATATTTAAGTTTTCTAGCTTCATGGCTTTTATGATTATGTTCGGTGCGCGTGAAGATTGAACTCAATGTAACAGAAAAGTAATCAAGGATCCTATTGCTTTATTCAGGAATAAGGACAAAATTTTGATATGTTTCTGGTTGTTAGACTTTGGTCGGTGTTTTACGGGGAAAAAGATGGACCGTATGGTTTCAATTGAAAGCCCGAAAGTACGGGCTAACCTATACTTTAAAATCGTCTAAAAACTACCCATATGTCCACACTTTTGTAGGATTTCGTTGTTCGTCAACCGCAACAAAGGTGAAGACACCACGTATGGCATGCTCTCGATGGTCTTGATACATGTCTTCGACATAGATGTTGACTTCAACTTTTAATGACGTATTACCTACATGGATTACACGAGCGATGAGTTCGGCTAGTGTGCCTGCTGGGATAGGCTTTTTAAAATCAATTCTATCGGAACTCACTGTGACTAAGGTTTTACGGCAGAAACGAGTTGCCGCAATAAAGGCTGTTTCATCCATCCACGCTAAAGCTTCGCCACCAAATAACGTATTGTGATGGTTGGTGATAGAGGGGAATACTGCTTTAATCACACGCGCTTCTGAGGAATCAATTCGAGTTTGAATTGCGTCAGAAAAGGGTGTTTCAGCGGCTTCGATTCGTGAGGTATTTTCGGTGTTTGGAGAAATGGGCGTAAGCGACATACAGCAACCTAAGGTAATGCAGCAAAATAAGCTCGAATTATAAAGATTTATGGTGGTTAAAGATAGAAAACTACAGGCTTTAAGGCGCAGTAGGCATATGACTGAGGATAATGTCATGCTTCCAATAAAAAACCGAAATGAGATCGGTTTTTTATTGGACGATTTATTTTACTTCAGATTTATTTGGTTAACAGTGCTTTTCTTTCGCGGGAAGCCGCTGCGAGCTTACGTAGCAGAATTTCAGAGTCGTCCCAATGTAAGCAGGCGTCTGTGATACTTTGGCCATAACATAGTGGCTGGCCTTCAACGACTTTTTGATTACCTTCTTGTAAGAAGCTTTCAGCCATAATACCTGCGATGGCAGTGCTGCCAGCACGCATTTGAGTCATAATTTCATCGGCGACCATCAGCTGTTTGAGATGGTTCTTCTCACTGTTTCCGTGGCTGAAATCGATAACCATACGTTGAGTTACCCCAACAGATGCAAGCTGTTGACGCGCTTCTTCGATATCTTGTGCGTGATAATTAGGTTTTTTGCCACCACGTAGGATGATATGGCCAAACGGGTTGCCGTGGGTGCGATAGACCGCCATAGCGCCATCTTTATCCGGTGAATAGAAAACATGTGGCACTTGTGCGGCACGCACTGCATCAACGGCAATATTGATGTTCCCATCAGTACCATTTTTAAAACCAACGGGGCAAGACAGTGCCGAAGCCATTTCACGGTGGACTTGGCTTTCCGTAGTACGCGCACCAATAGCACCCCAAGTGATGAGATCCGCTATGTACTGACCGTTCACCATATCTAAAAATTCGGTGGCGATAGGCAATTTTAATTCAGTGATTTGTTGCAGCAATTCGCGGGCAATGCGTAAACCTTTGTTTGGTTCGAAACTGCCATCGAGATCGGGATCAGAAATTAATCCTTTCCAACCGACAATTGTGCGGGGTTTTTCAAAATAGACGCGCATTAAGATACACAAGTCATCTTTCAATTCTTGGTGTAACGCGGCTAAGCGTTGAGCATAATCTAATGCCGCTTTAGTATCGTGGATTGAACATGGGCCTATGATCACTAATAGACGTTGGTCTTCACCCATAATGATGGCTTCGACTTCACGACGTTGCTGAACCAGATAATCGGCTGCATCTTGAGTTAATGGGAACTCAGATGCCAGTTGCGCAGGTGAGATGACTTTTGCTAATAAGGAAGTGCGTAGTTCGTCTGTTTTTATGGTCATTCAAAATACCGAGCTTGCGTGCGGCGCTTTTCGCCAGATTGCCTCGGATTATAACGAATCGAACCGAGTTGCACAGTGCCAATTGCGTTAATTGTCGGCAACTGTGCAATGAATTTGATTTAAGTTAGTTTCTTTTAGACTAAATTCACTCGGTTTCTTTTGCTGATTTTGGCTTATTAGGCTTAGAACATATGCCGTTCTAGGCCCGTGACATCTAATATTTTAGTGGCAATTTCTTCCACGGAATGATTAGTGGTGTCTATGTAAGGAATGCGTTCGCGTTTAAACAGCATTTCCACTTCTTTGACTTCTAAGCGGCACTGTTTGAGCGATGAATAGCGGCTATTCTCCATTCGACTCTGACGGATTTCATGTAAACGCACGGGATCAATCGTTAAACCAAACAGTTTTTTCTTATTGCGTTTCAGCGCTTCAGGTAACTTAAGGTTATCCATATCATCTTCGGTGAAAGGGTAGTTTGCCGCTTTTATACCGAACTGCATTGATAAATACAGGCTCGATGGCGTTTTGCCACAGCGAGAGACCCCAAGTAAAACCAGATCGGCTTGATCCATATGTTTCATGGTCTGGCCATCATCGTTATCCATGGCGAAATTAATGGCATCAATACGCGCTTCATAGCCGTGATTCGCTTTTCCATGGGTTCTATGTACAACTGGAGAGGCAGAAACACCTAAATGTTGTTCGAGTGGGGCCACAAAAGTATTCAAAAAATCATAATCAACCCCTTCACTCGAGTAGATGATGTCGCGGATCTCGGCTTTTACGATGGAATGGAATACTAACGGCCGCTCACCTGTTGTAATAAAACAATCATTAATTTGTCGCTTAACTTGCTCCGCTTTCGTCAGAGTTTCGACAAATGGAATCGTAAGTGACTCAAATTCTAATGGAAATTGCGAGAGAACCGCATGACCAAAAACTTCAGCTGTGATCGCTGTCCCGTCGGAGATATAGAATACTTTTGGTGCCATACTGACCTCTTGTAGTAATAAAATTACAAATAAAATTATAGATTTACGCGTGTTCGACAGGAGTGTAAAATGCCGCTGCCCTCGTGTGAAGGGGCCACTGAAATAAACTTGCGGAGATAGAACTGTGCAGCAATACGTACTCTGGTATCAAGAATTAGGCATGGGTGACGTCAACTTGGTTGGCGGTAAAAATGCTTCTCTAGGCGAGATGATCAGCAATCTGGCCAATGCCGGTGTTCAAGTACCTGGCGGATTTGCGACAACTTCCCATGCGTTCAACGAGTTCCTTGAACAAAGCGGAGTTAACCAGAAGATTTATGACATTCTAGCCACACTGGATGTAGATGATGTCAATGCGCTGGCTAAAGTAGGTGCACAGATCAGACAGTGGGTTATCGACACTCCATTTCAACCAGCATTAGAGCAAGCGATTCGTGAAGCTTACGATAAACTTGCCGCTGAAACTAGCGAAGCGTCATTCGCGGTACGTTCTTCTGCAACAGCTGAAGATATGCCAGATGCCTCTTTTGCGGGTCAGCAAGAAACTTTCTTAAACGTAAAAGGATTTGAATCCGTACTGACAGCGATCAAGCATGTGTACGCTTCACTCTTTAACGATCGCGCTATTTCCTACCGTGTGCATCAAGGTTATGAGCACCACGGTGTTGCCTTGTCTGCTGGCGTACAACGCATGGTTCGTTCAGATAAAGCGGCTTCAGGTGTGATGTTCACTATGGACACTGAATCTGGCAATAACGATGTGGTGTTTATCACTTCATCTTTTGGTCTGGGTGAAATGGTTGTTCAAGGCGCGGTAAACCCAGATGAATTTTATGTTCATAAACCTATTTTAGCCTTAGGTCACAAGGCTGTTGTGCGCCGTAATATCGGTAGCAAGCTCATCCAAATGGTGTATTCAGATGATGCTGCTCACGGCAAACAAGTCAAAATTGAAGACGTGACTGCTGACAAACGTCGTCAATTCTCTATCAATGACGCTGAAGTTGAAGAATTAGCCAAACAAGCCATGGTGATCGAAAAACATTACGGCCGTCCAATGGACATCGAATGGGCAAAAGACGGCAATGATGGCAAATTGTATATCGTTCAAGCGCGTCCAGAAACGGTTCGTAGCCGTGAAGATGTGCAATTGATTGAACGTTATCACTTAAAGAGCCGTGGCGCTGTGATCTGTGAAGGTCGCGCTATCGGTCATAAAGTGGGTACTGGTGTAGCCAAAGTATTAACCTCAATCGCCGATATGGATCAAATCCAACCTGGTGATGTGTTAGTGACAGACATGACAGATCCTGATTGGGAACCTATCATGAAGCGCGCAAGTGCTATCGTCACAAACCGTGGCGGTCGTACCTGTCATGCGGCAATTATCGCCCGCGAATTAGGTGTGCCAGCGGTGGTGGGTTGTGGTGACGTGACTGACCGTATCAAGAATGGTCAAATCGTGACTGTTTCTTGCGCCGAAGGTGACACTGGCTTTATCTACGAAGGTAAACAAGAGTTTGAAGTGATTTCAAACCGTGTTGACTCTCTGCCTGCATTGCCAATGAAAATCATGATGAACGTGGGGAACCCTGATCGTGCATTTGATTTTGCTCGTTTGCCAAACGAAGGTGTGGGTCTAGCGCGTTTAGAATTCATCATCAACCGTATGATCGGCATCCATCCAAAGGCACTGCTCGAATTCAATCAACAGGATGCAGCGTTGCAAACTGAAATCAACGAAATGATTGCTGGTTATGAATCACCTGTTGAGTTCTATATTGCCCGTCTGGTTGAAGGTATTGCGACTATCGGTTCAGCTTTCTATCCAAAGAAAGTGATCGTACGTATGTCAGACTTTAAGTCTAACGAATACGCAAACTTGGTTGGTGGTGACAGATACGAGCCGGAAGAAGAGAACCCAATGCTGGGCTTCCGCGGTGCGAGCCGTTATATCTCTGAATCCTTCCGTGACTGTTTTGCCCTTGAGTGTGAAGCGATCAAACGCGTTCGTAATGACATGGGTCTGAAAAACGTTGAAGTCATGATCCCATTCGTTCGCACAGTGAAAGAAGCTGAGCAAGTGGTCGGCCTGCTCAAAGAGCAAGGTTTAGAGCGCGGTAAAGACGGTTTACGTGTCATCATGATGTGTGAAGTGCCTTCAAACGCCCTGTTAGCAGACCAATTCCTTGAGCATTTCGATGGCTTCTCTATCGGCTCAAACGATTTAACTCAGCTGACACTCGGCCTTGACCGTGACTCAGGTATCATTAGCCATTTATTCGATGAGCGTGATGAAGCCGTTAAAATGCTACTTTCATTAGCCATTAAAGCGGCTAAAGCGAAGGGCGCTTACATAGGTATTTGTGGTCAAGGTCCTTCAGATCACGCTGATTTTGCCGCTTGGTTGGTAGAACAAGGCATAGATACAGTGTCATTAAACCCTGATACTGTGATTGATACTTGGTTGTATTTAGCCGAAGCGCACGGTTGATCTAGATAGTAATTTTATAAACTTGTTAAAAAAGCCGCTTTTTAGCGGCTTTTTTTTGTTTATAATGGCGCCATAACGATAATTGACAGAAGCCATCTATGCTACCCCTGCTATCACATCAACAAACATTAGAGCCAGTGTATTTGGCATACCTTGATGCACTGGAGCAAAGTGAGTATTCCGGTGATATAGACAAACGTTACAGCGCACGTTTAGTGCAAGCCACCGACAACTCTGTATATCAATTTTTGCCTCAAGCCGTGCTTTATCCTAAAAATCAGCAGGATATTCAAATTGCATTGACGCTGGCTGCTACTGACGCATTTCGCAGCGTGACCTTCAGTGCGCGGGGCGGTGGTACGGGCACCAACGGACAATCACTGACCCATGGTTTGATTTTGGATGTGTCGCGTTACATGAACCGTGTGCTCGAAGTGAATGCTGAGCAAGGTTGGGTTCGAGTCGAAGCTGGCGTGATTAAAGATGCGCTTAACGATGCATTGCGTCCCCATGGATTTTTTTTTAGTCCCGATTTATCCACTTCAAACCGCGCCACTATTGGTGGCATGATCAATACCGATGCCTCGGGTGCGGGCTCACTGGTCTATGGTAAGACGTCAGATCACGTGCTGGCGCTGCGCAGTGTGCTGATCGATGGCAGTGTGCTGGATACGCATCCCCTAGATGCGGGACTACTGTGTAACCCCGATAATGTCAGTGATAATTCGCTGGGGCAGAAACTGATTTCTGCTGTGGCGGCGGTATGCCGTGAAAAGCGTACTCAGATTGAAAACCAATTTCCTAAGCTCAATCGTTTTCTCACTGGCTATGACTTAAAACACGTGTGGAACGACAAGCTGACGCAATTCGATTTATCACGAATTCTGACGGGCTCAGAGGGCACGCTTGCGGTGATAACCGAAGCCAAACTTAATATCACCCCGCTGCCGACTGAGCGCGCTATGGTGAACATTAAGTACGATTCGTTCCAATCGGCATTGCGTCATGCGCCATCCTTAGTTGCCGCGCGGGCGACTGTGGTCGAAACCGTCGATTCAAAAGTGCTTAATTTAGCCCGTGAAGATATTGTCTGGCATTCAGTGGCTGATCTTATCCAAGAAGTGCCAGGTAAAGTTATTGATGGCCTCAATATGGTCGAATTTGCAGGTGACACGGTCGAAGTTGAGCAAAAGCTCGCGAGTTTGGAAGCTGTGTTAACTGAGCAGATCAGCAAAGGCGAGTGCGGTGTATTGGGTTACCAAGTGACGCAAGATAAGCCGAGTATCGAAAAAATTTACGGCATGCGTAAAAAAGCCGTTGGCTTACTCGGCGCCACTAAAGGTCGCCGTAAGCCCATCGCCTTTGCTGAAGATACTGCGGTACCGCCCGAAAAACTCGCCGATTACATTATGGAGTTTCGCGCGTTACTCGACGGGCATAATCTGCAATACGGTATGTTCGGCCATGTGGATGCGGGCGTGTTGCATGTGCGACCCGCGCTCGATATGTGCGATGTTGAAGATGAAAAATTACTACGAGTCATTTCTGATCAAGTCGCGGCACTGACGCTTAAATACGGCGGCCTAATGTGGGGTGAACACGGTAAAGGCGTGCGCGGTGAATACGGTCCAGCTGTCTTTGGTGATGAACTTTTCGGAGTGTTGCAAGATATTAAAGGTTTGTTTGACCCCGATAACCGACTCAATCCCGGCAAGCTGGTGGCGCCTAAAGATACAGGTGCCCTCTATTACGATGTCGACAGTGCTAAGCGCGGTCAGTTTGATCGACAAATCCCCGTTGATGTGCGTGATGCGTTCCCCGATGTGATGAATTGTAACGGTAATGGCCTGTGTTTTAATTACAGTAGCTATTCGCCTATGTGCCCATCGTTTAAGGTGACGGGTGACAGAGTGCAGTCACCTAAGGGGCGTGCAGGGCTCATGAGAGAGTGGCTAAGACTGCTTGAGGCTGAAGGGGTTGATGTTAATGCCCTCGCAAAAGCGAAACCTTTTGGTATATTGCAGCGCATACAAAATACCATCAATGCCAAACGTGATTATGATTACTCCCACGAGGTGATGGAATCGCTCAAGGGCTGTTTAGCCTGTAAAGCCTGCTCTGGACAATGTCCGGTTAAAGTGGATGTGCCTAAGTTTAGGGCGCAGTTCTTCAATATTTACTATCAACGCTATTTAAGACCCGCGAAAGACTATCTCGTTGCCGGGATTGAAGATAGCTTGCCATTGATGGCTGCGGCACCGCGTCTCACTAACTTTGTTGCACAAAATCCATTGAGCCAATGGGTGATTAAACAGGCGATTGGTTATGTGGATGCGCCTGCGTTATCTGTGCCGACTTTGAAGCAAAGACTCGATGGTCATGCAAGCCGTGGTTACGACTTAGCTGCGTTGCAAGCGATTCCTGAAGAGAAGCGCTCGCAGTTTGTGTTGGTGGTACAAGATCCTTTTAACAGTTTCTATGACTCAGGTCTTGTGCTGCGCTTTATCCAATTGATAGAAAAACTCGGCTTAAAGCCGGTGTTATTGCCCTACAAACCCAATGGTAAGCCAACACATATCAAGGGATTTTTAGATAAGTTTGCTAAAACGGCGCAGTCGAGTGCAGACTTTTTGAACCAAGTCCATAAACTGGGCATGCCCATGGTCGGCATCGATCCTGCCTTAGTCTTGTGTTATCGTGATGAATACCGTGAAGTCTTAGGGGCTAATCGCGGTAATTTTGAGGTCAAGTTAGCCAACGAATGGCTACTGAATGTCATCAAAGATTTACCTGCAAAAGCTGCGCAAGATAAGCAATATACTTGGTTTAGTCATTGTACCGAATCGACGGCCAAGCCAAATACCGCCAATGAGTGGACTAAAATCTTTGCCCATTTTGGCGCTAAGTTAACCGCAGTCAATTTAGGTTGTTGTGGTATGGCGGGAACCTATGGTCATGAGGCAGAAAACCTCGAGCGCTCTAAAGCCTTGTTTGATATGTCTTGGCAGCAAACGCTAGCGAAAATTGAGCAGCCGCAAGTGTTAGTGTCTGGTTATTCGTGCCGTAGTCAGGTAAAACGTTTTGCCGGATACAAGCCAAAGCATCCACTTGAGGCCTTACTCGAGTTAGCAAATATCTAATGGTGTTTATATCGTTTTGATTGCGTTAGTCAGACCGTAATTATCCTCACTGGTATATCCCAGTGTTGAATGTCACACTAAAGCCAGCCGCAAGGCTGGTTTTTTTATGGATGATGGAGGCCTAGATGGAAAAGATGACTTACAGTATTCAACACACGCTCAAACAATTCGCCGCTGATAGTAGGCTAACCTCGGTTGCGCCATTGTGCAGTGAAGTCCCATTGTTTGACATTAACGCCTTGGGTGATTGGACCTATCTAGGCACATCGCTGCCAGCCAAGTTTGCTAAGTTGTTCGCCAGTATTTTGCATTGCATTGATGATGAGTATTTCTTAATTACCCCAGTGGAGAAGGTGCGAGTGCGGGTTGAAGATGCCCCCTTACTGATTGTCGATTTCGAGCGAGCGCAACCCCATTCGCTGCTCAATGTAAGAACCAGCATTGAAACACAGCACCACAAAGTCGATATAAAACAGATGAAGCTCACCGATGACAGTGTTTATTTGCCGCTTGAGCGCGGTTTATGGGGCAAATTAGGTCGGGCCTGTTACTATAATTTTGTGAATGAATTCAATTTATCTGATCTAGATGAGGAATGAGCTCGTAGGTTAATCACATAATTTGCTGTGGTCTAAGCTAGTTTATTATGGGTTAAGTGGTAGTATTAAAACTAACTCTGGGTTCCTATGATGGCGTGCAGAGTAAGTGAAAACGCGTTAAACCTTTGCTGTAGGAGGTGCTGTTTGAATCGTCATGAAAGCTTAGGCTATCTTGTATCCCACTTAAATATCGAGCTGCAAAATGAGCTTGATCTGCAACTTAAGCGATATCAACTCGATATAAAACTGTGGCCTGTGCTGTTTGCTTTGTGGCAAGAAGAGGGCATAAGCCAAACTGAATTGTCTAAGCGTTGCGATGTGGCAAATTACACTATGACGCGCTTACTCGATCAGTTGCAGGTGCAAGGTCTTATTACTCGTCATCAAGAAGTCGATAATCGGCGTGCTTTCCAAATCTTTTTGACCGATGAAGCCAAAGCATTAGAGCAAGATCTTATCTGCGAAGCTGAGCGGGTCAATGAAAAATTCCTGTCAAATCTAAGTGAAGATGAACAACAGACATTCATTTTACTATTAAATAAAATCAACCGTTTGGCTTGAAATTTTGAATCTAATGGGTATGGCAGAAAACTGTGGTTTAGCCGTTTTTACTTCTATCTGTATGTGGTTATCTCAATTTATTTTCCCAGTTTAATCCCACCCACTATGCCTCACTTTGCGGGATTAAACTGGTTTGATTAATTCAAGTAAAGTGCAAAGACGCAAAGCAGACTTACGGCTATCACTGAGTGCTGTAAATAACGCCGGCTAGCTAATAAATTTTCTTTACCTTGTTTTAGGCTAGCGACGAGTCTATGTTGCTTATAAATTCGGCACATGAGTTCATCGGTTTGGGGATCGATAAGCAGTTCAAACTTGCAAGGTGCGCCGTCTTTAAGCTGAATGGTATGCTCGCTTTGAGGCTTAAAGTTAAGCTTGTGCGACACCATCTGTCCATTAACGAAGACCCGCTCTAAACCACTCCAATTGCTGGCTTGCAGTTCTACGACATCTTGGTTGAGATCATATTTGAAACGGATCATAGCGCTATCCTGTGCTGGGACCTGATAGACTAATTCAAGCAGACAAATATGACGTTTTCCAGCGTGATTAAATGAATATTCTGTGTCGAAATTAAAAGCGCGGCTAAACCATGAGCTTAGTGATAGATTAAATTTTAGATAACAAAAAAGCGACCAGAGGTCGCTTTTTTCAATATTTGACGGGCATAAAAAATAATAAACGCGTAGAAAAATTACTGCTTAGCGGCTTCGATAATGGCTTTCGCCATTTCATCAGCCACGGCGCCGGTTGTACGGTTCTGCGCATCGGCTTGGCTGAATATTTTCAGTAGCGTGTTGTAAATTTCCTCTACTTTAGCCGTCGATTTTGCTGCGTCGTAATCTTTTTCGAACGACACGTTGATAATGCCGCCTGCGTTGATCACATAGTCTGGCGCGTAAAGTATGCCCATTTCTTTCAGTTGTTCACCGTGGCGTACTTCGGCTAATTGGTTATTGGCACAGCCAGCAACAATTTTGGCTTTCAGTTGCGGTAAGGTCGCATCGTTTAAGGTTGCGCCAAGGGCACAAGGGGCATACACATCCACATCTTGTGCGTAGATTTCTTGAGGTGCGACAACAATGGCACCAAAGTCGGTAGCGACTTTGTCTAATGAGGCTTGATGAATGTCAGTAACAATCAGCTTAGCGCCTTCGTTATGCAAGTGTTTGCACAGGTAATAGCCAACGTGACCGACGCCTTGAACGGCGATTTTAAGGCCTTTAAGGCTGTCTAAACCAAGTCTATGTTTAACCGCAGCTTTGATGCCTAAATAAGTGCCAAGGGCTGTGAACGGTGATGGATCGCCACTTTTACCTTCAAGACCCGCCATATAAGGGGTTTCTTCATGGGCGATCATAATATCAGCCGTAGTAGTGCCAACATCTTCCGCTGAATAGTAGCGGCCGCCTAGGCTGTTAATCAAACGGCCAAAGGCGCGGAACAGCGCTTCGCGATCTTGTCTTTTCGGATCGGCAATGATCACGGATTTACCACCGCCCATGGTTAAACCTGCTAGGGCATTTTTATAAGTCATGCCACGAGAAAGGCGTAATACGTCAGTCAGGGCTTCATCATCCGATTGGTAGTTCCACATCCTACATCCACCCACGGCAGGACCAAGGTTAGTGTTATGGATGGCGACAATGGCCTTTAAGCCACTTTCTTTATCATGACAGAATACAACCTGTTCATGTTCGTCAAAGGATACATGATTAAATACAGCCACGTGAATTTCTCCGCTATACACAATGAAAAAGCCGACGAGGTGAGCCTCTATCGACTGCTTGTTATATTTATTGCAGAACCATAGCATTTAGCGATACTCTCAACCATGCATAATGACCGAATAAATACATTATTTGTGGCAATTTAGCTTTCCACTTTACGTAAACGTAAGCTTTGCGATTAAGAATGGATTGTACTGAATTTAACGTAACGAATAGAATGAATCGCGCACTGATCCCAAGAATTAGGCTCGCGTTATAACAATAAGATAGGACGGAAGTATGACTGAACAAGCTGTCGACCAAACTCAACAAAATTTATCAGCTGAAGAAATAGAAAAGCTGCGTCAAGAGTGGGTCAGAACTCAATTTCAAAAAGCCAATCGTTTTCTCGCTGAAAAAGGCGTGATACCAAGCAAAGTCCTAGCCGATGAAAGCCGTTATCTTGCGCCTTATATGGCGATTTGGAAGATGGAATCAAAGCGTCCAAGCAACAAAACCTATTGGGTGATGTCAGGTGATTTACCGTCGGATTTTGTCGATGTCAAAGTGGCGGCGACGGCCCGTGATGCCGTGCGTCATTTCTCTATGATGTGGCAAATGCAGGCGGAAAACTTAGTGCGTTCGGGTGCAACTCGTGATGCTACTCAGGCTAAATTTGCTCAACTATTAGTATCGCGTGCCGAGAGTTTATATCGTATGCACAACGACGATAAACTGTGGAATGCTTAAACTCAAATGAGTTGAGGATTGTATTTAGATAGTATTGAGTTAATACAGTCACTTGTGTCGATTGATACTGATAATTGAAATAACAAAAAGGCACTCAGTTGAGTGCCTTTTTTATACTGACTTTTATGTTGATTTCCTATGTTAAGTATAAGGTTATCGAACAAAGTCGATAGGGCTTATTCTTCGCTGTCGCTCAAGTAGTAGAAACCTTGATTGATGAGTTTCAACAGTAAGGCTTGGACTTCTTCATGCTGACATATTTCAGTCGCTTCATCGGCGCTTAAGCTGACGTTATCGCTCAACTGTGCGATCACGTCTGCCGGTGTATTGGGCAGTTCATGCACGTCACCATTGATGAATAATCGCGGTGTGGCGTCATTTTCGAGGCGCAATACTTTCAAACCACCGATACGGCTGACGCCAGCACCTTGGGCGAAGGCATCTTGCAAATCTTCAATGCTGTAAGCTTCTTCGCCTTCACACAAATCAAGCTCGAAACGGTTTTGACTGAGCAACTTACCTAACACGATTTGGTAGCTATTGGGATCTTGGCTCAGCTGGCTCAAGAGTGACATGATGCCCACTTGATGATCTTGGCTGACGATACCGGCTGAACTCGGTTCAGTTTGCGAGGTGAAACGCTGCTGACCTAAGTTATTGTCGAGCAAATAATCGGCGACTTCACTGACTAATTCTTGCTGGCTAGGAGCGCGGAAACCAATCGAGTAACTCATTGCCACAGTTAGGGTTTCGCCGCAGTGTGGGAAACCAGGTGGAATATAAAGCATGTCGCCTTTTTCTAACACTACATCGATAATGGGCGTAAAGTCCTCAACCAGCGGCGAGTTTGGATTGCCACCGCGACGTTGTTGCGGGGTATTGTCACCCACAGTCCAGCGACGCTCACCTTCGCCTTGAATGATAAATACATCGTAGTTATCAACGTGCGGGCCGACACCGCCACTTGGGGTTGCAAATGATGCCATCAAGTCATCGAAACGCCAGTCAGGTAAAAAACGCAGCGCTTCAACTAATGGCTGCGAATCTGGATACCAATGGTTGACTGCTTGCACTAATAACTGCCAATGGGTTTCGCCATAGCTGTCGTAATCTTCAAACGGACCTTGCACCACTTCCCAATCATTGTCTTTGGTGACGACGATGCGTGAAGAGATTTCTTCTTCACAGGCAAGGCCTGCTAATTCATCGGCGCTGATAGGATCTTCAAATTGCGGAAATGCTTTTTTGATCAACAGGGGTTTCTTTTGCCAGTATTCACTAAGAAACTGGGCGATATCGAGATTGAGTGTATACATAGTGTTAAAAAAGGCGACCACATCGCGGTGATGTGGGTCGCCTTAATCCTTATTTCTGTTTAAGAAAGAGTATTGTCCGTCGCCAACTTCAGTTAATAACTAATTTCAGTCAATAGCTTAATATTAGTTAATCGCCAATTTTAATTAATAACTTACTTCAGTTCGTCGACAAACGTTTCGGCGCGACCAATGTAATTGGCTGGCGTCATTTTCTTCAGTTCAGCCTTCACTGAGTCTGGTAATTCAAGTCCGTCAATAAACACTGACAGTTGCTGCGCGTCGATACGTTTACCGCGCGTCAGTTCTTTTAATTTTTCGTATGGCTTTTCAATACCATAACGACGCATTACCGTTTGTACGGGTTCTGCTAACACTTCCCAGTTGTGATCTAACTCATCACGCAGATGCGCTTCGTTAACTTCTAACTTGCTGATGCCTTTTAAGGTCGCTTGATACGCGATCAACGCATGGGCAATACCCACACCTAAGTTACGCAGTACAGTCGAGTCAGTTAAATCACGTTGCCATCTTGATAACGGTAGTTTAGACGCTAAATGTTGCATCAGGGCGTTAGCGATACCTAAGTTACCTTCAGAGTTTTCAAAATCGATGGGGTTAACTTTGTGCGGCATAGTCGATGAACCGATTTCACCGGCGATAGTGCGTTGTTTGAAGTGACCTAGGGCGATGTAACCCCAAATATCACGGTCAAAGTCAATCAGCACAGTGTTGAAACGGGCAACCGCATCAAATAATTCGGCAATGTAATCGTGTGGCTCGATTTGCGTCGTGTAGGCATTCCAGTGCAAGCCAAGGCTAGTCACAAAACGCTCAGACAGCTCATGCCAGTTAACTTCAGGGTAGGCTGACAGGTGAGCATTGTAGTTACCTACGGCACCGTTCAGTTTGCCCATGATTTCAACATTGGCGATTTGTTTGATTTGACGTTCAAGGCGCACTGCGACGTTCGCCATTTCTTTACCGAGCGTCGAAGGTGACGCGGGTTGGCCATGGGTACGTGACATTAATGGCACAGAGCGATATTCAATCGCCAGCTTTTTAATTGCCGTCAGCAACTCGTTGCAGTAAGGCAGTAATACATGCTCACGGGCTTCAGTCAGCATTAAACCGTGGCTTAAGTTGTTGATATCTTCAGAAGTACAAGCAAAGTGAACAAACTCACCCACAGCGGCTAATTCGCTATTGCCCGCGATTTTTTCTTTAATGAAGTATTCAACCGCTTTTACATCGTGGTTAGTGGTGCTTTCGATAGCCTTAACACGCAGCGCATCTTGTTCGTTGAAATTGTCTTTAATGCCATCGAGTACGGCGATAGCTGACGCGCTCAATGTTGGCACTTCGCTAATGTCTGGACAGTCGGCTAACAGTTTTAGCCAATTGATTTCAACCTGAACACGGTACTTGGTAAGACCGAACTCGCTGAAAATCCCTCTCAATGACGCGGTTTTACTACCATAACGACCGTCTACCGGAGAGATAGCAGTTAGTGCGGAAAGATCCATGTGTAGCTCCTTGATGAACGCTAATTTTATTATAGGGTAAGACTTTTCTTGGCTGTATCGACGATGGCTTTGCGGGCGAAGACTAAGTGTCGACGTTTACCGCCCAACTGACGCCACAGTACTGCGCTGCGTATAGCGGCAAGCAGCAGAGCACGAATTTTATGTTGTACAATAGGGCGCTGCAAACACACAGGATTACCCGATATTTGGATTTTTGGCCCTAAATTACTGATGATGTCACTGTAAATGCTGGCAAGATTGGCAACGACTTGCTCATCTGTGATGGCAAAATGATGTAGCTGGCGATTCACTTGATTAATACGTTCAGCCAACATGCCTAAGCCGCTGTTAGAGCGAACTAATTTTCGCTCTAACGCCAACACGCCCACTAAATAGCGGGTGATTTCAACATCTTTTTGGCTGCTATCACCGAGCTGGTTCAGGATCAGCTTATAGCCTTTTTGCAATACGATTTTATCTTGGTAGACATCGGCCGTATTGTCAGGATTGGTGACGAGAATGGTGTTTAAGCTCGCAGCGAGCTCGGCATTATCCAATTCGCCATGGCGCGCTAAATGTTGAACTTGGGCAATGGCTTGCAGTATGCCTGCAAACGCCATAGTCCGATTAATGAGTTGCTCGTTCACGCTTTACCCTCGGATTAATTGATCTATGATGCCGCCACCTAGGCAGACTTCACCATCATAAAATACCGCAGACTGTCCAGGCGTCACCGCCGCTACAGGTTCATCGAAGACCACGCGCAAGGTGTGTTCATCTGTGTAGGTTAATGTACAAGGCACATCTTGTTGGCGATAACGGGTTTTCACTGCGATATGACAACCATCGACAGGCCCAGTTCTATCCACCCAATGCAGTTGGTTAACTGTCATGCCAGTCGACATCAAACGGGGATGGTGTCCGCCTTGACCCACGATCAATACGTTACGCTCAAGATCTTTATCGACCACATACCAAGGATCGTCATTGCTGTTTTTCATGCCGCCAATGCCTAAGCCTTTACGTTGGCCTAAGGTGTGGTACATGAGTCCTTGGTGCGTGCCTATGACTTCGCCTTCTGGGGTTTCGATATTGCCAGGCTGCGCCGGTAAATAAGTCCCTAGAAATTCAGTGAACTTGCGCTCACCGATAAAGCAGATGCCAGTACTGTCTTTTTTGTCATGGGTGATTAAGCCCATTTCTTTCGCAATTTCACGAACTTGATATTTTTCGAGCTCACCGACAGGGAACAGGCTTCGGGCAACTTGCTCATGGCTAAGGGTGTAGAGGAAATAACTTTGATCTTTATTGCCATCAACGCCACGGAGCATTTGCGTACTGCCATCGCTGTTATCGCGACGGCGAACATAGTGGCCCATTGCGATGTAATCGGCGTCGAGGATTTCATCGGCAAATTCTAAAAATGCTTTAAATTTGATTTCTTTGTTGCACATGATATCGGGATTTGGCGTGCGGCCCGCTTTGTATTCGGCGAGGAAATACTCAAATACATTGTCCCAATATTCGGCAGCAAAGTTGACTGTATGTAGCTTGATCCCGAGCTTGTCGCACACGGCTTGGGCATCTTTTAAATCTTCTGCGGCAGCGCAGTACTCGTTGTTGTCATCTTCTTCCCAGTTCTTCATGAAAAGGCCTTCAACCTGATAGCCTTGCTGCATAAGCAAATAGGCTGAAACAGATGAATCTACACCGCCGGACATGCCGACAATGACTTTTTTTCCTGTATGAGTGGGTTCGATTGATGTCATAAATCCTAAAAACCATTGAGTATGTGTATTGGCTAGGTGGATGAATTTAAGCCGCGACATTGAGCGCGTAACAAAAATACCTAACCTAACTAAAAATATGGGCTAACTAAAAATCCAAGCTCACTTTAAATCCAAGCTCGCTTTACATCTAGGTGCCGTGTGCTGCTGATTGCTAAATCAAACTTTGCCAGCGCTATCAAATAAAATGAGTCCGCAAACTGTCAGTAAACCTCGCATTTACGGCCAACTATTTATTTGCTGTACAAGGCCTCTGCAGTAGCACACGCATTAAGCTTAGCCAGCCGTTTATGCGGGGCGGTATTCTATCACGCCTTGCTCGCTTGGGCTATCGTGAGGCGGTCACTATTGAGTAAGCTAAGGGGATAAGTTTGGCCATTTTGTGCCTGATTGAGATAGTCTTTTAAGCAATCGAGTACTAAGGGACTGCGCAGTAAAGATGGCATGGCTTCTATCTGCGCAAGACTTAACCAATGCGCACTATGGATCGCTTTATCCTGCGGCGCAGGTGAGGGCATATCATCTAACTGCACGAAAAAAGTAAAGCGCACAAAGGCTAAGTCTTCACTGGCGCTAAGTTGATAAATGCCGACGAGTCCTTGGGCTTTGAGTGATAACCCCGTTTCTTCAAACACTTCGCGCTCACAGGCTTGGATCAAGCTTTCATTCGCTTCTAAGTGACCCGCTGGTTGATTAAAGCGTTGCTCGCCTTCAATCCACTCTTCTACCATCAGATATTTGTCCTGTGAAGTTGCATGAACAATACAAGCGACGGTCACATTGGGTTTATATCTTTGACTCATTGAGCCTCCTTTGAGTGGATTTGAATGCAGAAATTAGGCTGAAATTTAGACTTCATCACCGAGACGGATGCATTTGTGCTCACCCGATGGCAAATTATCTAGACTCCATTGGCCTATTTTATAACGGATTAATCTTAAGGTCGGAAAACCGATATGCGCTGTCATGCGTCTGACTTGGCGGTTGCGGCCTTCATGAATTTGGATTTCTAGCCAAGTTGTTGGGATATTTTTGCGCTCTCTCACCGGTGGATTACGTGGCCAAACGTCGGGTGAATCCATAATTTTGACTTTAGCTGGCAGCGTTATACCATCATTTAATTCAACACCTTGGCGTAGTTTTGTCAGTACATCCTCCGTCGGAACGCCTTCTACTTGCACCCAATAGGTTTTAAAGGTTTTCTTTTTCGGTTCTGTCAGTCTTGCCTGTAATTGACCGTCATTGGTCAGCAACAACAAGCCCTCACTGTCTCTGTCTAAGCGGCCTGCGGCATACACGTCAGCAATCGGGATATAGTCTTTTAGGGTCTTACGACCTTGTTCATCGGTAAACTGGCAAAGTACATCAAAAGGCTTATTAAACAGCACAATAATCGGCGCAATCGTTTGGCTCTGCACCGGTTTTGCCGCCGCAATTGCGCGTCGATTAGGATTTTTAAAGGGTTCTTTCTTTAAACTGCCATTGGCATTTCGTGCTGGCGCCACTTTGCTATCTACGGCGGTAGCGCGGTTGGCAGGGCCTCTGCTGGCGGGCTTAATCGGGCTCTTGGCTGGGGAACTTGCGCTGGCATTGGCACCTTTAGGTTGAAACTTGTTTTTGTTCATACTTTTGCTAACAGGAGGTTGAGACACGCTTACCTGACTTGATTGAGTCGTTAATGTGGTCATAGTGTACTTGGCATTCGCCGTTAGTGGAATTTGAATATTATTGCGAATGCTCTATGATGTCGGCCAGAAAATGTGATCTGTGCCTAAATGTTTATTAGGTTTTAATGAGTCGTTGTAACAAATTTTAGCTTGCGCGCAAAGACAGAAGGGCATTGAGAATTTGAAAGGTGAGGGCGTGGTCGATTGCCTTGATTGATATTTTCCCTGTGCTCAGATTTGTTCGCCATGCTATAAAATTATTATAAAAAATATTAAATTTTACAATAATGTAGGATGTAACATGAAAGATAACTCATCAACAATTATTTACACTGAAACAGACGAAGCGCCAGCACTGGCCACCCTCTCACTCTTACCTATTATCAGAACGTTTACCGACGCCGCGGGCGTTGCGGTTGAAACCCGTGATATCTCGTTATCGGGCCGTATTATTGCCAGTTTCCCTGAGCAACTGACCGAAGCACAAAAGATTGGCGACCATCTGACTGAGCTTGGCGAGTTAGCGAATCAGCCAGAAGCGAACATCATCAAGTTACCGAATATCAGTGCTTCGATCCCACAATTAAAAGCCTGTATCCTTGAACTGCAGCAAAAAGGTTACGACATCCCTAATTATCCGGATGAGCCAAAAACCGACGCTGAAAAGTCAATTAAAACACGTTACGACAAGATTAAAGGCAGTGCGGTAAACCCAGTACTGCGTGAAGGTAACTCAGATCGCCGTGCCCCATTATCGGTGAAAAACTTCGCCAAGAAAAACCCGCATTCCATGGGAAAATGGGCCAAAGATTCCAAGTCACACGTTGCCCACATGACTGACGGTGATTTCTACGGCAGCGAACAGTCTGTTACTTTATCTGATGCGGGCAGTGTGAATATCGTGCTGACCCCAAAAGATGGTCAAGAAGTAGTACTCAAGTCCAGTCTTAAGTTGCTGGCTGGCGAAATCATCGATGCTGCGGTGTTGAGTAAAAAAGCCTTAGTGAGCTTCTATGAGCGTGAAATCGAAAACGCCAAAGCAGAAGATGTGCTGTTATCGCTGCATCTGAAAGCCACTATGATGAAAGTGTCTGATCCTATTATGTTTGGTCACGCTGTGAAGGTATTCTTCAAGCCAGTATTTGACAAACATGCGGCGCTTTTCGCTGAATTAGGCGTAGATGTTAACAACGGTTTTGGTGATGTTTATGCCAAAATAGCGACATTACCTGCTGATAGCCGCGCCGAAGTCGAAGCCGATATCGCCGCCGTTTACGCTGCGCGTCCCGCATTGGCTATGGTTGATTCTGACAAAGGTATCACCAACTTACACGTGCCAAGCGACATCATTATCGATGCGTCTATGCCTGCTGCGATTCGTTCATCTGGCCAAATGTGGGGACCAGACGGTCAACTGCATGACACTAAAGCCATGATCCCAGATCGTTGTTATGCCGGTATCTACCAAGAAACGATTGCTTTCTGTAAAGAGCACGGCGCTTTTGATCCTAAAACCATGGGCAGCGTGCCAAACGTGGGCTTGATGGCGCAAAAAGCCGAAGAGTACGGCAGCCACGATAAGACCTTTGAAATTCCTGCTGACGGTGTGGTCAACGTTGTCGATGCCAGCGGTAAGGTATTGATGAGCCATAACGTCGAAGCGGGCGATATCTGGAGAATGTGTCAAGTTAAAGACGCACCAATACGTGATTGGGTTAAACTGGCCGTGCGCCGTGCCCGTTTAAGCAATACTCCAGCGGTATTCTGGTTAGATAGCAAACGTGCCCACGATGCGCAAATCATTGCAAAAGTGCAGCAGTATCTGCCAGAGCATGATACTGATGGCTTAGACATCAGCATTATGTCTCCAGAAGACGCGACGCGTTTGTCTTTGGCTCGCATCAAAGAAGGCAAAGATACCATTTCAGTTACGGGTAACGTTCTACGTGACTACCTGACTGACTTGTTCCCCATCCTCGAGCTAGGCACCAGTGCCAAAATGCTGTCAATCGTTCCATTAATGAACGGCGGCGGTCTATTTGAAACAGGTGCTGGCGGTAGTGCACCTAAACACGTGCAACAGCTTGAGAAAGAAGGTCACTTACGTTGGGATTCGCTCGGTGAATTCTTGGCTCTGGCAGCGTCTCTTGAGCATTTAAGCCAAACCGTGGGCAATCCAAAAGCCCAAGTGTTAGCCGATACGTTAGATCAAGCCATTGGCCAATTCTTAGATAGCAATAAATCGCCATCAAGAAGAGTCGGTGAGCTGGATAACCGTGGCAGTCATTTCTACTTAGCCATGTACTGGGCACAAGCCTTAGCAGCGCAAACGGGCGATGAGCAGTTACAAGCACACTTTATTCCGTTAGCGCATGCGCTCGCGGCGAATGAGCAAGTGATTGTGGCTGAATTAGCGATGGTACAAGGTGCACCAGTCGATTTAGGTGGTTACTACCGTTTAGATGCGGCTAAGGCTGAAAAAGCCATGCGCCCAAGCGAGACGTTGAACAAGCTGTTGATTGCTTAATCCCGCTCGTTATCACTTTTAGATGGCGTGCGCGTCAGTGTTGGCCATCTAAGTTGATGTAAAGTTGTAAGTCATTAGACTGATTTTAAAAAAGGGTCTGCATTGCAGATCCTTTTTTATACCCTAAATTTGCTGTCGAGACCGATGATAAAAACTTTTTTCTGGGATGCAATGGATGATGTGTGGCGATTGAACTTGAATTAAATTCATGCGAAATGATGATGAGCGATGCAGCATTAAGTGGTGAGAATTGATGAAACACGCAGCAATAAAAAGGCAGGGACAAGTCCCTGCCTTTTAGATCATTGGCCTCACCAAACGTTATTTTGTTGGTGAAATGGCTGAAGCGTGCATCCCTTTTGGACCGGCTTCTACTTCAAATTGAACGGGTTGGCCTGCTTTTAGAGTTCGATAGCCTTCCATTTCAATGGTAGAATAGTGTGCAAAAACGTCCTCACCACCTTGATCAGGGCAAATAAACCCGAATCCTTTGGCGTTGTTGAACCATTTAACAGTTCCGCTTGCCATACTTCCACTTCCTTCTGTTGTCTACTTACCAGTAAGATAGTAAAACCTGTATAGACGGGTATTCGTTCACCGTCTGCACAACAGAATGTAAGGAGTAAATGCGGAAGTCAAGCTAAAATTAACAAAGGGGTAACAACTGATTAATTTGAACGGATCAATTGGAAGAGGCCAACACGAGAGGCTAGTATTAAAAAATGGCAAAGATAGGAAATATTGAACACGTTGAAGAACGTGTCGAATCAGAGTTAATGCCGCCTTCGATGTATAAGGTGGTACTCAATAATGATGATTACACCCCAATGGATTTTGTGATTGAAGTTTTGCAGGTTTTCTTTCGCAAGAACGAGCAGGAAGCGACCGATATCATGTTGACGATCCATCACCAAGGAAAAGGGATTTGCGGTATTTTCCCGTTTGGGATTGCAGAAACTAAGGTGATACAAGTAAATCAATTTGCAAGACAAAACCAACATCCGTTACTGTGTTCGTTAGAGAAAGCATAAAACCGCTTTACTCTGTAGTCTGTTGTTAATTTTGGGGGTGCTTATGCTGAACAAAGATCTGGAAGTCACCTTAAATCTGGCGTTTCAGCAAGCCAGAGACGCGCGTCACGAGTATATGACAGTGGAACATCTGTTATTAGCTCTGATCGACAATCCTGCGGCTCAAGAAGCGTTAATCGCCTGTGGAGCGAATCTAGATAAACTCAGAGATGAAGTGGCAAGCTTTATCCAACAAACAACCCCAATCATTGCCGATATTGATGATGACAAAGAAACTCAGCCGACGCTTGGGTTCCAGCGAGTGCTGCAACGGGCAGTATTCCATGTGCAGTCATCGGGTCGCAATGAAGTGAACGGCGCTAACGTGTTAGTTGCCATTTTCAGTGAGCAAGAATCCCAAGCCGTGTATTTACTGCGCCGCTGCGACATTAGTCGCCTCGATGTAGTGAATTTTATTTCCCATGGTTTCGCCAAAAATGATGATGCTGAGTCACATCAAGATCAAGAACGTGTCGAAGAGCAGGGCGAAGGCAGCGAAGAGCGTAGTATGTTGTCGCAATTTGCGTCCAACTTAAATCAACTTGCAAAGCAAGGGATCATCGACCCTTTGATTGGTCGCGACCAAGAAATTGAGCGCGCGATTCAAACCCTGTGCCGTCGCCGTAAAAATAATCCACTGTTAGTGGGTGAGGCGGGTGTAGGTAAAACAGCGATTGCTGAAGGGTTAGCGTATCGCATTGTCAATAAACAAGTACCCGATGTAATGCTTGAAGCGACAGTGTATTCCTTAGATTTAGGTTCACTGCTGGCGGGAACTAAGTATCGCGGCGACTTTGAAAAACGCTTTAAGAACCTGCTAAAAGAACTTGCGGCGGATAAGCATGCCATCCTATTCATCGATGAGATCCACACCATTATCGGTGCGGGCGCGGCCTCCGGCGGCGTAATGGATGCCTCTAATCTGTTGAAACCTTTGCTATCTAGCGGTAATTTGCGCTGCATGGGCTCGACGACTTTCCAAGAATATCAAAGTATTTTTGAGAAAGACCGTGCGCTGGCACGTCGTTTCCAAAAGGTAGATATCAATGAGCCTTCAGTGGAAGAAACCACTAAGATTTTGATGGGGCTTAAGTCTAAATACGAAGAATATCATGGTGTTCGTTATACTCAGGCCGCGATCAGCAGCGCTGCAGTATTATCGGCCAAGCACATTAATGACAGGCATTTACCCGATAAAGCTATCGATGTTATCGATGAAGCGGGGGCTCGTATGGTGATGTTGCCTATGAGCAAACGTAAAAAGACCATAGGCCAGGCCGAGATTGAGTCGATTGTGGCGAAAATGGCACGTATCCCTGAGAAGTCGGTATCCGCTACTGATAAGGACTTACTGCGTAACCTTGAGCGTAACCTTAAGATGGTGGTCTTTGGCCAAGATAAGGCCATTGAGAGTCTGAGTTCGGCCATTCGCTTATCGCGCAGTGGCTTAGGTGCTGACAGAAAACCTGTGGGGAGCTTCTTATTCGCCGGTCCAACCGGTGTGGGTAAAACCGAAGTCACTAACCAACTGGCCAACTGCTTGGGGATGAAACTGGTGCGCTTTGACATGTCTGAGTACATGGAAAGCCATACAGTGTCACGCCTGATTGGTGCGCCTCCTGGTTATGTGGGTTATGACCAAGGTGGCTTGCTCACGGATGCTGTGATTAAAAATCCGCACTGTGTCGTGCTATTGGATGAAATAGAGAAGGCTCACCGTGATGTCTATAACCTGCTGTTGCAGGTGATGGATCATGGTACTTTGACCGATAATAATGGTCGTAAGGCTGACTTCAGACATGTGACTTTGGTGATGACCACTAACGCGGGTGTACAGGAGACTATTCGTAAGTCTATTGGCTTTACCCAGCAAGATCACACCCAAGATGCATTATCTGAAATTAATCGAGTATTTTCGCCAGAATTTCGAAATCGTCTCGATTCCATCATTTGGTTCAATCAT
This sequence comes from Shewanella sp. SM55, assembly GCF_025654025.1. Classification (NCBI taxonomy): domain Bacteria; kingdom Pseudomonadati; phylum Pseudomonadota; class Gammaproteobacteria; order Alteromonadales; family Shewanellaceae; genus Shewanella; species Shewanella sp. SM55. The sequence continues at coordinate 59,717 of NZ_JAKKRS010000004.1, read as the reverse complement.
TTGGACATGACGATTATCGCCAAAGTGGTCGATAAATTCTTGGTGGAATTGCAGGCTCAGTTGGATGCAAAACACGTTACTTTGGAAGTCAGCGACGAAGCCAGAACCTTATTGGCCGAGAAAGGCTACGATAAGAACATGGGTGCACGTCCAATGGCTCGGGTCGTGACCGAATTGATCAAACGTCCATTGGCAGACGAGATCTTATTTGGTGTCTTAGAGTCAGGCGGTGTTGCGTATGTGGATGTGAAGGAGGGCGAGATTGTCATTCGTACCGAACGTCACGAAAAAGCCACAACAAAAGCTTAATGCTTGATTATCCGTTAGTTTTAGACATAAAAATGGCTGCAATTGCAGCCATTTTTTTCATCTTTCGCAAACAAAAAAACCCGGCCTTGCCGGGTTTTTAAATCTAAGAGGCTATATCAGCGTGCGCGGAAGACAATGCGACCTTTGGTCAGATCATAAGGAGTCAGCTGGACGGTAACTTTATCGCCAGTGAGGATCCGGATGTAGTTTTTACGCATTTTGCCTGAAATGTGGGCTATCACCACATGACCATTTTCAAGCTCTACACGAAACATTGTGTTTGGCAAGGTTTCAAGGATAGTGCCTTGCATTTCAATGTTGTCTTCTTTCGCCATTAATTAATTATCCCATTAGCCTTCGAATATAAAAAACGGGCGTATCATGCCCCAAATTCCCCCCGCTGTAAAGGGGAAGTACTTAGCAAACTTGGGAATACTCCCAGCCCGTCGGTGTCAGAATTTGATAAGGGCGATACAAACGCTTGTAAGACATCTTACGGTTTTCATCTATTTGATATCCGAGATAAACAAATTCTTTATTCATGAGTTTCGCCAGTCGACACTGAATTAAAATTAACAGTGCGCCGAGGGAGCGATGTTCTTCGTCGGGGTCAAAATAGCTGTAAATTGCCGAAAGACTATTGGGCAAACTATCAGTGACCGCAACTGCCAATAATTTATTTCCATCATAGACTTCGATAAATGTTGGCGGTAACCAATGGCAAAAAAGAAAGTGATTATATTGATCTTCACTCGGGGGAAACATGGGGCCGTCAAAATGTCGCCCACGAATGTAATGTTCATATAGCGTATATTGCTCGGCGGTTTGCTCCGATGTTATTCGCCAGGTCAGATCTTGGTTTTTTGCTAAAGTGCGTTTTTGGCGTTTCGATGGGACAAATTCATGCGTTGGTACACGGATTGGTTGGCATGCACTGCATCTAGGGCAACGTGGTTTGTAGATAGAGCTACCACTGCGGCGAAAACCCACTGCGAGCAAACGCTCAAATAAAATGGGATCGAGCGTATCTTCTTGGATGACGAGTAGCTGCTCCTGCTGGCCATCAAGGTAGCTGCAGGGAAATATTTGACTGATACCGATAGCGATCGATGCTTTACTCGAGTTCAAGGATGACCTCTTTAGTGGCCCAAGTATTTGGGTCCACGGGATTGTTTCTCAGTTCGCTCAGTAACGTTATAAAATCAATGCGTTTAATAGCTTTAGCTCCCAAACTTTCTAGGTGGGGATTCATCACTTGTGCGTCGATGAGTTTGAATCCCATCTTGAGTAAATGTTGTTGCAGTGCTGCAACGGCGGCCTTGGACGCATTGGTTTTACGGTGAAACATGGATTCGCCGCAAAATACTTGGCCGATCGCTAAGCCGTAAAGCCCACCGATTAAACGTTCACCTTCCCACACTTCAATGGAGTGGGCATGACCTGTGTGATGCAATTCGCGATAGGCCATTTGAATTTCTTGGGTGATCCAAGTGCCGCTCTGTTTTTCTCTTGGCTGCGCGCATCCAGCCATCACATCGGTGAAAGCGTGATTGATTGTGATCCGCCAAGGTTGTTTTTTTAAGTATTTACGCAGGCTGGTGCTGATGTGAATTTCACCTGGAATAAACACGGCGCGGGGATCCGGTGACCACCATAGGATGGGATCGTCAGAATTAAACCAAGGAAAAATACCGTTGTAGTAAGCAGAGAGTAAACGTTCAGGACGTAAGTCGCCGCCGATAGCCAATAAACCATTAGGATCGGTTAAGGCGTGCTCGGGCGAAGGAAAAGCGTCAAATTCGTGATTCAGGAAAGACAGTGACTTCACAATTGAGTATGATTTAGTTATAGACCTTATTATTAAGTTAGCGGAAATTCAGATATGTGGAAACCTACTCTAGCAAGCTTTATGTTTATTTTTGCTTTTATCATCAGTCCCGCTAATGCTGGCTATGATCGCAATCAAGCCGTGCCAGTTGAGAAAGTACTCTATGGCGATATCACTTCGGTACGTAATATCACCGAAACCCAGTTAATTGAAGACCGTAATCAAGGTTGGAAAACCTTCGGCGGCGCCTTAGCGGGTGGGGTGATTGGTAATCAGTTTGGTGGCGGTTCGGGTCGAGATGTGGCGACGATTTTAGGTGCCTTGATTGGTGGGGGGATCGGTAACCGTTATGGCAGCGGTACTAGCGTGCAATCGTTTAAGCTGGTGGAACTGATGATCAATCAAGAAGATGGCACTCAGGTCATGGTGATCCAAGATTACGATGCTGGCATGACGTTTAACGCGGGTGACAGAGTTCGAGTGGTGTACCTGCAAGGTGGCGTGCGTGTTGATATCGCGATGTAAGCGATTGTCTCATCTTGAATAAGTGCTCATCTTCAGTAAATGGTCATCTAGAGTAACGGACGGTAATGCAATGACACGGACAGAACTAAGCCAATATTTAGCCGATTTTTTACATGTGTCGGCCTTTAAGGATTACGCACCCAATGGGCTGCAGGTAGAAGGCAAGGATGAGATCCGCACCTTAGTCACGGGCGTGACAGCGTGTCAGGCCTTGATCGATGAAGCGATTCGATTAAACGCCGATGCGATATTGGTTCATCACGGCTTTTTTTGGAAGAATGAGCCTGAAGTGATCACAGGCATGAAACAACGCCGAATTAAGGCGCTGCTCAAGCATGATATTAGCTTGTTTGGGTATCATTTACCCTTAGATGCCCACCCAATGCTCGGTAATAACGCGACTTTGGGGAGACAGCTTGGGATCGTCGACGCAGAAGCCATCGAAGAGGTGGCTCAGGGGCTACTGTGGCGTGGAAAACTTGATCTTGCAGTCAGTGCTAGCGAATTTTCTCACACTCTTGAGAATGCGTTAGGCAGAGCCCCACTGCACATTGGTGATCGCGATGCTAAGATCCAACATGTAGCTTGGTGTACTGGTGGCGCACAGGATTATATCGATGTTGCGGCGAGTTTAGGTGTGGATGCGTTTATCAGTGGTGAAGTGTCCGAGCGAACGTTCCATAGTGCGGTAGAGCAGGGCATACATTATTTTGCGGCGGGGCACCATGCGACAGAACGTTTTGGCATTCAAGCCTTAGGCCGTCACCTCGCCCGCGAGTTTGATCTCGTGCACCATTTTGTGGATATCACCAATCCGGTCTAATCCATTCATAAAGCGGCTTATGATGACCATCTAACTGTTTTATTCCTAAACGAAAGGCGAGCATGGCTCGCCTTTTTTATTGTGGTTTATTATTACTTATAGTCACTCAAATCCGTTTCTCTAGCGTTTGTGCAATCAGCTCTTAGCCTTTAGCTGCTAGATCAGCCCAAAAGTGGACAATACAAAGATGCCTAAGGTGCACGTGATCAGCGAGCAGACTGTGGTTAGCGCAATAATATTGGCCGCAAGGGGCGCATTGCCACCCATGGCGCGCGCCATCACATAGCTTGCGGCTGCGGTGGGTGCAGAACTCATTAAAAAGACCATTGCTAACTCAATCCCTCGATAACCCAACAGCAAGGCCCCAATAGTGATAAAAAGCGGGGCAAAGATCAGTTTCAATGCGGTCGAGAACCAAGTTGTATGCTTTTCATGTTTGAGTGAACCAATATCGAGCGAGCCGCCGGTACACAGTAGCGCTAATGGCAGGGTCATATTGGCAAAGTATTGTCCCGCATCGAGCACCATTTTCGGTACTGGAATAGCAAGCAAATAGAAAAAGATGCCGGCCATAATGGCAATGATCAACGGATTTTTGGTGATGGTCTTGATGATCACGCCAAATGCACGTTGGCTGGATTCTTCACCTTTAGGGCTTAGGCAAATAACCGCTTGAATGTTATACAGCAGCGTCATCGAGGCAACATAGACTGCGGCTAAGGCAACACCAGAACTCCCATAGGCGTTGGAAACGTAAGCTAAGCCGATAATGGCGGTATTGGCCCTAAAACCCCCTTGAATAATCACTCCTTGGTCTTTGTGCTTGGGAAATAGCCGCCCAGTTGCATAGGTGGAGAGTAGAAAAAACAGGAAATTGGCTGCTAAACCATAGCCAATTAAGGGCGCGCTGGAGGCGAGATCGTGATTGGAACTAATGATGCTAAGGAACAGCAATGCTGGCAGCGTCACGTTAAAGACTAATCTTGATGCAACATCAATAAAGTTTTCATTGATGACTTGGGTGCGTTTTAGGATCACACCGAGCGCTAACATCAAACAGATTGGGCCCGTAATCGAGGCCGAAAACAGCAACTGCTCAACGATATTTCCCATAACGACTCCTCGAGTTATTCAGTTAGCACTGCGTCGATTTTAGACTTGTCACTGATATGAATGTCACATTGCCGTGAATATCTTGTCGATAGAAATACGAGTTTTAACTCGGTCTCTTAAACCACTCAGTTAAAATTAAATGGCTTAAACTCAGTCTTTTAAAAGACGAAGTGATACTCGGCACCACGAATTGACTAGCAGTCAAAACCAACAAATAAGGCCACATAAAATGCGGCCTTATTGATTTTTCGAGCGTTATCTAGCGCAGATTACTTAACCCGCATGCCAGGCTGTGCGCCTTCATGGGGTTCTAAAATCCACAGGTCGCTGCCACCAGGGCCAGCGGCCAAAACCATGCCTTCTGACATACCAAAACGCATCTTACGTGGTGCTAAGTTAGCCACCATCACAGTTAGTTTGCCTTCAAGGTCTTCTGGCGAATAGGCCGATTTGATCCCTGCAAACACTTGGCGTGTTTCGCCACCGATGTCGAGTTGTAACTTCAGTAACTTGTCGGCGTCAGCAACATGCTCGGCTTTCACGATACGAGCGATACGCAGGTCGATTTTCGCAAAATCATCAAAGTTGATGGTCTCACTGATAGGATCGTCAATCAGTGGCTCACTACTAACCGATGAAACTTTAGCTGTTTTTTCAGGCGCAGCCGTCTTTGGTGCATCGGCCGTGACTTGCAGGTTATCCTTAGAGTCGGCAACCATAGCATTGACTTTATCGAGCTCAACACGTTGCATCATGGCTTTGAATGGCGCGATTTCATGACCCGCTAAATCTTGGTTCAATGCATTCCAAGTGAGCGGTAGTTGGAAGAAGGCTTCCACATCTTGGGCTAAACGTGGCAATACAGGTTTTAGATACGTCACGAGAATACGGAACAGATTCAAGGCATTTGAACACACTTGATGGGCCGCTTCCTGTTGATCATCGTGTTTCACCATTTGCCAAGGTGCTGCATCGGCTACAAAACCGTTAGCAATATCCGCCAGTGCCATGATTTCGCGCATTGCTTTGCCGTATTCGCGGCCTTCGTAAAATTCGGCAATCACCTCTTGCTTGGCTAGAAACGCCTCAGTCAGTTTGGTGTCGTTAATTTTCGCTAGCTTGCCATCGAAACGTTTAGTGATAAAACCTGCGGTGCGCGAGGCTAAGTTCACTAGCTTACCGACTAAGTCTGAATTCACGCGCTGGGCGAAATCTTCGAGATTTAAATCTAAATCGTCGATACGGCTGCTGAGTTTGGCGGCGTAGTAGTAACGTAAATATTCAGGATCTAAATGATCTAAATAAGTTCGCGCCTTGATGAAAGTGCCTTTGGATTTTGACATCTTAGCGCCGTTGACCGTCACATAGCCGTGGGCATAGACGCTGTTTGGCTGGCGGTAACCTGAGCCGTGTAACATGGCTGGCCAAAACAGACTGTGGAAGTAGACTATGTCTTTACCGATGAAGTGATAAACCTCGGCGGTTGAATCTTTGCCCCAGAATTCCTCAAAGCTCAGCTCAGGGCGTTTGTCACAGAGGTTTTTGAACGAACCCATATAACCGATAGGCGCATCTAGCCAAACGTAGAAATACTTACCTGGCGCATCGGGAATTTCGAAACCAAAATACGGTGCATCACGGGTGATATCCCATTGCTGCAGACCTTGCTCGAACCATTCGTCGAGTTTATTGGCCATTTCGACTTGCAGGGCACCAGAGCGAGTCCACTCTTTTAGCATGCCTTCGAAGGCGGGCAGGTCGAAGAAAAAGTGCTCAGTGTCTTTCATCACTGGTGTCGCACCCGATACCGCTGATTTTGGATTGATGAGCTCAGTTGGGCTGTAAGTCGCGCCGCAGGCATCACAGTTATCGCCGTATTGATCCAGTGACTTACACTTAGGACAAGTGCCTTTTACGAAGCGGTCTGGCAGGAACATGGATTTCTCAGGATCGAACAGCTGAGAAATACTCTTGCTCTTGATATAGCCATTCGCACGTAGCTTGAGATAAATATCACTCGCCAGTACGCGGTTTTCATCGCTGTGGGTGCTGTGATAGTTATCGAAGGCGATATTGAAATCGGCAAAATCCTGCTGATGTTCTTTGTTCACTTGTGCAATCATGTCTTCTGGTGCTATGCCTAATTGCTGTGCTTTAAGCATGATTGGCGTGCCATGGGCGTCATCGGCACAAATATAGTGGCACTCATGTCCACGAAGCTTTTGATAACGCGACCAGATATCTGTCTGTATGTATTCCAGCATGTGACCTAAATGTATCGGTCCGTTTGCATAGGGAAGTGCGCTGGTCACGAGAATTTTACGTTGTGAAGTTGCCATCTTGTCTCAAATATCGTGGTGGGCCAAAAATATTGGTAGAGATACTAACCGATTACAGGATGATTTTCATCAAAACCTGAGCCAATTGAGCTAAATCTGCGCTAATGTTTTCTGCATTATCTGGTACACTTGGGCAAATTTATTGGTGGGGGTAATTCTTTTGTCTTCAACTCAAACTGATTATCGTCTGAATGACGATCTTCTCGGGCCAGTTCTGGCTATTCTCGATTCATTTGTTGACCCGTATCTCGCGAAAGGGTTAGTGAGCGCAGGATGCGTAAATAAGCTGGCATTGGAAGGTAAGCGTTTGCAGCTTGGCTTAGTCTATCCATACCCTTGTATGACTCAGTATCGCGACACTGTCATGGCGCTGACGAATAAGTTAGCGGTGCTCGATGCTATTGATGAAGTCGAGTGTGAAATCGATTTTCAACCTAAAGCCTACTCAGCGTTATCTTCTATTGCGCCGATTGCCAATGTGAAGCAAGTGATTGCCGTAGCCTCAGGTAAGGGCGGCGTGGGTAAGTCAACCACAGCGGTGAACTTAGCTTTGGCATTAGCGGCCGAAGGTGCGCAGGTGGGTATTCTCGATGCCGATATTTACGGCCCGTCAGTGCCTATGATGTTAGGTATCCCTAATTTCAGACCGCTTTCCCCCGATGGCAAACATATGACAGCCGCCAGTGCCCATGGTATTGCCGCGCAGTCGATTGGTTTTATGCTCAGTGGTGATGAAGCTGCCGTGTGGCGTGGCCCAATGGCCGCGGGCGCGTTGGCCCAGTTACTGAATGAAACACAATGGCCAGAACTGGATTATTTAGTCGTTGATATGCCACCAGGCACAGGGGATATTCAGCTCACGTTATCGCAAAAAGTCCCTGTGAGCGGCGCTGTTATCGTGACTACACCGCAGGATATCGCGCTGGCCGATGCCAAGAAGGGCATCAATATGTTCCAGAAAGTGAACATTCCTGTGCTGGGTATTGTCGAGAACATGAGTTTCCATTTATGTCCTGAGTGTGGTCATAAAGAACATCCATTTGGAACTCACGGCGGCAGTAAAATCGCTGAACGCTATCAAGTTCCACTGTTAGGCGCTTTGCCGCTGCACATTAATATCCGTGAAGCCATGGATAATGGTGCGCCGACCGTCGTTGCCGAACCTGACAGTGAAGTCGCAGCTCTTTATCGGGAAATTGCCCGTAAAGTGGGCGCAGAACTGGCTTTAAAGCAAAGCCAGAAAACAGTTTCTATTAGTGTTTCAGATGACGAGTAAGGTTTAAGGGTATGAATTCTCAGCAGTGTGTCATTATTGCAATTGCTGGCGCGTCAGCATCGGGCAAAAGTTTAATTGCCAAAACGATTTTTGACGAATTGCGCCGCGATTTAGGCACAGATCAAATTGGGGTAATTAATGAAGACGCGTACTATCGCGATCAGAGTCATTTATCCATGGATGAACGGGTATTAACGAATTACGATCATCCAAAAGCGCTGGACCATCAACTGCTGTGCACGCATTTACAGTTGCTCAAGTCTGGCGAAGCTGTTGATATCCCTTGTTATAGCTATACAGAACATACACGCACTGCAGAAACCTTAAAGATGACACCGAAAAAAGTGATCATTTTAGAAGGTATCTTATTGCTGACCGATCCTAAGTTACGTGCCCTGATGGACGCGAGTGTGTTTATGGACACGCCGCTGGACATTTGTTTCCTACGTCGCTTAACTCGTGATGTGGCCGAGCGGGGCCGTACTATGGAGTCTGTGATTTCACAGTACAAGAAAACCGTGCGTCCTATGTTCTTACAGTTTATCGAACCCTCAAAACAATACGCCGATATTATCGTTCCCCGTGGCGGCAAAAATCGTATTGCGACCGATATTTTAAAGACTCGTATCCAACATTTACTGGCAAAATAACGACATAAAAACTCAAGGAGTAATAGGCAAGATGCGCTTAACCGATATCGAAATTGAACAGGCCCTTGATAACGGCACTATCGTAATAGAACCTCGCCCAGGCATAGAAGCTATTTCAGGCGTCAGTGTTGATGTGCGCTTAGGTGGACAGTTTCGCGTCTTTAAAGATCATACCGCGCCTTTTATCGACTTGAGTGGTCCAAGTGCTGAGATGCAAGCGGCGCTTGATCGGGTGATGAGTGAGATTATCGAAATCCCCGATGGCGAAGCATTTTTCTTGCATCCTGGTGAATTGGCTTTGGCTGTGACTTACGAGAGCGTAACTTTACCTGCTGATATCGTCGGTTGGCTTGATGGCCGTTCGTCTCTAGCGCGTTTAGGGCTGATGGTACACGTAACGGCGCACCGTATCGATCCGGGTTGGCAGGGTAAAATTGTGCTCGAGTTTTATAACAGCGGTAAGTTGCCTTTAGCTTTGCGTCCACGCATGACTATAGGTGCGCTTAACTTTGAACGCTTAAATCATGCGGTTGCACGTCCTTATAACACCCGTAAGAGTGCCAAGTACAAAGATCAGCAAGAAGCGGTGGCTAGCCGTATCAGTCAGGACTAACACGCGTGTTCTGGGTGAATGGCGCATCGCAGGCAAGTGTCGACCCTTCTGATCGAGGGCTTGCCTACGGTGATGGTCTGTTTGCAACGATGCGAACGGACGCTGAGGGGATTATGTTTTTTGAAGCCCATCAAGCCCGTTTAACCGCAGGCGCCGCAAGGCTTGGATTTCAATGGCAAATGAGTGAAGCATTGCAACAGCAACTGAATACCTTAGCCATTGAATATCCTCATCATTGCATTAAGTTAATCGTTTCCCGTGGTGCTGGTGGCCGTGGCTATACACCGCCAGAAACGGTTAATCCTACCGAAATCGTCTCAGTTCATACTATCCCCGGCCATTATGCTCAGTGGCAGCAACAGGGTATTAGCCTTAAAACTTCGTCGGTACGATTGGGTTTGCAGCCGATGTTGGCAGGGATGAAGCATTTAAATCGACTCGAACAAGTTTTGATTAAATCACACTCTTTACCGCAGGGATTTGATGACTGGTTAGTCAAAGATATCGAGGAGAATGTGATTGAATCTTCGATGGCGAATGTGTTTTTTATCAAAGATAATCGCATTATCACGCCTTCATTAGCCCTGTGTGGCGTGGCGGGTGTGATGCGCGAACAGATAATGTTGGCCTTGCTTGAACAGAACATGAATATCGAATGTTTGCCCGTTGGCGCCGAGCGTTTAATCGAATTTGACTCAGCGTTTATCACTAACAGCGTTTTAGGGATTGTGGATGTACTGGCGATAGACTCGCTCAAGTTCACCCGTGCTCCGATTACCGCGCAACTTAGACAGACACTTTCACTCACTCTATGAAAAAAATCATTATTATCGCCAGTTCAACCCTGTTGACCTTGCTAACCTTAGTCTGTTTGGGTGCCTTTTGGGGCTATCAAACAGTTGTCGAATACAGTCAAACGCCGCTGAGTCTCAGCGAGCCTAAAGAGTTGAAGGTTGAACGTGGCACCAGTGTAAATCAACTGGCGCAGCAACTTGCCGATGACGGCGTTATTCAAGATACGTGGAAACTCAAGTGGCTACTTAAGTTTCGTCCTGAGCTTGCCAAAATTCGCACGGGACTTTATGAAATATCACCTTCACAAACGATTACTGATTTACTCAATGATTTGATTGCCGGCAAAGTAAAAACCTTCAGTTTGACCTTAGTTGAAGGTAAAACTATTGTGGAATGGGAACAACAACTTACCAGTGCTCCACATTTACAAATGTCACCAGAAGCATTTGCAGCAGTATTGATGACACAAGGCGATGATTCTGGTTTGCCTGAGGGGAAATTCTTCCCCGACACTTATCATTATACCGCCGAGGCGGATGCTAAAGTCATGCTGACTCAAAGCTATAAAATGATGGAGCAGGAGCTTGCCAAAGCGTGGGCGGAACGGGCGCCTAATTTACCGTTAAAATCGCCCTATGAAATGCTGATTTTGGCATCGATAGTTGAAAAGGAAACCGGCCAAGCCCATGAGCGTGAGCAAATCGCCGGTGTATTTGTTAATCGTCTTAACCTAGGTATGCGTCTGCAAACCGATCCGACGGTTATTTACGGTATGGGCGATCGCTATAAGGGCAATATCACCCGCAAAGATTTAGTCGAAGAGACGCCTTTTAATACTTATCGCATCTTTGGATTGCCGCCAACGCCGATAGCTGCACCGAGTAAAGCCTCATTGATGGCCGTGTCTAAGCCCGCCAGTGTGAGTTACCTTTATTTTGTATCGCGCAACGATGGCACCCATGTGTTTTCAACCACGCTTGAAGAACACAATCACGCCGTAGACGTCTATCAGCGTAAGATAAAACCAGCGACGCCAGAAAAATCACCAAAGTAAAAATGCAGAGAAAGAAAATCCAATGTCAGTTTTTGCAAAATTTATCGTTATTGAAGGTTTAGAAGGCGCAGGTAAGTCGAGTGCGATTAACCTTATTCGCGACTTTATTGAAAAACATACGGGTAAAGCGCCGATTTGCACCCGCGAACCGGGCGGTACACCATTGGCCGAACGTATCCGTGATTTAGTTAAGATTGCTGATGCGAATGATCCCCTGTGTGATGAGGCCGAGTGTTTACTCATTTATGCTGCCAGAGCTCAGTTAGTTGCTAATGTTATAAAGCCCGCGCTTGCGCAAGGACAATGGGTATTGGGTGATAGACACAATCTATCGTCATTAGCTTATCAAGGTGGTGGCAGAGGGTTAATGCCGTTAGTGGAAGCGGTGAGCACTGCAACACTAAAGGGATTTAAACCCGATCTTACTTTGTACTTAGATTTAGATCCTAAGCTTGGGCTTACCCGTGCAGCTAAACGTGGTGAACTTGATAGAATTGAGCAACAAGCGATTGATTTCTTTGAGCGCGCACGCGCTACGTATCTCAAACTTGCCAGCGAAGATGACAGTATTGTGGTTATAGACGCGAGCCAAACTATGGCCGAAGTGCACAAAGATATCTTAGCTGTGCTTCAGGCGATGGTATGGTAGCCGAGTCCGGATTTACGGCTGAGCAATTACCTTGGCTCGAAGGGCCAAGACAGGCATTTTTAGCTCAATTAGCGCGTCAAAAAATACCTCACGCACAACTCGTTGGCATTGATTCAGCCTATGGCGGTGAGTTGCTGAGTGTGTTTATGGCGCGCGCGGCTATGTGTGTGCAGCCAACGCCTGTGGGAGCGTGCGGTTTTTGTAAGTCTTGTCAGCTCTATGATGCGGGCAATCATCCTGATTTTTATCATATCGCCGCCGATGGCAATCAAATTAAAGTCGATCAAATTCGTGAGCTGTGTACGCGTCTGACGGCCACTGCACAGCAAAGTGGCAGGCGTGTAGCGATTATCCACCACAGCGAGCGTCTTAACTCCGCTGCCGCGAACGCACTCCTTAAAACCCTTGAGGAGCCTGGTAAAGACACCTTACTGATTTTGCAGTCGGATACGCCTGCACGTTTGATGGCGACGGTTAGCAGTCGTTGTCAACGCATTCCTTTTGTCGTTCCGAGTCGAGAGGTCATCAAAAACTGGCTTGCCCAGCGATGTGGTATTCAAGAGGATGTAACTTGGTGTTTGAGTGTGGTGGGTGGGCCGTTAAAGTTGGCTGAGAGCTTGCGGTCTGAGGGTAGCCAACAGAGTCGGTATCAATCTTTGCTACAATTTCGCAAAGATTGGGCACAAAGTTTGTCGTCTGGTCATCTGTGTGCTAGTTTGTTAATAATAAGTGAACAACAAATAATTGATGTTCTTAAGGTTTTGTACCTACTTATACGACAGGTTTTACTGAAAAATAGCCATCAAGATGCGTTTGTTCATGCGCAGCTCGGGAATTTGGCGGCTAAGATCATGGGAATGTGTCATAGCTTAAGCACAATGCCGAGCGTCAATTATCTGGCCCTGTGTCAAAGTTATGTCTTAGAATATAGAGAGATAACAAATAAGTAATATGCCATGGTAGATCTCGTCGTTAATTTTGATACCTTACATCAGTTATATCGTGCCTATATGCCTTTTATTAAGCCGGCAGGATTATTTATTGCGACCAGTGAAAGTCATTATCTTGGCCAACCGCTGACGATTGCGTATCGTTTACCCGGCGCAACCCTCACTAATGAATTTCGTGGTGTTGTGGTGTGGATTAATCCCTTAGGAGCGTCGGGTGGCCGCCCTGTGGGGATTGGCATTAAAATTATTTCTGAGCCAGATAGCCATAAACACCATATCGAAAAGTTACTGTCCCGCGAACTCGCCTCCGGCGATCTAACCTGCACTATGTAGCTTAGCCTGCATTATTGATCTGGTTTAAACGTTTGTTCACTGCCTAAACTGGCTATTTACTTCTGTTGAATTTGACCTCGATCTCTTGGCTGGGTATCCTTGTCGTCCTTTGTTACTCTGCTTGGAAATCCTTGTGCTTATTGATTCACACTGCCATCTCGATCGCCTCAAAGCGGCGCCTGATCAACAAACCTTAGAACAGATTCTTGCTAATGCTAAAGCCCGTGGCGTGGACTATATGTTGTGCGTGAATGTACGCCAGCAAGGATTTGAATCGATGCGAGATAAAGTTGCAGCCTTCGAACAGGTATTTTTGTCATCAGGTGTGCATCCATTAGACGTTAAAGAAGGCCTCGATGTTGAGCAAATCCGCCGCTTTGCCACCGATCCTAAAGTGGTCGCGATTGGTGAAACGGGGTTAGATTATTTTTATGCCGACGACACTAAGCTGTTGCAACAGCAATGTTTTGAGCAGCAGATTGCCCTTGCGGTAGAAGTGAATAAACCTTTAATTGTCCATACCCGTGATGCACGTGAAGATACGATCAATATGCTTAAGCAGGGCAACGCGGATAACGTTGGCGGCGTGCTGCATTGCTTTACCGAGAACTGGGAGATGGCGAAAGCGGCGATTGATCTCGGCTTTTATATTTCGGTTTCAGGCATAGTCACTTTTAAAAATGCGGGTGATCTGCGAACCGTTATTCGCAAAGTGCCTCAGGATCGTCTGCTAGTTGAAACTGATTCGCCTTATTTGGCGCCGATCCCACACCGTGGACAAGAGAATCAGCCTGCCTATGTGCGTGATGTGGCTGAGTTTGTGGCAGGGCTTAGAGGTGAGCGTTATGAAGATCTTGCTGAATACACCAGCAATAACTTCTTTAATTTATTCAAAGATGCAGCGCGTTTAGTTGGCCGTTAGCAGCAAGTGCTTTGAATCACTTTATGCGATTGCGTGATTGTTAGCGTACAGGCATAAAAAAAGGCCCAAAACGATTAAAGCTGTTTGGGCCTAGGGGAATGGCTCATTGAAGAGCCGTGCGCTACAGGTGAAAGCGCCATGCAGTGCGCTTTACAATAGACTCAGTGTAGTCGAGCTTTTGTCTTATAGTCGCGCTCACTTTCCCCCTTTTTTAGGTTATTTATCGCTAAAAAACAGCGAAATTATAACGATTTCGTCTGTTCTGGTAGCAGTAACACTTTATCTTTCACTAAGTCTCTGGGTAGGTTGTTTTTTAACTTATTGCCTAAATGTTTCGCCATCCCTAATGGTGCACCGCCATAACAGACGATCACTTCACCTTGAGCTTTCACTGCGGTGTTTAGGGCAATATCTCGCCCCATCAAATACTCTTTCGCTTCAACATCGCTCACATCGACCGTTTTTGCGGTTGGGCTGAGCTGTTTTCCTGCTAATGCAATAATCGCTTCATGGCGGACTTTAAAGCCGTGTTTACTGTTATCGGCGAGTTTAATGCCAATACGCTGAAAGCGCATACGGCCGATAAAAGCGTTGAATTCATGCGGGAATAGCCAGAATTCATCATCGCGAACCATGATGAGTTCGTCCGGTAAGCTGATGCCTAAATCCTGCTGAAAATAGTCTTTGATCCCTTGGGCTTGTTTCGCTGATGCGGGCGTGAAGGGGAAGTTTTTCTGCAGTTTAGGCTCAGGCTGTAAACGCGGCACTGAGGCGGTTTTTGTCAATTTAGCGACAAAGAAACCTTCACTGTCGTAAATCTGTGGCCAGACATGTAAGAAGCCTTCGGGCGTTGTAGCTCGATCTGCGCCATCAAATAAATCGCTTAAGGATTCAAATTGCACCGCATCGCCGTAGACTTGCTTTAAATACTCGCACACGCCTTGGTTTTCGAGGCGGTTTAAGGTGCAGGTTGAGTAGACCAAACTGCCGCCGGGTTTCAGGGCGAGAAACGCCGATTCGATTAAGGCTTTTTGGGTTTCGCTAATCGCCAGCACATCGTCTAGGCTCCAGTGTTTTAGCGCATCGGCGTCTTTACGCACTGTGCCTTCACCGCCACAGGGCGCATCGATAAGCACGGCATCAAAACTTTCGTACAGGTATTCGCCAAATACACGGCCATCGAAATGGGTGAGGGCGCAGTGGCTCGCGCCCATGCGCAGCACATTGGCGTGCAATACTTTTACGCGGCTTGCCGAATATTCATTTGCCACTAATAAGCCTTGGTTTTGCATTAATGCGGCCATTTGCGTGGTTTTTGAACCGGGTGCGGAGGCAAGATCGAGAACGCACTGCCACTTTGCACTAGGCGTAAAGAGTGCATTTGGCGTAAAAAGTGCGGTCGGCGGCAACATAGAGCTGGCTTCTTGAATGTAGAATAAGCCCTGAATATGCTCTAAGGCATTGCCGAGTTGTTCTTCTTCATCGTAACTGATCCAAAATCCGTCTTCACACCAAGGAATAGGATCGAACGTCCAGCCCTTAGGTTGCATCAAGGTCTTAAAGTCGTCGCTGCTGATTTTTAAGGTATTGACCCGAATTGAACGTCTAAGCGGCCTGTCGCAGGCGGCAATAAACTCGTCCATGGATAAATGGGCGGGGAGTTCTTGGGTGATTGTATCGATAAAATTTTGATTTAATTGGACCATTGATTTCATTGAACCATAGGAAAATAGACTGTGTATCAACTGGCGCGAGTATATCATAATCCCTTATTGGGTCTGAGATTTTCTCCCGAGCAGCCAAGGCTGCTATTGTGATTTAATGTTTATACTTTGACGATTTCAGCGATATTGGAATGAGTCGCCATAAAGCTAGCACTCAGTAGCCATGAGCTAATAGAATAAAAACAAATAAAAATAAGGGGATTAGCGTGCTGAATCGCGTGTGGTTGGCTTTTTTTATCACAGCATTGCTTGCAATAGCGGTGCAACTGTTCAATGGGCACATAGAAGTCCTATCGGCTTCGGTCGCCGCATTATTTGCGAGTGCTAAGCTTGCTGCTGAAATTTCCCTTGGGCTGATTGGCGTGCTTTCTCTGTGGATGGGATTGATGCAGGTTGGAGAAAAGGCTGGCGTTGTCGGCGCTATTGCCTTTGTGTTTGAGCCATTACTGCGCCGTTTGATGCCTGAAGTGCCCAAGGGGCATCCGGCCTTTGGCAGTATCACGATGAATTTAACAGCGAATATCTTTGGGTTAGATAATGCTGCCACACCACTTGGTTTAAAGGCGATGCATGATTTACAGAGTTTAAATCCGCTAAAAACCGTGGCGACTAATGCGCAAATCTTATTTTTAGTACTCAATACTTCCTCTGTGACCTTAGTGCCTGTGACGGTATTCCTTTACCGTGCCCAGCAAGGTGCCGCTGCGCCTGCGGATATTTTCTTGCCGATTTTACTGGCTACTTCGGCATCGACATTGGCGGGCTTGCTGGTTGTGGCGTTAGTGCAGCGGATTTCATTATTAAACTCAGTGGTGCTCGGTTATGGCGCCTTGATGCTCTCAGGGTTAGTGGCGAGTGGTTTTTATCTGATGACCTTAAGTGCTGAGGCCATTGGCACAGTGTCGACGGCAATGGGCAATGGTATTTTGCTGTTATTGGTATTTACCTTCGTGATTGTTGCGGGCATTCGCAAGGTGGCGGTTTATGATGAGTTTATTGAAGGCGCGAAGGCGGGTTTTGCCCAATCTATCCGGCTGATCCCTTATTTGCTCGCCATGTTATTAGCGATTGGTTTACTGCGTGCATCCGGCGCCTTGGATTATCTGTTGCAGTTGATTGCCACTGGTGTGCGGATATTAGGTTTCGATACGCGTTTTGTCGATGCTATGCCGACCGCGCTGATGAAACCTTTTAGTGGCTCAGGCGCTAGAGCTATGATGCTTGAGACAATGGATCACCACGGAGTAGATTCCTTTGCGGGTCGATTAGCGGCGATTTTTCAGGGTAGTACTGAAACCACTTTCTATGTTCTCGCTGTGTATTTTGGTTCTGTGGGTATTCGCCATGGACGCCACGCCTTGGCTTGCGGTTTAACTGCGGACTTTGCGGGGATCAGTGCCGCGATTGCCGTTTGCTATTGGTTTTATGGATAAGTGGGCTCGCGACCTAGAATGTGCCAATAACAGTTCGAGAAGCTAAAAATAAATCAGGCGCATAATGCGCCTGATTTATTTGTAAGAGCTTTAATATTAGTGCGTTGGTGTAAGTATTTTGATGAAAAGAATTACTGGGCGGGTGCCCATTGCTGCCATTCGTTTTCGGCTTTGTGTTGCAATCTTAATACTGTCCCAGTCGCTAAACGATTATCCCCTTGAGTCGTGTCCTTAGTCGCCACATTGATGCCGCCAGCGAGTAAGGTTTCCAGCGAGCCCGCTTCGATTTGGGCACCTGAAAAGAGGCCGACATCGACTTTAATCCCTGAGGCATCCCAGAACTGACTGCTTTGATTCACTAAGTGACTGTACTGAGCCTCGATATGGGCCTGCATCAATACACTATTACCCTGTGTCGATAGGCTATAACCGTCGATTTGACCGACTTTAATCCCTCGGAAGAAGATAGGTGTGCCGACTTTCATTGAGCCTAGGCTAGTATCTTCTAGAATGAATTTCAGCGCATCTTCGGCAACATTGGCATAGCTGCTGGCAGCGAGGTTGGCAACAAACTGGGTCGCTTTTTGACTGCCCTTACCCGGTAAGACTCCTATGTAAGGACCTGTGATCAGCGTTTCTGGCGCTTTGATCCCCGCCAGAGAAATTTGTGCATCCACTAAATGATATTCACAGTCACTGCGGCTGAAATGTTCGGCATATTCCCCGTAGAGATATGCGCTAGCTGTGAGTGTATTGAGATCCGCATTGAGCTTCACCTGCGACACTTCACCCACTTGATGACCTTGATAGCGAATCGCGGCCTTGGCCGTAAGCTTGCTGGAGGCGGGTAACGTGAGGCGAATCGCCTGCGCCTGACTTAATGCCAACTGCTTGCTCTCATAGAGTTTTAACGGGGTTGTATTGCTCACTTTGTCATTGCTATCAAGCAGTCCCAGACTGATGCTGCCCTTTAATGCCCCTTGTAGCGGGGCAACGGCGACATCAATACCGGCAAGACTGGCACTGATATCCACGGCGCTGTTACGCCAGAATACTTTTGGCTTTTTCAGCAAGGGTTGAAATTGTTTGTCGATAGCGAGCTTGATAGCAAAGTCTTCGGTTTTGCTTTGCCAGTTCACTGAGTCAACTGTGCCAATTTGCATTTTTTTATAGTAAATCGGTGAGCCTTGGCTGACATCGGCGCCATCTTGACTGATTAACGTTAAATGCACTTGCTGCTGACGATCATAAAAAGCTGTCGCGGCATCCACAGAGCTAAAGAGGGTCAGAGCACTGTTAGCAGCTAGAGGTGTGTCGCTGTGACCTTGGATCAAGCTAACTGCACCTTGAGTGAGCGTTGTAAAATCCCTTGCTTTGACTGAGACACCGTCTAACGATGCGTTTACCGTTAATGCTGACTCAGGCACAAAATAGCTGTCGCTGCGAATTAGACTGGCAAACTCAGGTTGTAGCTCGAGTTGGTATTCCACCGCCGATAAATCTTTGGTTAACTTAACCGCAAGCACTGAACCAATGGGAATTTGCTTGAAGCGAACCTGAGCGCCCGCTGAAATACCCATGTTTTCGGCTGAGGTTAGGGTCAAGAAACGCTTCTTAGATTGCAGTAAATCAGGCGCCTTTGATTGTAAGACAAAGCTGTTTGGTACCGAGTTTTTGGTGTTGATGCCTGGCAGGAAGTTGATCACGCTACCTGTCAGTAAACGTTCTGGATTTTTAATGCCTGAGAGGGAAATATCAGCACCTTCAAGCCAAAACACGCCGTCGTTAGTTAACAGTGAACCGTATTGAGGTTCAAACTTAGCCACGGCTGTAACACCATTAGACGTGAGTTGTTTACTTAAAATACTGCCAATGCTCATGCCGCGATAAACGATGCGGGTACCTTTGTCGACACCGTTAGCGTCAGCCATGGTTAGGTTTATTTCTATGCCGCCAAGGGCAGTGGTTTCTGAATCATAAAGCGAAAAAACGTCACCGTTTTTAGCTATGTCTGCTTTATCGTCAGAGCTGAAACTCACGCCGCCAGCCAGAATGGACGCCAAACTCTCTGAACTGACTTTAACCCCAGTTAGTGAAGCATCAATTTTGACGCCAGAAACATTCCAAAAGTGAGAGTTTTTCTTCACTAATCGCGCGTATTGCTCTTGAATGAAAGCGCTGATAATGACTCTTTGATTGCCATCTAAACGATAGCTGACCACGCTACCCACGGGGATTTGGCGGAAAAATATTGGCGAGCCAACATCGAGCGAACCGAGTTTATCGGAGGTCAATTCGACCATCACACCTTCTGAGCCGATTTGCATCGGCGGCGGTTGGCGTTCTGCTTCAAAAAATGTCGAGGCATTACCTTTCCCTGGTTGGATAGCAATATAGTTACCCGAAAACAGCGCATCTAAGCCTTCAACACCTGTAATACTTGCTTTAGGTGTGACAAGCCAGAAGAGGGTTTCTTTATTCAAGAAAGGCTTCGCGCGGTAGTCCATCATGACCTTGACGTTCACACCTTTGAGATCTTCATCTATGCCAATGTCTTTCACTTTACCGACAGTCAAACCTTGGTATTTGACTAAGGTTTTACCCACATCAATCCCAGTGGCGCTCGGAAAGTGAATTTGAATTTCAACCCCCGATTCTTTAATGCTCTTAATGCCCAGCCAAGCACCTAATGCCAACGCGACAATAGGAAGCAGCCAAATGGGCGAAAAGAGTTTTTTCTTTACAACTTTCGGCGATTCAATTTGTGTCATCTTGAGGTTCCAATCGATCCCAGAGTAAACGAGTGTCTAAAACTTTTGCGGCTAACTGAGTTAACAGAATCACCAAGGCAAATGCGGTAGCCGCAGGCGCGGGTTTCGCGTCGAGTAATTGTCCCATGTTCACTAATGCCACTGTGATTGAGATGACAAATAAATCGAGCATTGACCAGCGGCCAATCCATTCGATGATGTGAAAACCCACCATCAATTTCTTTTTTGAAATCGGAATATCAAAGCTTATCGCACACAGATAAATGGATAAGCCGATGATTTTAATCCATGGTACTAAAATACTGGCGGTAAACACTATGATGGCAATAGGCAGCATATCTGAATGCACTAAATGCAAAATGCCTGAAAAAATGGTGTCGTGCCGCACTTGCCCTTGATTGGTCAGCATAGTGATAGGGTAAATATTCGCTGGCACCAGCAAGATGGCAGCGGTAATCAACAAAGCCCAACTTTTTTGCAGGCTGGAATAGTCCCTGACGTGCAACTCAGTTTCACAGCGCTGACAGTGCGTGAGTTCACTGCTGTTGAGTTGGCGACACACTTTACAGAGACATAGGCCGATATCTTTACCTTGTTGTTTCATATCAGCTATGACCTTCCAATAACGTCCACATATGTTCTAAGTCGTATTCTCTTTGTAGAAACAAGGTCACGAGAAACAGCATAGTGAAGCAAAATGTGCCCATACCAAAATAAATGTCCGAAAAATCAGATAGCTGAAATGATGAAACTAAGAAGCTGATCACATAAATTTCCAGCATAGTGAGTTGCGATAAGACGCCATGAAATTTTAACAACTGCTTCAATGAGTTACGCCAAAAAAGGCTACTCAATCCCCATTTCACAATTAAAATCTGTGTCAATATCGATAACAGTAATAAGCCTGGACCTATCACAGCTGCGGCAAGTACGGCGACACCTACAACCCAATAGCCTTGGTCAAATACTGCAAATGCCCCTTGGAAAACCGTAGTAGTACGAATACTGCCGAAAAAGTGGATCTCGAGTACGGGTAAAAAATTGGCAGGGAAATAAAACACTAATGCCGAAATACATAGGGCTAACATACCATTCACAGAGCAGTATGGCGTGTCATAAAGTGCAGTGCTGCAACGAGGACAGATTGCTCTAACGCCGCTAGGCAAGGCACGTTTGCGGACTGCTAAATCGCAGGAGCGGCATAGGGTTACTGAATTTTCTGCTGCGTTTTCATGCATATAAAAATATATATTAGCCTAATAGGAGTAATAACAGCGAGATCGGTGCAAAGTGTCGTGCTAGTTAGCTGTTAAGCCACGTCTAGCGCTTTATAATCTTGGCAACGAAAGTACGCTAATAATATCAGATTAATCAGAACACTTGCATCACAAGTTCAATCTATGTCACTCTAGTTACTGTATATAAAAACAGTGCGAGGGCAGTCATGGCAGTAATAACACAGTTTGTCGTGGTCAGAGAAGGGGTTGAAAAGATGACATTCACATCTAAGAAGGAGGCTGATGCCTACGATAAGATGCTCGATATCGCCGATAACCTTATCCCCTTCATTCAAAAAGCTGATTTGGGTATAGATGAAAGTGTGGGCGAAAAGCTCGCATTCTATTTTGCTAACAATAAAGATGAGCTGACGAACTTGCTTAAAGGCGCCGTTCAGGTTAATAGTACGCCAACGAATCCGCCTGCAGCGAAAAAAGCGGCTAAAAAGACCGAAGCAGCAGAATAAAATTGTTAGGAAATGTAATGAAATCGAAATTTTATGAGTCACTTAACCGTCAAGCCTTGGCCTTGTTGGAAGGGGAAGACGACCTTGTTGCGGCGATGGCGAATTTTTCAGCCTTGCTCAATGATAATTTAACTGAGCTGAACTGGGTGGGATTCTACGTCATGCGTGGTGAACAACTGGTACTTGGCCCGTTTCAAGGTAAAGTGGCTTGTACACGCATTCCGTTAGGAAAAGGTGTGTGTGGTACAGCAGCATTCACTAATCAAACTCAGCGAGTGGCTGATGTCCATCAATTTGATGGTCATATTGCCTGTGATTCTGCCAGTAATTCTGAAATCGTTGTGCCAGTTCGTGCGCAAGGTAACGTGGTTGCCGTGCTCGATATTGACAGTCCTATCTTCGATCGTTTCGATGAAGAAGACCAAAAGGGGCTGGAATTACTGGTTAAAAGTTTTGAAAACTGCCTATTTGATTAATTTGCGTACAATAACGCATAATTCATAGTCGCAATCGGTGGCGTGCGCCTTATAATATGCGCCTGCACGCATTAAGCTGGTTTGATTGGCATGCAATGAATAAGCTTAGTGTTTTGAGCTGTCAAAATTTGTTAAGGTATATTTTTTAACTTTAGTAAACGCGGCTAGGATGCTAATTTGTACGTTGACTCAATATTGAGTTTAACGAAGATAAACGACATGTAAGAAGCTGATATATATCACCTCGAATCGATGTCCCTTTTTGACTGTGGAAGTAATGATGGAATCAACAGAAAAGTTGACCGACACCAATGCAATTTTGGCGTATTTGTATGAAACATTTCCTTTGTGCTTTATTGCTGAAGGTGAAACTAAGCCATTAAAAATCGGATTGTTTCAAGATTTGGCTGAAAGGTTGGCTGATGATTCTAAAGTCAGTAAAACTCAGCTCAGAGTTGCCTTGAGACGTTACACCAGCAGCTGGCGCTATTTAAAGTGCGTTAAAGCAGGCGCACAACGCGTAAACCTGGATGGCGAACCTTGCGGCGAGTTAGAGCAAGAGCACATTGATCATGCTCAAGCCATGTTGAAAGAGAGTCAGGATAAGGCCAAAGCGAAACGTGCAGCACTTGCACCTAAGCCCGCGGCGAAGAAAGCACCTAAAAAGGTGGCTGTTCCTCAGCGTCCTAAAACTGAGCGTCCTGCTAAGCCTGCACCAAAAGCTGCAGCGCCAGTCGTCAATTATGTTCAAGCACAATTGACTGATTTAACGAAAAAACAACGCGTCAATGTTAAATTAGGTATGACACCCGTAGCCGGTGTGATTACTGACATTAACAAGGAAGATATTCATGTTCAGCTTGATAGTGGCCTAACGATTAAAGTTAGAGCAGAACATATCCTGCTGTAATCATTTATTAAAACGGAGTAACTTGTTGATGCGAAAACTCACTTTGGCTACCTCGATCGCCACTGTTTTTGTCGGATTCTCGGCTTGGGCCGTACCACCCACGATTCAAATCAGCGAGTTACCCACTCTCAAGCAGGAAGCGCAACATAAGGTTGCGAGCAAAAGGGTAACGGACTTATACACTCGTTCGCACTATCATAGATTCAATCTTGATGACGCCTTTTCTGCGCAAATTTTTGATCGTTATCTGCAGCAGTTAGACTATCGCCGCAATGTGTTAACCCAAGCGGATGTCGATAGTTTTAAACCTTATGCTACCCAATTCGATGACATGCTCAGTTCTGGTGAACTTGAGCCTGCCTATAAAATGTTTGATATCGTCCAAAAGCGCCGCTATGAAGGCTTTGTCTATGCTTTATCTCTATTAGATAAAGAGATGGATTTTTCTGCGCCCGGTGATGCCTATGAGTACGACCGCGATGAGGCCGCATGGCCAAAAGATCAAGCCGAGATCAATGAGTTATGGCGTCAACGTGTTAAATACGATGCGCTAAATCTGAAACTCACAGGTAAGAAATGGCCTGAGATTGTTGATATCCTGCAAAAGCGTTATAACAACGCTATTAAACGCTTGATTCAAACTAACAGTGAAGACGTGTTCCAAGGCGTGATGAATGCCTTCTCTCGTAGCATTGAGCCACATACAAGTTACCTTTCACCACGCAATGCTGAACGTTTCCAAATGGAAATGAACTTGAGCCTTGAAGGCATTGGTGCTCAACTGCAACTTGAAGACGATTACACAGTCATTAAAAGTTTAATTACTGGCGGCCCTGCTGCGGGCAGTGAAAAACTGTCGCCGGAAGACAAGATTGTCGGCGTCGGTCAAGAAGGCGGCGAGATTGTTGATGTGATCGGCTGGCGTTTAGACGACGTGGTTGACCTGATTAAAGGTCCTAAGGGCAGTAAAGTTGTTCTGCAAATTTTACCGAAGAAAGGCGGTTCCAATGCTAAGCCATTCGACGTTACCTTAGTTCGCGACAAAATTCGTCTTGAAGATAGAGCGGCAACCTCTAAGGTGATTGAACCTAAAGACGGCGAGTATGCTAATCGCAAAGTCGGTGTGATCCAAATTCCTGGTTTCTATATGAATTTGTCGCAGGACGTTGAAAAAGAGCTAGTGAAGTTAAACGACGCCAAAGTAGAAGGCATAGTCATTGACCTTAGAGGTAACGGTGGTGGTGCATTAACGGAAGCCGTGCTACTGACGGGACTTTTTATCGATATGGGCCCTGTAGTGCAAATTCGTGATGCCGATGGACGAGTGTCTGCGCATCGCGATAACGACGGTAAAACCAGTTATGTAGGACCATTGACTGTGATGGTTGACCGTTACAGTGCTTCAGCCTCTGAAATTTTTGCTGCCGCATTGCAAGATTATGACCGTGCACTGATCGTCGGTGAGTCGAGTTTTGGGAAAGGCACAGTACAGCAGCATAAGAGCCTAGGCCGTATCTACGACATGTATGAGAAGCCAATTGGCCATGTGCAGTATACGATTCAAAAGTTCTACCGTATTAATGGTGGTAGTACACAGATTAAAGGTGTGACCCCCAACATTGCTTACCCAAGTGCGTTGGAGCCGGGCGAGTACGGTGAAGCTGAAGAGAAAAATGCTTTACCTTGGGATAAAGTGCCTATGGCGCAATATGGCACGCTTAATGATGTTACGCCTGAGTTAGTGACTAGCCTTGAATCTAAGCACCTTAACCGTATAAAAAACAGCGTAGAGTTTGCCTATATCAATCAAGATATTGCCGACTTTAAAAAGCATCACAAAGAGAAAACTGTTTCTCTGGTTGAAAGTGAGCGTATTGCTTCCCGTGAAGCCGATGAGAAAAAAGTCCTCGACAGAACAAACGAGCGTCGAGTCGCCAATGGTTTAGCACCGGTTAAATCAATGGAAGACATTAAAGACGACGCTGAATTGCCAGATGCATTTTTAGACGAAACCGCTTATATCACCTTAGATATGGCTGATGTGCAAAAAGTGGCTAAAACTAGTGCTAAGTAGGCGCTAGTCGAGTCGATTTATCCGATATCAAAACGCGCTTATGGCGCGTTTTTTCTTATTTAGATCAGCGTTAAAGGGATCGAAATGACACAAGCTCAAGCAAAATACTTAAAAGATTATCAAGCGCCACTTTTTACGATAGAGACTATCGATTTAGCATTTAATTTGGCTGGCAATGAAACCCAAGTGCAGGCGATCAGTCGTATAAAACGCACTTCAAAACATGCACAAGCCTTAGTGTTGGATGGCGAAGATTTGACCGTTGTTTCGCTGACTGTTAATGGTGATGCTGTGCCTTACCATGTTAGTGCAGGTCAATTAGTTCTAGAAACTGAGCTTGATGAGTTTGAGCTGAACATTATCACTAAGCTCGATCCTGAAGCTAATTCGAGCCTTGAAGGGCTCTATATGTCCGATGGTGCCTACTGCACGCAATGCGAGGCAGAGGGCTTTCGACGTATCACTTATTTCCTTGATCGCCCTGATGTATTAGCTAAATACACAGTTCGTATTGAAGCCGATAGAGCCGCATTCCCGTTTTTACTGAGTAACGGTAATTTGATTGATCAAGGTGAGTTAGATGGTGGACGCCATTATGTTTGCTGGCAAGATCCATTTCCAAAACCAGCGTATTTATTTGCCTTAGTCGCTGGCGATTTTGATCTATTGCAAGATGAGTTCATTACTCGCAGTCGCCGTAAAGTGATCCTGCAAGTGTTCGTTGATAAAGGTAATTTACATAAAGCACACCATGCGATGGCATCACTTAAGAAATCCATGGCATGGGATGAGAGCCGTTTTGATCTTGAGTATGATTTAGATATTTACATGATAGTGGCCGTCGACTTTTTCAATATGGGTGCGATGGAAAACAAAGGCTTAAATATCTTTAACACTAAATATGTGCTTGCAGATACCTTAACGGCCACCGACGAGGATTATCACGGCATTGAATCGGTTGTAGGTCATGAGTATTTCCATAATTGGACAGGAAACCGCGTAACGTGTCGCGATTGGTTCCAGTTAAGTTTGAAAGAAGGCTTAACGGTTTTTCGCGATCAAGAATTTAGCTCAGATTTAGGCTCTCGTGCTGTGAATCGAATTCACGCAATTAAAGTGATCAAGAATCAGCAATTTGCAGAAGATTCTGGCCCTATGTCCCATCCTATTCGTCCAGAATCTGTCATTGAGATGAATAATTTCTACACTGTGACTGTGTATAACAAGGGCGCTGAAGTCATCCGCATGATGCACACTTTGCTCGGCGAAGAAAAGTTTCAGGCGGGAATGAAACTGTATTTTAAACGCCACGACGGCCAAGCTGTCACCTGTGATGATTTTGTGGCGGCAATGGAAGATGCCAGCGGAGTGGATTTAACCCAATTCCGTTTATGGTATAGCCAAGCCGGTACGCCGATTGTGACTGCGATGGACAGTTTTGATGCGCAAACGGGCGTTTATCAATTGACCCTTAAACAAAGTCTAGCGAACTGTGCATCACCGCTGCATATTCCGTTTAGCTTAGAGCTCTTAGATGCGAAGGGCCATTCTTTAGTGAATGAGATTCTCGATTTTACTCAAGCTGAACAAGTGTTTAGCTTTGATGGACTCACTCATAAACCCGTTGCTTCGTTACTGCAAAACTTTTCCGCGCCCGTCAAATTACAATATCGATTCAATGTGGATCAACTCGTTCACTTGATGCGTTTTGCTAGCAGCGAAGTGGCGCGTTGGGAAGCTTCTGTGACCCTAGTGAGCCAAGCTATTTGGCAAAATGTGGCGAGTTTACAACAGCAACAAGCTATGGCTCTCGATCCCCGTGTGCGCGATAGTTTTAAAGGTGTGTTGTTAGACACTGAGCTTGATCCGGCATTGATCGCCGAAATATTAGCGATACCTACGGCTTCGGCTTTGATTGAGCAAACAGAGAGTGTTGATCTAGATGCGTTAGCTTTAGCACGTGAATTTGTACTAATAGAGCTCGCTTCACATAGTGAAGATGAATTGATTGCGCTATATCGTTCTTTAGTCGCAGTAGAGAGTACGCAGGCAAGAGCCCTTAAAAATCAGTGTTTAACTTGGTTAGCTCGGGTGTCGGATGAGGCTGAGGGGTTAGTGATTTCTCAGTTCGATAACGCCAGTAATATGACGGATTCTCTTGGTGCGTTGACGGCAGCCAATGTTGGGAATTTACCTTGTCGTGATGAACTGATGACGACATTTGAGCTACGTTGGCAGGATACACCATTGGTGATGGATAAATGGTTTATGTTGCAAGCGACCCGTGATGCAGATGATGTGATTGAGTGTTTGCGTCAGTTGCAGCAACACAAGTGCTTTAGTATGAGCAATCCAAACCGAGTGCGTGCTTTAGTGGGCAGTTTTGCTGCCGGTAATATTTATCAATTCCACCGTAGAGACGGTAAGGGTTATGCTTTCTTAACCGAATGCTTAATGACCCTTAATAAGCTCAATCCGCAGGTTGCGGCCCGTATGGTGACGCCATTGATCCAGTATCATAAATTCGACTTAGACCGCCAAACCTTGATAAAAGCCTGTTTAGGACAACTTTTGGCTTTGCCTGACTTATCTAAGGATATGTACGAAAAAGTCTCTAAAGCATTGGCAAAATAGCAGTTTGTAGGAGGAGGGCAGCAGTCTGTGCTGCCCTGATATTATGGAACTGTATTTCAAACTATCGATCAGCTATCGAGATTTCTTACCTTATTATCAAGGGCTTGCCGATAAAGTCGAGGTTCGTGAAACTCAAGGGCGGATTTTGTGGATTAATGGCCGTCATTTTAGGCGTTTTTTAACCGAAAATGGCATTCAAGGCTATTTCAAATTGGTTTTAGATGACAAGGGACAATTTGTTTCATTAAATCGAGTTTAGTCTTAATTTGTTTATCTTTACTTAGAGCAATTACTTTAAACGGTCGGCTGATTACTAAGCTCGCTTTGTGATATTTTATTTTTAAATATGTTAATGAATTATATGATTTTTTAATGTGTTTTTATGTTTCATTCCTATTCTGCTTTTCGCTAATTTAAATCTCTCCTTTTTAGTTATCGGTACAAATGTACCTACATGCTTAATTCTTTAGAAAATTTTCTCTAACTGCGCCTTGCTCAAGGGGATTAATTGCTGTAACAATGATGTTACCTGTGAGCTAACAAGATGTTGGTTGTAATTCCTAAAACAAAGAATCCAGCAGGGTACGGAGAGCTAAAATGAAAATTGTTAAAAATAGTTTTAACAAATCGGCGCTTGCTTTGGGGGTGGCGTCGGCATTGAGTTTGTTAATGATCCCAAGCGTTAATGCAGTATCTTTTAATTGGGGAGAGGTTGAGGGCACATTTGACTCAACTTGGACTGCTGGTGCGAGCTGGCGTGTAGGGGAGCGCGATTGGGAAGGTCAAATTGGTAAGGTTAATCAACCCCAATTCGATTGGTCTAATTACAGCGCATTTGGCAATACTAAATACACTTCTGCTGAGATTTGGGCCCAGCCCGGATCGTATTCCAGTAACAATGACTTAAGTAATTTACTTTATTCTCAAGGCGATACTACATCCGAAATCGTTAAAGGTTTGCATGAATTGTCATTGAAATACAAAAACTACGGTTTATTCGCTCGTGGTATGTATTTCTATGATCGTAAACTCAATGACGGTAATTATGATTTTAATGATCCGATAACGGGCAAAGAGTTTGACCCTTGCGAAGATAACCGTGCTTCAGAAGTTCAATGTAAAGATATTCGCCTACTCGATGCGTTTGTGTATGGCAACTTTGACCTCAACGATGGCGCTAATCCATTATCTATTCGTGTAGGTAATCAAGTGGTGTCATGGGGTGAAAGTACACTGATTGCCCATGGGATCAGTGAAATCAACGCCGTTGACTTGAACATACTTAACGCGCCTGGTGCTGAACTCAAAGAAGCGTTCAGACCGCAAGGCATGGTGTGGGCTTCCCTTGGTTTGACGGATTCATTAACGGTAGAAGCATTCTATCAATATGATTGGCAACCTATTTGGGTACCGACACCGGGTTCTATTTTTGCGACTAACGATTTTGCGGGTTTCGGTGGTTACGCTCAAAACGCTCAGCTTGGGTTTAATGCCAACCCTGACATCAATTTAGACTTTGTGATGCAAGAATACGAGCGTTTAGCGGGCATGATTGCCAGCGGCCAATCTATTCCGACACAGCAATTGGTTTCTATGGCCTTAGCTTACCCAACAAAAGTGACGCTAGTGCAGGATGAGGCAGAGCCAAGCAATGATGGCCAATATGGTATTAAGCTGGGTTATTACGCGCCTTCACTGGGTGAAACCGAATTTGGTTTTTATTTCATGAATTACCATAGCCGTCGTCCTCTTATCAGTGGTACAGCCGCCGATTTTAGCACGGGTGCACTTTTGTCTGATCTGGCGACTATAGGTCAAAACTCGGGTA
Organism: Shewanella sp. SM55; assembly: GCF_025654025.1. Taxonomy (NCBI): domain Bacteria; kingdom Pseudomonadati; phylum Pseudomonadota; class Gammaproteobacteria; order Alteromonadales; family Shewanellaceae; genus Shewanella; species Shewanella sp. SM55. The sequence goes on along the minus strand of NZ_JAKKRS010000004.1, from coordinate 29,944 downwards.
ATATTGATCGTGAATTGCTGCTCAATTTGAAGAGTTTCTCTAAGGCGCAAATCGTTTATCCAGAAGATATCAAGCTTTACGGTTTCAGTTTCAATACCTTGGTTGGTGATACCTCTGTCGCGGCTGAAATTGCCCATCGTCAGGATGAACCACTGCAAATCGATGACGTAGAATTGTTGTTTGCCGGTATGCCACAGCAGTTAGCTAACGCTGGTCTTCGTCCAGATCTCGATGGTATTTCACAGATTAAAGATGTTAAGCCGGGTGAAACCGTGGATGGCTTTATCCGTCTTGATACCACTCAGGCGCAGATGACTTTCACCCATTTATTTGGTCCAACGTTAGGTTTAGATAACTTGACTATGTTGGCCGAAGTGGGTGGCGTGTGGATCCATGATATGCCAGGTTTTGATGAGCTACGTCTCAATGGTCCAGGTACGTCACGTTCTGGCGGCAACCCAGATATGCCCGGCATCATTCAAGCCTTGCATAATGGTCCTGAAACTAACCCGTTCCCAACCGACTTTGCTTGGGGATACCGTTTAGTTGGAAAGGCGGATTTCAACAACGTATTTGCTGGGGTCAATATGTCTCCACGGGTGATTTTTTCCCATGACGTTGATGGTATTACACCTGATCCTATGTTCCTGTTCACGGAAGGACGTAAGTCTGTCGCGCTAGGCGTTAACTTCGACTATCAAAACCGTTGGGGTGCAGATATCTCCTATAACAATTTCTTTGGCGGTGTCGGTACGACGAATGCGATGGCAGATCGTGATTATGTTTCATTCAATATCAAGTATTCGATCTAAAAGGACTCAAACAATGAAGAAACTGACGATATTGGCGAGTGCAGTCATGCTGGCTTTCGCAGCGCCAGTCGCTATGGCTAAGATATCAGAAGCTGATGCGGCAAAACTTGGCAATGAACTTACCCCTTTAGGTGCTGAAAAAGCAGGTAATGCTGATGGTTCTATTCCTGCGTGGGATGGTGGTATCACTCAGCCTGTGGCGGGTTATACCAAAGGGATGCATCACCCAGATCCTTTCCCTGAGGATAAGATTGAATTTACTATTACCAATGCTAACAAAGCGCAATATAAAGATTTTTTAACGCCGGGTCAGATGAAGTTGTTCGAACTTTATCCTGATACCTACAAGATGAATGTGTACAAGACTCGCCGTAGCGCCTCTGTACCACAGTTCGTTTACGATGCGACTAAAGTTAACGCGACTCGTGCTGAACTGATTGCACAGGGCAATGGTATTTCTGGCGCGGCTATTGGTATTCCATTCCCGATCCCTGCAAATGGTTTAGAAGCAATTTGGAACCACATTTTGCGTTTTCGTGGTATAGATATCGAAACTTCCCGTAGCCAAGCTGCACCGACAGCCGATGGTAGCTATAGCTTAGTCGAAACGGCTGAGGAAATTCGCTTCGAATATTCTCGTCCAGAAATTACCTTAGATCAGCTTAAAGCCAGCAATACGCTGTTCTACTTTAAGCAAGTGGTGACTCAGCCTGCACGTTTAGCTGGTACAGCCTTATTGGTTAAAGAAACCATGGATCAAGAGGCGCTTCCCCGCCAAGCTTGGACCTATAACACAGGTCAACGTCGAGTACGTAAAGCGCCGAACGTGGCTTTTGATACACCGGGTACAGTGTCAGATGGTCTGCGTACGACAGATGATTTCGATATGTTTAACGGCTCTCCTGTGCGTTACAACTGGGAACTGGTTGGCAAAAAAGAAATTTATATCCCGTACAATGATTACAAACTGCATTCGGATAAGCTGAAATATGACCAAATATTGAAACCTGGTCATGTGAATCCTGAATACGTTCGTTGGGAAAAACACCGCGTATGGCAAGTGAGGGCGACGCTGAAAGACGGTATGCGCCACATTTATAAAGTGCGCGATATGTACCTTGATGAAGATTCATGGCAAGTGTCAATCGCCGATCTCTACGACAACCGTGATCAGTTGTATCGTGTGGCCGTTGCACATGGCTTGAATTACTACGAAGTGCCAGCACAGTGGGATACTTTAGAAGTCTTCCATGATTTGCAATCCCGTCGTTATCTCGCCATGGGCTTAGACAACCAAAGTGGCATGTATAACTTCGATGCCAAACTGACTGAAGCTAACTTTACCCCCGATGCATTGCGTCGTGAAGGTATCCGTTAATAGGCCACGTACAAAGGGGCGCTTAGCGCCCCTCATTAGTTTAAGGAAGTTTGTATGTCGTTTCGCATCCTTCAGTGTGTCGCTGTATTAAGTTTCGGTGGCGCTTTTTTTCCTTCTACGTTATCTGCAACGCCCTCTGATCCGATTTTTTCTCAAGTTCAACCTCTTGCTGTTTCATCTTTGATTTTAGATATTGCCAACGTAGGCGCAGGTTTAGTGGCTGTGGGTGAACGTGGTCATGCTCTGGTGTATGACGGCAGTTGGCATCAAGTGGTAACGCCCGTGAGTTCACAGCTGACCAAAGTCTTTTTCCTCAATGAAAAACGCGGTTGGGCTGTAGGTCATGATGCAACCATTTTACAGACTCAGGATGGCGGTCAAACTTGGCAGTTACAAATGCATTCGCCCGAGATTGAAAAGCCTTTCCTCGATGTGGTGTTTTTAGACGAAAACAATGGTATTGCCATTGGTGCTTACGGTTTGTTTTATCGCACTAATGATGGCGGTGCCCAATGGCGCGAGAAGTTCCATGAGGAGCTTTTAGCTGAAGAAGATGTGGCTTATTTGGCGGAGTTAAAAGGCAGCGATCAATCGGCCTATTTGAGTGCGCGCGCTTCATTATTGCCGCACTTTAATCGTATTTTAACCTTAACCGATGGACGTTTATTATTGGTTGGCGAGCTGGGCTTAGTCGCTGTTTCTGGCGATCAAGGTAAAACATTTACGCGTACCAATTTTGATTACGATGGTTCTATGTTTAACGCCGTAGAAACGAAAAATGCTGTGTATGTGATGGGCCTTCGCGGTCATATATTCAAAGCTGATGTGAGTTTAAGCCAATGGAATCAAATAGAATTGCCGGTGCAATCCTCAATCAACGGTGCCATGGTTGTTTCTGACGACGCGCTATATTTAGTGGGAAATGCGGGGATAGTGATCAAGCTAAATGAGGACGACAGTAGCAGTATCGTGACTCGTCGCCAAGGGGAAAACTTAGTGTCTATTGCGAAGGATAATCAAGGGAATGTGTGGTTATCCGGCAGCCAAGGGCTGTTTATTCTTAAGCCATAAAATTTTAAAACTACAATAAATAACAGGGCCGAGAAGATGTTAGAAAAACTGGTCAACGGATTTGAGTCATTTTTGTTTCGCAATCGCGCATGGGTCGTCGGCATTTTTGTGTTTTTGACGTTGTTTTTTGGCTATCAGGCCAGTCAACTCAAAATGGATGCGGCTTTTATCAAAAATATTCCACTGCAGCACAGTTATATGCAGACCTACCTGAAACACCAAAAAGATTTTGGTGGTGCCAACAGCATCATGGTGGCCGTTGAGGATACCAGCGGTAATATTTTTAATGCTAACTATTTTGATACCTTAAAAAACGTGCATGATCAGCTGTTTTTTATTCCAGGGGTTGACCGTGCGCAGGTGAAATCAATTTTTTCGCCTTCCACTCGTTTTACTGAAGTCGTTGAGGATGGTTTTGCTGGTGGGCCTGTTATTCCAGCGGATTTTTCAACTTCAGTGTCTGGGTTAGAAACGGTTCGCGATAATATTGAAAAAGCAGGGATTGTCGGCCGATTAATTGCCAACGATTACAGTGCGGCTATGGTGTCGGCTCAATTAATGGATTTTGATCCACAGACGGGTAAACCGCTTGATACCATTGCTTTTGCTGCACAATTAGAAAAAGAGCTTAGGGGCAAGTTCGAAACCGATAAGGTTAAAATTCACATCATAGGTTTCGCCAAAATGGCCGGAGATGTGGCTGATGGCGCTAAGGGCGTGTTGCTGTTCTTCGTGATCGCGATTTTGGTCACTGCCATTATGGTTTACCTCTTTTCTAAATCCATCATCTTGACCATGCTGCCACTGGTCTGCAGTTTAACGGCTGTGGTCTGGCAGCTTGGTTTATTGACTGTGATAGGTTTCGGTCTCGATCCTATGTCGATTCTGGTACCGTTTTTAGTCTTCGCCATTGGTGTGAGCCACGGGGTGCAGATCATCAACGCTGTACGGCGTCGAGTGCTCGACGGGCAAACGACAAAAGCGGCTTCGGCGTCGGCATTTCGTAGTTTATTAGTGCCGGGTGGTGTGGCATTACTGTCCGATACTGTTGGTTTTATTACCCTGTTATTTATCGATATTGGGATTATTCGCGAGCTGGCGATTTCTGCCTCGCTCGGTGTGGGCGTGATCATTTTCACTAACCTTATCCTGTTGCCTTTGGTGATTTCTTTTACTGAAATCAAAGTCAATAAACACGCAGAACCGACGGCTGAAGAAGTGCGAACTGAGGCTATTTGGCGCTTCATGGCGCGTTTTGCAACACCTAAATATGCTGTGGTAGTCATTATTGCCACTGTGGTGTTGTATTTTGTGGGTCTGCAACAAGCTAATCAGATGAAGATTGGTGACTTACAGGGCGGCGCGCCAGCGTTACATCAAGATTCGCGTTATAACCTCGATACCTTCTTCATCACAGATCATTTCTCTATCACCACAGATGTGATGACTGTGATTGTTGAGGCAGCACCTGAAGCCTGTACTTACCACGATGTGCTCACTCAAATTGATCAGTTTGAGTGGTTAGTACGCAATACCCCAGGGGTGGAGTCGACTGTGAGTCTGGCGTCGGTCGCTAAAAAAGTGAATGCAGGCTTCAACGAAGGTAATCCAAGATGGGAAGTGTTGCCGCGTACAACGGCGAGCTTAGTACAGGCTATTGGCCAAATTCCCACGACTTCAGGTTTATTAAATGGCGATTGTTCTGTCATGCCTGTGTATCTGTTTATGAAAGATCACAAGGCCGAAACCATAGAAACTGTGGTCGCTAAGGTCAAAGCCGTCGCCGCGAAAATGGACAACGAGAAGTTGCAGTTTAAACTGGCGTCGGGTCCTGTGGGTGTAATGGCAGCGACTAACGAAGCGGTGGCTGAGGCACAGTTACCTATGATGATATACGTCTATGGTGCTGTGTTTGTACTCTGCTTAATCAGCTTTAAATCTTTTAAAGCCACTGTGGCGGTTATTATTCCGTTATATGTCGTGTCGACACTGGCACAGGCTTTGATGACTCAGCTCGATATTGGCTTAGCTGTTAGTACGTTACCTGTCATTGCGCTGGGGGTTGGTATTGGCGTGGACTATGGTATTTATATCCTCTCGACTATGTCGTCTAAGCTATCGAATGGTATGCCAGTACAGCAGGCTTACTATGAGGCGTTGGTCGAACGGGGTAGTGCGGTGATCTTTACTGGCCTTACATTGGCGATTGGTGTCAGTACTTGGTTCTTCTCGGCGCTTAAATTCCAAATGGACATGGGAATATTGTTAACATTCATGTTTGTGGTAAATATGCTCGGTGCCATAATTATCCTACCTGCATTGGCCGCCATTTTCTGGCGCCAGCCTAAGTAGAGTCTACAAATGGGGAGCTAAGCTCCCCATTTACTTTTGAATACTTAGTCTGCTTTATCGATTGTTTGGTCATTTGTCATTCCTTGTTTACGCCAATACTGGATTTCAAGAGGATGTACCACTAAAATTTTCCTCGAAATACAGCGGTTTTAGTAATAAACTTCGCGCGACGATCTAGATCACATTAATTTATCTGCGATTGTTAAGCCGAAGCATCCAAATAATGAAAAAAGCGCTGCCATAGACGCTTAAGGAAACAGCAACATGGCCTTGAAAGATGCAATGCCTTCAGTACTACTTGAAAATGTAGTCAGTTTAATTCACGCTAAAGTCCCTAATTCACAAGCCAAGCAAGTTGAACAGTTCGCCACCTGCCTTTATGCCCACATGTCGAAAGACGATCTCAATGCGCGTAATGACAGTGATTTATACGGTGCGGTTCTCAGTTTATGGAACGCCCTGAACAAAACGCCAAAAGGTAACACTCATCTAAGAGTGTTCAATCCTAGCCAAGCCAAACACGGCTGGCAATCGACTCACTCGATCATTGAAGTTATCCAACCTGACATGCCATTCTTGGTCGATTCAGTTGGTATGGCATTGAAGCGAATGGGTATTACTGCTCACATGATGTTGCACACTCCACTGGCGATTGAGCGTTCAGAAAGTGGTGTGACGAATGTCACTTATCTTAATCAGAGCCCTGAAAGCACTGAGCATGTCGCCGTATTTTTGATTGAAATTGACCGTCAAAGCAGCACGGTCGATATCAAAGCATTAGAGCGCGAAATTCAGTCTGTGCTTGCCGATGTCGCTTCATCAGTTAACGACTGGGAAGTCATGTCTGCCAAGTTGGCTGAGATGATCAAGGAATTGCCAAAACGTCCGTTCCCGGGCGATAAGCAAGAGTTAGAAGAAGCGATTAACTTCCTGACTTACTTGAATAATCATCACTTTACGCTATTAGGTTACCGTCAATACGATTTGAAACGTGTCGAAGGTGACGTTGAGTTAGTGCCTAATATCGCCTCTAGCTTAGGTTTGATGAACAAGCACACTAAAGCGCAACCTGAGCAAGGTTTGTTGTTATCTAGCTTCTCCGATAGTGCCCGCAAAGAAGCCTTAGACCACAGCTTACTGATCCTCACTAAGAGCAGTGCTAAGAGCCGCGTGCATCGCCCAGCTTATGTCGATTATATCGGTATTAAGCGTTTCGATAAGAAAGGCAATGTGATTGGCGAAGATAGATTTATCGGTTTATATGCGTCAAACCTGTATAACCGTAGCCCACGTGAAATCCCACTGCTGAATGAAAAAGTGCAGCGTGTGTTAGATCGTTCAGGCTTGACCCCACGTTCACACGACTATAAAGCCCTGCTAAACATCCTTGAGAATTTACCTCGTGACGAGCTAATTCAAGCCAATGTTGATGATTTATCGCACATGGCTCATGGCGTGTTAGAAATGCAAGACAGAGACAAGCTGAAACTCTTTGTACGCAAAGATGGCTTTGGCCGTTTCTTATCCTGTTTAGTGTACGTTTCTAAGGATCGTTACAACACTAAACTCCGCCAAGATACTCAACGTATTCTGGCCCAGCACTTTAACAGCAAAGAAGATGTAGAGTTTACGACTTATTTTTCCGAGTCGACGCTAGCCCGCACTCACTACATAGTCAAAGTTGATAACAATAATATGGATGTAGATGTGGCTGCCATAGAGAACAACTTAATAGAAGCGGCACGTTCGTGGGAAGATAAGTTAAGCACTGCGCTTAACAGTGCACTCGGCGAAGAAGCTGGCACTCATCTGACTAAGCGTTATTTCAATGCGTTTGAACAAAGCTATAAAGAAGACGTATTACCAAGTTCTGCCGTCGTTGACATGCAACAGCTCGAAGCACTGGATGATGAACACAAGCTCGGCATGTTGTTCTATCAACCGCAGGAAGCGGCGCTGAACGACAACAAAGTGCGTTTAAAGCTATTCCATAAAGATGAGCCTATTCATCTATCTGACGTGTTGCCAATGCTCGAAAACTTTGGTCTGCGCGTGATCAACGAGCGTCCATATGAAGTCACGACTTCAGACGGTTCTACCTTCTGGATCTTAGACTTCTTGATGACAGTTAAAGTCGTCAACACAGATAACATCGCTGATAGCCAAGACAGATTCCAAACTGCACTGTCACAAGTGTGGCAAAAGAAGTTAGAAGATGACGGCTTCAACCGCATTATTCTGGCGTCAGGTTTAACGGGCCGTGAAGTCTCTGTATTGCGCGCGTATGCGAAATACATGCGTCAAATCGATGCGACTTTCAGTCAGTCATATATTGAAGAAACCTTCGGTCGTTACCCACAAATCGCTGATTTGTTGGTGAAGATGTTCATCCGTAAATTTAACCCTAAACTGAAAACCCGTACTCTGGGCAAGTTTTTGGAGCAGATCAATTTACGTTTAGATGAAGTGTCTAGCTTGGATGATGACCGTATTATTCGTCGTTATTTAGACTTGATTAACGCCACTCTGCGTACCAACTTCTACCAACTGGATGCCAAAGGCGAATCTAAGAGTTATATCTCGTTTAAATTCATGCCTTCACTGATCCCTGAAATGCCACGTCCACTGCCGAAATTCGAAATATTCGTTTATTCGCCACGGGTTGAAGGTGTGCATTTACGTTACGGTAAAGTGGCTCGTGGTGGTCTGCGTTGGTCAGATCGTCGTGAAGACTTCCGTACCGAAGTATTAGGTTTGGTAAAAGCACAGCAAGTGAAAAACACTGTGATTGTGCCTGTGGGTGCTAAAGGTGGTTTTGTTTGTAAACAATTGCCAACTGAAGGCGGCCGTGAAGCTTTCTTCACCGAAGGTCAAGAATGTTACCGCATCTTTATCCGTGCATTGCTCGATATTACCGATAACATTTTGAACGGTGAAATCGTCCATCCATTGGATGTGGTTCGTCATGATGAAGATGACCCATATTTAGTGGTAGCAGCCGATAAAGGTACAGCGACATTCTCTGATATCGCGAACTCGATTTCCCTCGAATACCGCTTCTGGCTCGGTGATGCATTCGCATCGGGTGGCAGCAACGGTTATGACCATAAGAAAATGGGTATCACGGCCAAAGGCGGCTGGGAATCGGTTAAGCGTCATTTCCGCGAAGTCGGTATTGATTGTCAAACCACAGACTTTACCTGTTTAGGTATAGGTGACATGGCGGGCGACGTATTCGGTAACGGTATGTTGTTGTCTAAGCACACTAAACTGGTTGCAGCCTTTAACCACATGCATATCTTCATCGATCCAAATCCGGATACGGCATTAAGTTATGATGAACGGGCGCGTTTATTCGCTCTGCCACGTTCAAGCTGGGAAGACTACAGCAGCAAGTTGATTTCTAAGGGTGGCGGTATTTTCCTCCGTTCATCTAAATCCATTCCATTATCGGCAGAGATGAAGCAAATGTTGGCCACAGAGAAAACCTCTATGACCCCAACTGAGCTGATGAAAGAACTGTTGAAAATGCCAGTGGATTTGATCTGGAACGGCGGTATCGGTACGTATGTGAAATCTTCACGTGAAACCCAAGCTGAAGTCGGCGATCGTGCCAACGATGCTCTACGTGTCAACGGTGGCGAACTGCGCGCTAAGATAGTCGGCGAGGGCGGTAACTTAGGTTGTACTCAGTTAGGTCGTATTGAATATGCGTCTAATGGCGGTCGCATCAACACTGACTTCGTGGATAACGTTGGTGGTGTGGACTGTTCAGACAACGAAGTGAACATCAAGATTTTGCTGAACGCTATGGTGACTGAAGGTGAACTGACGCTTAAGCAGCGTAACCGTTTACTGGAAGAAATGACCGAAGAAGTCGGCCAAATCGTACTGCAAGACTGTAAAGATCAAACTCGTACTATCTCTGTGACTCAAGTGCGCGGTGCTGAGCAGTTAAAAGAGCAGATCCGCTTTATCCAGTATCTGGAAAAAGAAGGCAAGTTAGACAGAGCGTTAGAGTTCTTACCGTCTGACGATGAGCTAGCTGAACGTTTAGCCAGTGGTCGTGCATTAACGCGCCCAGAGCTATCAGTATTGGTTGCTTATGCGAAAATGGTACTGAAAGAGCAATTAGTGACGCCAGAAATCACTGAAGATACTCTGTTAAGCCAACTGCTTATCGCGTATTTCCCGAAAAAACTTCAGGAAAAATACAGCGACAAAATGGCAACCCATCCACTGCGTGGCGAAATCATTGCGACCTCACTCGCCAATGAACTCGTCAACGACATGGGCTTGAATTTTGTTCAACGTATGCAAGATGAGACTGGTGCCTCAGTTGCCGACGCGGCAATTTGTTACACTATGGCTCGCGAAGTATTTGGTTTAGCTGAATTAACTAAATCGATCACTGACTTAAACGGCATAGTTCCGGCTGTGGTTCAAGGTGAAATGCTGCATCAGTTACGCCGCAATATGCGTCGTGCTAGCCGCTGGTTCCTCCGTCACCGTAACCGCTCTTGGAGCATCGAACAAACCGTTGCCTTCTTCAAACCAGTATTTGAACAAATTAAAGATAATGTTCATTTATATCTGGTAGAAGAAGAAGCGAAGGGTATCCAATCTGAGATCAATGCTTTGGTCAAAGAAAACGTACCACAAGCTGTGGCAACCATTGTGGCTAACATGAGCACCTTGTTCTCTGCCTTAGACATTGCCCAAATTGCGCAAACAGAAGATAAGACAGTGGCATTAGTGGCTGAAACTTACTTCAAACTCGGCGCCCGCGTTGAGCTGCACTGGTTCTTAGAACAGATCAGCGCTCAACCTGTAGCGAACCATTGGCAAGCACTGGCTCGTGCCGCCTTTAGGGAAGAGTTAGATTGGCAACAACGTGCATTAAGTTCAGTTGTCTTAAGAACCTGCAGTGCAACCTGTGATGCCGAAAGTGTGATTTCTCAGTGGATTGAGATAAATCAAGGCTTATTGGAAAGATGGTTCCATATGCTAGCTGACTTTAAAACGTCGCAAATCCATGAGTTTGCTAAGTTCTCTGTCGCCCTACGTGAACTTAACCTTCTGATCCTTCATTGCGAAGGCCAAAAGTAAACTTATTATAACAATCAGAAGCCCTGGCGATCGCCGGGGCTTTTTTTAGGTCGAGGAAAGTACATGTTTTATAAAATCGCACAGAAAGTCATGTTTCAGATGGATCCTGAGCGAGCTCACCATCTTGCTATAGGCAGTTTAAAAATGACCGCCAATAGCCGGTTAACGTGTCTATATGGACAAACGATTGCACCCGCTCCTGTCAGCTTTATGGGGTTGACCTTTCCTAACCCAGTGGGACTCGCTGCCGGTATGGACAAGGACGGCGAATCGATTGATGCCTTTCATGCGATGGGATTTGGTCATATTGAAGTGGGTACAGTTACCCCAAGACCACAGCCTGGTAACGATTTACCCCGTCTATTTAGATTAAAGCCTGCCAAAGGCATCATTAATCGCATGGGGTTTAATAATAAGGGTGTCGATAATCTGGTCAAAAATTTGATCGCTAAAAAGACCGATATTATGGTTGGCGTTAATATTGGCAAAAATAAAGACACGCCAGTAGAACAAGGTAAAGACGATTATTTGATCTGCATGGATAAAGTTTATCTCCATGCGGCTTATATTGCGGTGAATATTTCATCACCCAATACCCCAGGATTACGATCGCTACAATATGGCGATCTATTAGATGAATTATTGAGCGCAATTAAAGCCAAGCAACTTGAGCTGGCCGAAAAGCATAAAAAATACGTGCCCATCGCGCTTAAAATTGCTCCAGATTTAACCATCGAAGAAATTGAAAATATCGCGCAAGCTTTGATTAAAAACAAATTTGATGGCGCAATTGCGACCAATACTACTTTAACACGTGATGGTGTTAGCGGTCTTGCCAACGCCAATGAAAGCGGCGGCTTAAGTGGCAAACCTTTAACTGAGCTGTCTACTAAAGTGATTAAGCAATTGGCAATTTGTTTGAAAGGGCAGATCCCGATCATCGGTGTGGGCGGTATTAATAGCGCTGAAGATGCCTTAGCCAAATTCGATGCGGGCGCCACTATGGTTCAGATTTATTCGGGTTTTATTTATCAAGGTCCGAAGTTAATTAAAGAAATAGTGAATGCATACCGCTTGAAATAATGATCTTAGGATTAAGATAACGATCTAAAATAAGATCTTATTCTTTAACAGCGATCTAAAATGATCCTTAGATCGCTGTTAAGATCTTACAATAGAACGACTAAGTAACTGTTAAATAATTTGTATTTTATTATTTTTATTTTGATATTGGATAAAATATCTACTATTATGTCCCAGTGTTCAAATATTGGGTCACCGTTATGTTATTAATGCCGCAAAAAGATTGGCAATGGAAATATAACGATTCGTATGGTGTATTAGGCGTATCGTTAGGTTCCGAGATAGAATTTCTGACGTCTTATAAAGCAAAATTACTCATTCCAGATGCCTTATCAAGCATGGAATTTAATATTGCGCACGCCAAATTCTATATGAACTTACTCGATAGATTGCCTAAAACCCTGTCTTTGTCCGATGCCGCTATTGTTCAAATTGCGCTCAATGCCACCGCAGCCCATTTTATGCTGACACCGCAAATGCCTAAATCATGGTTTTTTGATACCAGTGATGTCTGTGTTTATAGCGATGTAGGTAAAGTCTTTGAACTTAAATGCCAAAAGCAAAGGGCACTCGTGCTTGTGGTTGAAAACACCCTGCAATCGGCCTTAGTGATGTTATTATCGCCCGAATGTGTTTTATCCGGTGCTAAAACTATGGTGCAGTTTGAAACCATCAAAGTGATGCATAATCGCTTACACCCCCTACGTGCGCAGCGCCACGTGGTTGCGGCATAGTGTAGTTGTAGATCAATAGCCATTATTGGTTTTTAATATCTGCCATTAGCCATACATCACGATTGGTTTTGATATTAACCACTTGCCGATAATTCGCTAAAATCCCCATGGCGTTAGTGCGTTATCTGTACTCTTTTCTGCTAAGAAAGCCTTTTCCTAAAATTAGTCACGTGGATCTTCAACACCTTCCTTTCGAATTCTACCCAACGATAATTTGTGAGTCTTATTACTCTTTATTGGCTCTGCTTTTAGTATCAAACTCATTACGCAGTCTGGTTTGCCATGGTATTCACTCGTCGACTCGCAGCGAGTCCATCCGTGGATGCTCGACCGCCCCGTCCATGGGGCGGACGGTCGTCTCGCCAATCACCATGGCGCACCTTTCAGCATTTGCGTAGTCTGCAGGTTCAAGAGGAGGAGTTTTTATTTAACTATGGTAAGAACGGTTTTGGTGAGCTGTTTGTGTACCTCTAAAAGCAAAAAGAGTTGGGAGTGCCTATATTTTTTGGGGATTAAAATGCGCTAGCCGTGGTAAAGTGTCTGTTATTGTTTGGACCGAATAAGGCGATCGTATCAACGATTACCAATTAACGTCAGCAGAAAAGTGTGTAGCCAGAGAAAGCTAAAAGAGGGTGTAAAATGGGTACAGTAAACCCCATCAAGGAATTGAGTATTGTCGGTTTTAAATCGATACGTTCGATGGAAAAGCTAAGATTAAATAGCTTAAACGTCCTAATTGGCGCTAATGGTGTTGGTAAAAGTAACTTTGTTTCATATTTCCGCTTGCTTGGTGAGATGCTCGACGGGCGTTTACAGGTATGGAGTAAAAAACAGGGCGGAGCAGATCGAATTTTAAGCTTTGGCATAAAAGAAACTGAAAAATTTGGATCTCTTGTGACCTTTGGTATTAATGGTTATAAGTTTCTTTTAGAACCAACAGTAGATGGTGGTTTTACTTTTGCGCAAGAATCACTCTATTTTAAAGGGCCTTATTTTGGTGATAAGTGGATTTCTCTGGGTTCTGGTCATAATGAAGCAAAGCTAAAATTTAAATATGAAAAAAGCAGTAAATTTTCAGAAGCTGATTATTGTTATAGTTCAATTTCGAGTTGGCGTGTGTACCATTTTCACGACACTAGCGATACGGCAGGAGTAAAGCGGTTATCCTCTGTACACGATAACGAGTATTTACGTAATGATGCTTCAAATTTAGCAGCGTATTTATATCGTTTAAAAAATGAAGAGTCCGAGGTATATAGTCAAATTCGTAAGACTGTTAAGCTAGCGATACCATTTTTCAACGATTTTGTGTTAAAGCCAACTCAGTTAGAAACTGGTGAAGAACAAGTTCGTTTATTATGGACACAAACAGATAGTGATTATGCGTTATGGCCTAGTCAGTTGTCTGATGGTTCAATCCGTTTTATTTGCTTAGTAACAGCGTTGCTACAACCCAAACCTCCTTCTACCATTATTATTGACGAGCCTGAGCTTGGATTACACCCGTACGCTATTACTTTACTTGGAGCATTATTACGATCGGCTTCACTGCGTATGCAAGTGATTGTTTCGACACAATCAGTACCTTTGCTGAATGAGTTTGAAATCGATGATCTTATTGTTGTAGAAAGAGAAAATGGTGCTTCTAACTTTAAACGTTTAGAGGAAGATGAATTTAAGTTTTGGCTTGAGGATTATTCAGTTGGTGAACTTTGGGAGAAAAATATTTTAGGCGGGAGGCCGTCAAAATGATCATTGTTCATGTCATTTGTGAAGGGCAAACTGAAGAAGCCTTTGTTAATAATTTACTTGTTGAACCTTTTGCTAATAAAGGTATTTACCTTAGGCCTGCTTTAATAGGTAAACCTGGGCATAAAGGCGGTAACTTCAAATTTGAACGTCTTTTGCCCGATATCCGAAATCGACTTACTGCGGATAAAAACTGCTATTGCACCACATTTTTTGATTTCTATGGGTTACCCGAATCATTCCCGGGTAAAAAAGCTTTAGCTGTTAATGCTGCTATTACGGATAAGGCTGAATCGTTGCAGAAAGAATTGGTTGCAAAGCTTACCGAGACATTAGGTACTGATGTGATGCGCCGCTTTATTCCTTTTGTACAAATGTATGAGTTCGAAGGTTTGTTATTCAGCGATCCCGAGAAAATGGCTTTAGGCATGGATAAACCAGATTTAGTTGCATCCTTTCAAGCTATCGCTGATAAGTTCGCTTCACCTGAACACATCAACAACAGCCCGCTAACAGCACCGAGTAAGCGTATTATAAGTTTAATTGATAATTACGAAAAACCACTGATGGGAACTTTGGCGGCACTAGATGTTGGCCTTGAAGCTATGCGCGGAAAATGTGAGTTATTTAATACATGGTTGCAACAAATTGAAGCATTGTCAGCAGAGTAATTATTACAATAGCAATCGATTTTTTAGTAACACAATTACGTAATTTAGTTAATAATTTAATAGCACCCATTGTTAAATTTGGTTACCCAGTATACGCCGGGGTTGATGAGATTAAGCACAGTCATGGAAGTGACCATCCGTGACATGGATGTCACGGTCGAGCCTATAGGGATACTTCTTACTAGGTAACAGGACGGCGTGTCACTGGAATAAGTGTGCTTAATTAAACTCCATCAACAAAAACGCCTGCTACTGCAGGCGTTTTGTTTATGTCTATTCGCTTTGCTTTTACGCGCTATAGCCTTAGAAAGCGGACTATTTTTTAATCCATTTGCCTTTGGCATCTTGCACATAGTTGCCTTTATCTGTGGCGGCTATGGCTTTTTCGCCTGCGAGTTTAGCTACATCGGCTGGGGAGAGTTTGTTCTTCTTGGCGATGGTTTCGTAGTGGGCGCGACGTTTGTTATTTACGTCGTCCATCACGGCTTTGGCTTCGGGATTGGCTTGCACTAATCCTAAGTAGCCGTTGGCTTGTTCGCCTAAATAGCCCTGTGATTTAGCTTCTTGAAGTGACATGGCAAAGGCGCTTAGGCTTAAAAAGCTGAGGGTTAATAGCAATAATAACTTTGTTTTTAGTCGGATTGATTTCATGGTGATTCCTCAATTCTTATTTAATTAGAACAGCTTATCGTCTGATAGGAGTTGGTCTAATTCCTTATCTACTTTGATCCGTATCTCATGTTCAATTTTCACATTGAGATTGATAACGATAGGTTTATCCGGCGGTTCTATTTTGACTGTGGGCGTACAGCCCTGCAATGAGGTTAGGGCTACCAATGCGATAAGTGCGCTTCGGGTACCTATGCTAATTTGCTGTAATTGAATTATCTTCACTGAGGTTTCCTTGTTACTTCACTGATTTTTCGATTCTGTCCTGCAAGTCATTACCAATTTGCAGACTTCTAAATAATTGCAGCATGTTCTCTTCGTGGGAGTAATTCAAGTGGATAGGGCGTTCAATCCCTTCACCGCGGCCTTTCACTTCGACGAGTAGTTTAGCATCACCGGCTTGGTCCATATCAAAGCTGCTTGATAATTGGCTGTATTGTAAGTGTTCTAACGTCGAAAAGACAAAGTCTAGATACGGTTGGGATTGGCGCATCTGCTCAACGGCGGGGTTGCCCGAGATAGCGATGAGTCCGCCGGGTGCGCGCGCGGCTAATTGCCCGCCAGTGATCGACACTTTGCCGTTGATTAAATCGACGGGCAACACGCCATCGAATATGCCGTCGGCATAGATGCCAATTTGCGGTTGAATACGCAGGACCTCTTCTAGACTCATGGCCTGCAGTAACAGATAGGCATGGGATTTATCCTGCAATTTAAGATTAAATTCTGGCAGCAGAAACTGGCCGCTGAGCACTTTGCCTTTGGCGGTCATGGAAACATCGGTGTCACTTAAGCCTGTGAGTTGTTGTATCCAATTGTCGGGCAATTTCTCGGCATCTTTGCCAAGGGCGATATCGGCTTCCACTTCGATATCGGTCAGTGGGAAGCCTGGATCAAATAAGTTAAAGGTCATCAGCGTCTGCGGGCAATTGAGCTTACTGAGGCTGCTAAAATAGCCTTTATCCTGTGGCTTGTTATGAGACACTTTTTTATAAGATTGCCCCCAAGTGAACTCACATTGCGCTTGCAGTTTTCCCCCCTCAAAAATGATGTCTTTATAAAAGCCTTCAAGTTCTGTCATCGATTGAGTTATTTGCATGGCAAATTGGGTCTGATCGCGCTGTTGGGTTAAATTAAACTGCGCCTGTAATTGGTTATTACCTGTGACATTAAGCTCAGATGGTAAGGGTTGGGTTTGATTGAGCAAGGCTAGCGCCTCGGTCATGCTAGTGTTGACTACCCATTGGCCCGTTAACACTAAGGGATTGTTCGCGGTGGCAAGATTCAGCTTATGTTGGCTTTGCAGTTCAACTGTGCCCACTTGCCAGTGCTCATCACCAAAGAGCGTATTATTTTTCCAATCTAAGCTTTGTGCCAGCGTTAACTTGTCCAGCTTGAGTACGGTTTCTTTGCGGCTGCGGCCTTTGCTGCTGAGCTGTTTTTCGATATTTAGCTGACTGGCTTGCCATGCGAGTTGATTACGCCAAGTGGTAGCGCGTAGTGAGTCGAACAGCGCTTCGATATCGGGTTTAAGCTCAAATGACATGGCTTTGTGTAATGCAATCGAGAAACTGCCCGCATTCATATCGGTTTTCGTTATGATGCTAGTGCTAGCATTTTTATCCGCATTAGCCTCAGTGACTACATCATCTGTCACTAAAGTCTGTTTGGTCTGCGAAAAATACAGTTGCTCCAGTGCTAAGGTTAAAGGCGGTATGGCAAGGGTTAACCTGTTTGCGGTATCAGATGTGGGCACTGAGCTTTGCGCTGGACTGGCTTTCTGAATGCTAGCGTTTTGAATACCAGAACTCTGAGTATGAGTGCTTTTCTGCGAGCTTATGTTCAGCGGCGCGAGGGCATTTATCGCGATACTACCAAGGCTAAACTCTGCATGTTTAGCCGCATTTTTATTTTGCATGCTAATACGCTTAAGCTCACCCACGGCGAATTGTAGCGTGTTGCCAGTATTTTGTTTTGTTGATTGAGTCAGTTCAGTCGATTCGGTAGCGGCAGTGATAAATTGCCAATCGGTTGAACTTGGCGTCTGAACTAAGTTAAATGTGCCTGCTGTCGTTAACTGACTATTATTCCAGCTAAAGTCCTGCGGCGGATTTGCCCACAATTCAGATAATTGCATTGAGCTGGTTTGCTTCGTACTAAGGCGCCAATCTGTTTTGAAGGACAGTGCTTCGGTTGATTTTGTTATTTCAACATTGGCCAAATCGACTTGGGTATCTAGCTTACTGCCTAAGGTCTTAAGCTTCACTTGAGGAAGTTTAATTGCAAGGGGATTAGCTAAGTGCACATCTTGCGGAATTTGAGTCAGCGGATAGTGCAGGGCTTCAGGCAATGTCAGTGCGATCCCCACTGGTGTATCTGTACTCTTGAGCCCCGATAGCAGCTTAGCGATTTGACTCGCTAGCGGATAAGGCACTTGCTCCGAAGCAGGCTTGGCTGCCGGCTGGGTTAAAGATTGAGTTGAAGGCTGTGTTAAAGGCTTAGCCAGCGACTTATCGAGCAGCTGCATCAATCGTTGTTGCTGGACGGCATTGGGGCTCACAGCTAAGCTAAAGGGCTCTAGTTTTAGGTCAAGTTCAGCTAAATGTCCGGCAATCTTAAATGCTAACTTAGGTTTTGACACAAGCTCGGGTTTAGGTGCAAGTTGCAGCGCTGCCAACTGATTAAAGGTCAGCTTTGGCTCGATTAACTGATGCTCACTGATAAGCTCGCCTGAGGTTAATGTAATACTGCTGTTGGATACCAATTGGCCTTGTAAATCAATTGCTAACGCTTGCCACTCTTTATCAAGCTCAGTTAACGGACTCAGCACACTGTCTTGCGCTTGCCTCAGGCTGATTTGATGCAAGCTCGTAAGCAGCGGCGCGAGCTGGATTTGACTCATGAGTTGCCATTTGTTGGTTTCGAGTGTTGCTTTCAGTGTGGCGATGCTTTCGCCTGCGTGGCTAAACTCGCTGTTGATTTCCCCCGCGCCGTTGAGGCTCAACTTGTCCATCACCAAACGATAGGCAGGTAAATCATTTTGGGTGTTGAGATGCTGGGCTTTGAGAATAAGACTGGTTTTTCCGATATCGATGAGTGGTAATGATTTGATATCTAAGGCCAATGCGGGGCCTTGTTCATCGATGGCATTTCTATTGGGTAAAAACAGTGATTGCCCTAACTCGACCTCAATATCACCTGTGGATATTTGGGTGATTTTTTGAGTGAGGTAAGAAGCTTGGCTGAACTGTTTAAGTTCGGCAAAACTCTGTGGCCAGTCAAGTTTTAGCTGAATATTCAAATCATTAAGCCTGATATGGCTATCATGCACCCTCAGGTTGGCAGAAGTAATTCGCCAATGTGCTAACTGACTTTGCCCTAATTCAATGTCAATCAGTTCGCTGTCCATACCTGTGAGGGCAAAATTTGCCGCCCGTATGATGAGTTGTTCAGCCTGGGTATTCACAATCCAAACAGTTAACGCCACGCCCGCCAAGATGCCCGTTAAGCTGGTCGCCAATAAGGTTTTTTTTAGGGGGAATTTACGGCGATTTTGCTCAGCAACATGGGTATCCGTTCCAGAACCTAAAGCACCACTGCGAGGGTCAGCGGATATCTGCGTTGCCTCGTGCTGAAGTGTCTTGCTATCAGAGGCATTGCCACGGCTTGGCTTGTTGTGGATTGGCATTGGGTTTGATATTTATCCTTTATTGACTGAGCCCTGATCAAACTCGTGCTTTAGCAGTGCAAAAATACACGAATGTGTATATTTCATTGGCACTTTTACTTCGTTCGGTTACTTCGGAGCTTTTATATCGCGCACGAGCACCTGAGGCAGTTTAACACTCAAGGGCTTAGCTGACTAATGTGAAAGGATCATTGAATAGACAAGAGACTGATGTCAATAGTTGAGGTTTTACAGGCTCTTGTACTTAATCTATCATTCGGGCAAGCTAACTTTTAGTTAACTCACTCTTGGTGAGTGAATTGCGGCTAGCTAAATATCTGGGCGGCGATCACCACAATTCCGCAAAGTGTGGCGAGCATTAAGGCTAACTTGCCGCCCGCAACGCGGTAACCCGTCGGCATATTGGCAGCGTCTCGCATCTGGCGTTGTGTCCACACCATGGCCACAGGTAAAAAGATGGCGAGGATCACCAGCGCAATCGCCGCGTAACCTAGGGCGGTGATAAAACCTTGAGGGTAGAAGAGGGCAAAACCTAAGGGCGGTAAAAAGGTGATAGCCGCGGTTAAGCTTCGACCTGTTGCATTATCTTCTTGCCTTAAGCTTGAGGCCATAAAATCGAACAAACCTAAACTCACCCCTAAAAACGAGGTCGCAAGGGCGAGATCGGCAAATAGACTAATAGCGCTACTTAAGTATTCACTGTGCAGTACGCTCGCCAGTTGATTGATAAAGCTTGATAAACTCTGGTTTTCGAGCAATTGACTTTGGTTCAATACGCCTTGACTGCCCAGTTGCCACAAAAGGTAAATCACTAATGGCAAAGCTGAGCCAAACAACATGATCCTGCGCAGGGCTTTGACCTCAACGCCCAAGTAGCGCACCACTGAGGGAATCGAACCGTGGAAACCAAAGGAGGTAAAAATTACCGGGATAGCCGTGATAATCAGCCCTTGGTTAAGTGGAAGCTCGAGTAAATGTGGGCTTTCAACCTGCGGCAGTAACAAGGCCAACATAAGCAATAATGCCAATAGCTTAAGGGCAAATAAACCGCGATTGATGAGATCCACACAGTGGGTTCCCATGCCCACAATGGCGCCAACCAGCAGGGTGAATAGGATTGCACCCGTCTGCGGTGGCAAATTTAGTCCTAGCCAAGTGCTCAGCTTTTGGTTCACTTGCTCGCCGCCGCCAGCAATGTAGGCGGCGCAGAGGGCGTACAGTAAAAACATCAAGGCGCTATTGGCGACCAACTGGCCCTTACGACCCAATAAGCGCTGCGCTAAGTGATTAAGACTGGCATCGCTGGGGGCGAATTGGTGGATCTCCACCATTAGCAGTGCCGTGTAGGCCATTAGCGCCCATATGATGAGCATTATGGCGGAGGAGGTGCCAAAGCCAAGTCCAGCAGATGCGATAGGCAAAGCCAACATGCCCGCGCCGATTGTGGTGCCGGCGATAAGCAGTAAACTGCCGAAAATTTTATTCTGTGTCATAACATGATCTCAAAAGCGTGTTGCAAGAAAAAGAGATAAAGACTTGATCCTAAAGCAACTGTCTTAAAGGATTTTGATGCGATTCAATAATGAAATGATTCAAGCACAAAATAATTTAAGCAAATGAGACAGTGGCGCTCAGCGGATCCGAAAGGATATGGCCACAATGGAATGTCAGGCGAGGTGCCTATCTATGCCATTGCGGCTACAGATAGGGAGTATAAAATGCTGTGAAACACATAAAACTTGCCTTAGCGTGTGTTGAGTAAAAACGGATAAGTGTTTTGATGCTTTGCCTTAATAACCTAACGGCAACGGAGGTTACCATAGGGAACTGAAATGTACTTGTCAACCATTACAACAGTATTTTGATTATTTTTTGTCACAGGATTAAGGCGCAAGATATTCATTGTTTACATTGCGGCAATGGCACTTGAGGGAATCGCACGATAAAAAATGCCGCCGACTTGATTTAAGCGGGCGGCATTTTTAGCGGTAAAATCGATAGTAAGACATCAGGAACAGTGAGCAGATTATGCTTTGCTCTGCAGCGCCTTTTCATGTCTTGCCAACAAATTTGCTGTGATGTCACTGAGGCTTAAGTGTTGATCCTCAAGCAATACCAGCAGGTGATAGATAAGATCTGAGGCTTCATTAACCAGCTCTTCCTTATCGTGGGTCGCGGCGGCAAGGGCGGTTTCAAGACCTTCTTCACCGACCTTTTGGGCGATACGTTTTGTGCCGCGCGCAAACAAAGACGCCGTGTAACTGGAATCGGCACTTTGCCCTTTACGTGAGGTGATTAAGCTCGCGAGGTTGTTCAAGAAAGGGTGCGCATTGTCATCTAACCAGCAACTTTCGGTGCCTTTGTGGCAGGTTGGGCCGTTGGGGATCACTTGCACTAACAGGCTGTCGTTGTCGCAGTCCTTATCGATAGCGACCAACCTTAGCGTATTCCCCGAGGTTTCCCCCTTGGTCCACAAGCGCTGTTTTGAGCGGCTGAAAAAGGTGACATCACCTGTGCTCAAGGTTTTTTCCAGCGCGGCCTTATCCATATAACCGAGCATTAATACCTTGCCCGATAAATGATTTTGGATCACGGCAGGAATGAGCCCATCCTGTTTGTTCCAATCCAGCTCGCTAAAATCCGACTTAGTGTTTGTTTGCGTTGACATAGTATTCACTCTTAATCTGTTTGTAGAACCTAGAACCTAGAACCTAGAACCTAGAACCTAGAACCTAGAACCTAGAACCTAGGACCGCTCTAGCGTCTAATCGCGATCCCTTCGGCCGCTAAATAGGCTTTTAATTCACCTATGTTGATAATCGCCTTGTGGAATACGCTCGCTGCCAGCGCTGCATCGACCTTAGCTTCAATAAATACATCGCGAAAATGCGCCATAGTTCCAGCACCGCCCGAGGCAATTAACGGCACGTCGCAGATGGCGCGAACAAGACTTAACTGCTTGATATCGTAGCCACCACGCACACCGTCTTGGTTCATCACATTGAGCACGATTTCACCACAACCACGTTTTTGCACTTCTTCAACCCAGTCTTGGGTAAACCATTGGGTATCTTTAGTCGCAGCCTCATCGCCAGTAAATTGCTTTACTTTATAGCTGTTGCTGGTGGCATCGAAAAAGGAGTCGATACCAATCACGATACATTGGCGGCCGAACTCGTCCTGCAGGCGTGAGATCAAACTCGGATCGGTTAACGCGGGCGAGTTAATCGAAATCTTATCCGCACCAAAGGCTAATAACTCACGGGCTTGGCTAATGGTTTTAATGCCACCTGCCACGCAGAAGGGAATATCAATCTGCTCCGCCACGCGGCTCACCCAAGATTTATCGACCACACGTTCGTGGGCGCTGGCGGTAATGTCATAAAACACCAGCTCATCGGCGCCTTCTTCGGCATAACGCGCGGCTAAGGGGACGATATCGCCGACAATTTCGTGGTTACGGAACTGCACGCCTTTCACTACTTTACCGTCTTTTACATCTAAACAGGGGACTAGTCGTTTGGCCAGCATTGGATTGCCTCCGCCACGTTAAACTGATTGATAAGCAAGGCTTTACCGATAATGATGCCCGCAGCGCCGCTATCACGCACGGCGGCAACATCATCAAGGGTCGCAATACCGCCGGAGGCTTGCCAAGCTATATTGGGATAGCTAACTGCAATTTCTTGATAAAGCGCGGTATTGGCGCCCGTTAAGGTGCCATCACGGCTAATGTCAGTTACAAGCGCGTGCTTTAAGCTGACCGCGCTAAAGGTTTCTACAAGGGATTCTAAACTCTTACCGCCACCACTTTGCCAACCGGATACGGCGACCATTTTCTCACCGCTCTGGTTGATATTCACATCGAGAGCGAGGCAAATCGCTTCGCTGCCGTATTTGATAAACCATTGTTTGACTAACTCAGGTTCTTTCACCGCCAGTGAGCCAATCACCACGCGTTTTACGCCGATAGCTAATAATTCAGTGACTTGCTCTTCTGTACGAATGCCGCCGCCCACTTGAATGTTGGCGTTAAGTCCCGCCACGAGTTCACTGATAAGGCGAGTTTGGCGTTTAGCGGGATCTTTCGCGCCTGTTAAATCAACGATATGCAACCACTTAGCGCCTTGTGACTCGTATGATTGCAGCTGCGCCAAAGGACTTAAATCAAAGGTGGTCTGCTGGCTGTAATCGCCTTGATAAAGGCGGACGACATTGCCATCAATTAAATCAATCGCAGGAATAATCATATGCTTAGATCCTCGATTGATTTATTTGTAAGTTGTTTGTTAATAACTGGTTTTTAATGAGTAATTTATTCATTGGTCAGTCTTTCCTGCGCCAACTTGTCCATCAGCGCTTCATCCATCTGTAAAAAGTTACGCAGAATTTGCGCGCCCACGGCGGCACTTTTTTCGGGGTGGAACTGCACGCCCATAAAGTTGCCTTTGCCAATGGCGGCGCTAAAACCTTCACCATAGGAACATTGGGCTAAGGTGAATTCGCTCAATGGCGCGCGGTAACTGTGGACGAAATACACATAACTGCCATCTTCAATGCCCGCAAATAGCGGGTGAACGCTAGGGGTTTTGGCTCCTTGTGAGTTTGTCGTTAGCTTAAGTTGATTCCAGCCCATATGCGGTAAAGGTAAGCCTTCAGCTTTGAGTAACTCAGTATCCAGTTCACAAATGTCGGTCGGGATTATGCCTAAGCATTCGCAGTCTTGACCTTTGCCGCCGCGCTCCTTAGAAATCGCCGCCAACATTTGCATGCCAAGGCATACGCCCAGTACAGGTTGAGTCAGGCCTTGAATGAGTTCGACCAAGCCTTTTTCATGCAAGGACGCCATGGCGGCTCCCGCTGTGCCCACTCCCGGTAGCACCACACGTTTTGCCGCTTTGATTTTGGTTTTATCGTCTGTGACCAACACCTTAGCGCCTAAACGCTCGAAGGCGAAACGTACTGAGTTTAAATTGGCGCAGCCCGTGTCTATGATGACGGTTTCAGCATCTGATGATTCATTTGCTGTTAATTGCGGGCTAGTTGTTAATTGCTGGCCAGCTATTAATAGAGTGTCTTGTTGCATCCTAACCTCTTAAACGATTTATGCTGATGCCTTAAAGCACGCCTTTGCTTGATGGCAGAATATCGCCTTCGACTTTAACCGCTTGGCGTAGCGCGCGCCCGAGCACTTTAAACAGGGCTTCAACCTTGTGGTGATCGTTATCGCCTTCGGTTGACACATGCAGCGTACAGCGCAGGCCATCGGCAAAGGATCGGAAGAAGTGCGGCACCATTTCAGTGGCCATTTCGCCCACATGCTCACGCTCAAAATCGGCCGAGAACTTGATAAAAGGGCGGCCAGAGATATCCAGCAGACATTCACCCTTGGCTTCGTCCATCGGCAGACTAAAGCCGAAACGGGCAATGCCGCGTTTGTCGCCGAGCGCTTGGCGCAGGGCATCACCTATAGCCAGTGCAGTGTCTTCGATGCTGTGGTGATCGTCGATTTCTAGATCGCCATCGACTTTCACATCCATTTTAAAATTACCGTGGGTGGCAATTTGATCTAGCATGTGGTCGAAAAAGCCAATGCCAGTGTCGATTTTACCTTTAACGGGGCTGTCGAGATCCACAGTCACGCGAATATCGGTTTCTTTGGTGGTACGTACGACTGTGGCGGTGCGGCCTTTATTGAGCAGCGCATCGGCGATGGCGTTCCAGCCTAAAGTGTCGCGTTGATATTTCAGGCTTTTAATGCCCATGGCATTGCCCAGCTCCACATCGGTTTCGCGATCGCCAATTACCGCCGATTGGGTGAAATCGATGCAGCCTTGGGTGAGGTAGTCTTTCACTAGCCCAAGCTTAGGTTTACGGCAGCTGCAATTTTCATCATTAAAGTGTGGGCAAATTACCACATCTTCGAAGTTAACCCCTTGGCTTTTGAGGATTTGCATCATCATATTGTGGGGCACATCGAAATCTTCCTGCGGGAAAGACGGTGTGCCAAGGCCGTCTTGATTGCTGACCATGACTAAGCGAAACCCTGCCTTTTGCAGACGGAGCAAAGCGGGGATCACCTGTGGCTCAAACACTAATTTAGCCAGACTATCGACCTGTTTGTCGGTGACGGGTTCTTCAATCAAGGTGCCATCGCGGTCGATAAACAGAATTTTTTGTGCAACATTCGGGATAAATTGTGGGTTCATGGCTCTACCTTCAAATTCAAGTCGTTTAGCTAATGCTTAAGCTGATTTTACCTTCAGCGTTGCATTCGCTTTTTATTAGTTTTTTATGATCAGAGATTTATTATCAGTGACTTATTATTCGTTTTCTGATGACTGCTCAGTGCGTTGCGATTCAAATAAATTCACTAACACATCGGTATCCGCCTTTGAACTAAAGCTAAAGCGGATAGCTTTGGCAAGCCTTGGGTCTTTGTAAGCGCGGGCGACAACACCGCTGCCTTGCAGTAACGCAGCGACCTTGGCGACATCATCAAATTCAGCCAGTACATAATTGCCGTTAGGCTTAAGCACGCGGGCGCGGGACTCTGAACTATTCGATTTTGAACAATAAGCGCTGATCGCCGCTGTGAGTCTGGCGCCTTGCTCATTTAATTGTGCGACTTGCACTTTCATCCGCGCAATGCCAGCGCTTGATAGCGCCTGTGTGGCGACTTCACTCACGGGCAGCGGCACAGGATAGGGCGCAATCACGCGCATAATGATTTCGACTACGGCCTCGTTTGCCAGCATAAAACCACAGCGTGCGCCGGCGAGTGCGAAGGCTTTTGACAGGGTGCGCAGTACCACTAGATTCGGATAGCTTTCCAGCAAATCTGCCACACTGTATTCGGGGCAAAACTCAATATAGGCCTCGTCGATTACCACAAGCGTGTTGGGCAGGGCCTTGATCGCTTGCTCAATAATGGCTTTGTCAATCACTGTCCCCGTTGGATTATTGGGATTGCAGATAAACACCAGTTTTGCGCCGCGAACGTCCTCGGCATAGCTTGACGGCAAGCCATATTCCGCGCTGAGATTTAATGCTTTAACGCCCACGTTAAAGGTGTTCGCGCTGATGGCATACATGCCGTACGTCGGGCCAAAGCAGGCAATGCTGTCGACGGCAGGTATACAAAAGGCACGAATTAATAGTTCAATCGCTTCATCGGCGCCGCGGCTGGCAACTATCTTACTGGCACTCACACCGCTGTACTCGCTGTAAGCGTTGATAAGCTGCGGCGGTTGGCATTCTGGGTAACGATTCAATTTTGATAAATCGAGTGCTGCGGTATCGACATTATTGAAGGGTGATTCGTTGGCATTGATCCAAATATCACCACGACCGCCCAGCCTGCGGGCACTCTGGTAGGGCGTTAAATCCAGTAACTCTGGGCGCGCTAAACGCTCGGCTAAATTTAGCGGCGTCGATTGCGCTAACGTTGATGATGCTAGCTTTGATGCCGTTAATGCTGCGGGTTCTGCTGTCTTTTCCATGCTGCTCACTTGGTTCATTTTCTTCACTCAGCTCTATTTTTATAAACTTAAGTGCTAATCACTTAAGATCTAGGCGGGTCATTTCTCTAGGCTAGCTAGACGAATAGCGACGGCATTTTTGTGCGCATCGAGCAATTCGTTACTGGCTAACGTCATGACCGCTTGCCCCAATCCGATTAAGCCCTTAGCGCTGAGTTCCTGCACGGTAAAGCGGCGGCTAAAATCGGCTAATGACAGGCTCGACACGGCGCGGCTATAACCGTAGGTCGGCAGCACGTGGTTGGTGCCACTGGCATAATCACCAATAGATTCAGGTGTATAAGCGCCTAAAAATACCGAGCCCGCCGCGCGAATGTTTTTCAGTACCTCACGGGGAAAGCGCGTTTGAATGATCAAGTGCTCAGGCCCATATTGATTCGAAACCTGCGCGGCTTGCTGCATATCGTCCACAACAAAAGTGCGACTGCTGAGGAGCGCCGTTGTAGCTATATCACAACGCGGCAGCGCGGCGAGTTGTCTTGTCAGCGCGTCATTGACGCCATCGGCGATAGCTTGCGAATCTGTCACTAAAATCACTTGTGAATCTGGGCCGTGCTCCGCTTGCGAAAGCAAATCGGCGGCGATAAATTCGCAATTGGCGTCGCTATCGGCAATCACTAACACTTCAGAAGGACCGGCTGGCATATCGATACACACAGTGCAGCGACCATCCTGTGACACTAAGCGTTTAGCTTCTGTCACGTAGCGATTACCTGGGCCAAAAATCTTATCGACCGCGGGAATCGTTTCTGTGCCGAAGGCCAGTGCCGCAATGGCCTGCGCGCCGCCTACTTGATAAATTTCAGTGATCCCACAGGCATTGGCGGCATAGATAATGGCATCGTTGATGGGCGGTGGGCTGACTAATACTCTTTGTTCGCAGCCTGCGATCTTGGCGGGCAGGGCGAGCATCATCACGGTAGAAATTAATGGCGCACTACCACCAGGGATATATAAACCCACTTTTTCAATCGGTTCGCTACGTAGCTCGCAGCGTACTCCCGCCTCGGTTTCCATATCAATCGGGCGAAATTGCTGGGCGCTGTGAAATACGTCTATGTTCGCCATGGCTTTGGATATCGCAGCTTTCAGCTCTGGCGATACCCGTGCGCTTGCCGCAGTAATGTCGGTTTCACTCAGACGCAGCTCATCACTACCTTGTCCATTTACATCTATGGTCGCGCTATTGAAGCCATCAAACTTTTGATTAAATTCGGCAATGGCGGCATCACCCCGCGTTGCCACCGCATCGATAATGGCGCGAACGCTTTGCTCTAAGCCGCTGTCACCAATTAAAGGTGAGCGTTTCAGCGCCGTTTTTTGCTCGGCGGTTGATAAGGTTGACCAAGTTAGGATTTCCATACATTACCCCATCATTTTTTCGATTGGCATTACCAGAATCGAGCTGGCACCGAGTGCGGTCAACTGTTCCATGGTATCCCAGAACAAATCTTCGGTACTGACGGCGTGGATAGCAACGCGGTTAGTATCATCATTTAATGGCAATACGGTTGGGTTTTCCGCGCCGGGCAGTAGGGCGACGATTTGATCTAAGGTTTCGGTTGGCGCGTGTAGCAGTATGTATTTGCTCTCACGGGCGCGGATAACGCCGTTGACGCGGGACAGAATTTTGTCGATGAGTGCTTGTTTAGTCGGCGATTGAGTTTGGGTCGATTGAATGATGCAGGCCATAGAGCGGTAAATCACTTCGGTTTCGTATAAACCGTTGGCCTCTAAGGTGGCGCCCGTCGACACAAGATCACAAATCCCATCGGCAAGGCCGGCACGCGGGGCGACTTCAACCGAGCCTTTTAACATACAGTCGCGATAAGTTATGCCTTTTTGTTGCATAAAACGGCGCAGAAGGTTCGGATAAGAAGTGGCGATGCGTAATCCTTCTAACGAGGAGGCATCGGCGTAACTGAATTCTGTTGGTACGGCTAACGAAAGGCGACATGATCCGAAATCTAACTGACGCAGTTTGAGACAATCTGCGGGTTTGTTCAGAGTTTGACGCTCGATTTGTTCTTCTTCGAGCACGTTTTCACCTATGATCCCCATATCGACTACGCCGTCCATCACTAGACCTGGGATATCGTCATCACGAACGCGCAGTAAATCGATAGGCATATTGTCAGCATGAGCGATAAGGCGTTGTTCATTAATGGAAAATTTAACACCACAGCTTTTTAGCAGTTGCTGAGAGTCAGTAGAAAGACGGCCAGATTTTTGGATGGCGATGCGTAAACGGTTCGATTCAGTCATAGTGTTATCTCGCTCAAAAGTATCAAAATTAAAAGATTCAAAAAGTGTTGTTTAATCGGTTTAATACGCACTGCCATTCAATGGGCCCTAGCTAAGAAATCTAGCTAACGTATTGATAATTTATTAAATATCTAAAAGTTTTTTATTTAAATTAAAACCGAAATTAATGCCTAAATGCAAAAACCCCCGGAATTCCTTCCAGGGGTTTATGATCATCTTGAATCAGTCCGCCAGAAGGATATAGTCCTCCGGCAGTGAGCGTCCGAAGGCTACCGCATATGGTGGTGATGGTGGTGGATAGCGTTCAGTAGTGTGCTCATTTTACTCTCTCGGTATTTAACGTTATTGGCCCAACTGTTCGAAATAAAGTGCAGTCGAAATACAGTTAAGCCTTGAATGCGTTGTTACGGACGTCTATCCGTATAAGTGGATTTAAACTAACCGCTTTTATGAGCCTTTGCAACAGCCAATTTGAATTAAATGAGAATATTTATGCGTTTTTGTGAAAGGCGGAAGGTTATCGTTAAATAAAGTTATTGAGCATTTTTGTTGGGTGGATGTTGAAAGTAGATGGAAATGTGTTGGAAAGTAGTGTTTGGGGTGCAGTAATTTCAGTTGTTAGAAGTTTAGCGTTTACGGGTATCCACTAGCACAGGCTTGCCATGGCATTCGCTCGTCGACTCGCAGCAAGTCCTATATGGACACCTCGAATAGATCAACCACTTTTTGAGTAACAGAAAGTAATACTGCGTACGTATATCCGACCTGTTTGTGAGAATCTTTGTTCTCTGGCCTTAATGAGAACCGCGCCTTTGCTGCTTA
>NZ_JAKKRS010000030.1:0-1776 GCF_025654025.1 Shewanella sp. SM55 | reverse complement strand
GGCGAGCGGCGGACGGGTGAGTAATGCCTAGGGATCTGCCCAGTCGAGGGGGATAACAGTTGGAAACGACTGCTAATACCGCATACGCCCTACGGGGGAAAGGAGGGGACCTTCGGGCCTTCCGCGATTGGATGAACCTAGGTGGGATTAGCTAGTTGGTGAGGTAATGGCTCACCAAGGCGACGATCCCTAGCTGTTCTGAGAGGATGATCAGCCACACTGGGACTGAGACACGGCCCAGACTCCTACGGGAGGCAGCAGTGGGGAATATTGCACAATGGGGGAAACCCTGATGCAGCCATGCCGCGTGTGTGAAGAAGGCCTTCGGGTTGTAAAGCACTTTCAGTAGGGAGGAAAGGRTGTARTTTAATACGYTATATCTGTGACGTTACCTACAGAAGAAGGACCGGCTAACTCCGTGCCAGCAGCCGCGGTAATACGGAGGGTCCGAGCGTTAATCGGAATTACTGGGCGTAAAGCGTGCGCAGGCGGTTTGTTAAGCGAGATGTGAAAGCCCTGGGCTCAACCTAGGAATAGCATTTCGAACTGGCGAACTAGAGTCTTGTAGAGGGGGGTAGAATTCCAGGTGTAGCGGTGAAATGCGTAGAGATCTGGAGGAATACCGGTGGCGAAGGCGGCCCCCTGGACAAAGACTGACGCTCATGCACGAAAGCGTGGGGAGCAAACAGGATTAGATACCCTGGTAGTCCACGCCGTAAACGATGTCTACTCGGAGTTTGGTGTCTTGAACACTGGGCTCTCAAGCTAACGCATTAAGTAGACCGCCTGGGGAGTACGGCCGCAAGGTTAAAACTCAAATGAATTGACGGGGGCCCGCACAAGCGGTGGAGCATGTGGTTTAATTCGATGCAACGCGAAGAACCTTACCTACTCTTGACATCCASRGAATTCGCTAGAGATAGCTTAGTGCCTTCGGGAACCSTGAGACAGGTGCTGCATGGCTGTCGTCAGCTCGTGTTGTGAAATGTTGGGTTAAGTCCCGCAACGAGCGCAACCCCTATCCTTATTTGCCAGCACGTAATGGTGGGAACTCTAGGGAGACTGCCGGTGATAAACCGGAGGAAGGTGGGGACGACCACGGTGAATACGTTCCCGGGCCTTGTACACACCGCCCGTCACACCATGGGAGTGGGCTGCAAAAGAAGTGGGTAGCTTAACCTTCGGGGGGGCGCTCACCACTTTGTGGTTCATGACTGGGGTGAAGTCGTAACAAGGTAGCCCTAGGGGAACCTGGGGCTGGATCACCTCCTTACCTATACGACTAACTTAATGTTTGTTGAGTGTTCACACAGATTTGCTTGATAGAAGAAAGAGTAAAAGATGGACCTAGTTAAATAGGTTTATCAAAGATGGGTCTGTAGCTCAGCTGGTTAGAGCGCACCCCTGATAAGGGTGAGGTCGGTGGTTCAAGTCCACTCTGACCCACCAAATCTTCGTTCTCCTTTGTTAAATTAACACTCGTTTAGTGAACTAAACGTCGCGTTAATTTGCCGCGGATAACTCGATTTGGCAAACCAATCCTTTTAGAGGTTTGGAACATCTTACTTACTCGCACTGCATGTAAATGGGGCTATAGCTCAGCTGGGAGAGCGCCTGCCTTGCACGCAGGAGGTCTGCGGTTCGATCCCGCATAGCTCCACCATTTACACCTTATTCTGACTTTATTGCAAAGTAATAAGGCATATGCACTATGGATAGAGATGCCAAAGATAAACTTAAAAATTATCTTTGGCTTTTTTAAGCCCGCTCTTTAAC
>NZ_JAKKRS010000029.1:0-1929 GCF_025654025.1 Shewanella sp. SM55 | reverse complement strand
GCGTCTAAGCATTTTCTTTTTAATTAACTTGCCCGCTTTATCGACGCCAACAGCATGAAAAACAGACTTTGCGATATCTAAACCGATTGTAGTAATCTTCATAGGTGGACCCGTCCTCTTTCTGATGAGTTTTAGCGACTACATCGTGGCCCATTGCGAGGCCGATTAAAAGTGGATGGGTCCATTCCATTATCCATGACCGAACTCACGCACTCTTTATTAAATCAAGAGCTCTATTCGCCCTGCGGCCACTCCGAGGGGAGATGTATTCCTTGGAGTTTTGAGTCGTTAGATCGCGATTCATCAGCAAAAAATAAGCGCGAAAAATGAGAAAGCTAAAACGATATCAAGTGATTAGCCATCAAACTGTATAAAAAACCGCTACCGCAAAAAAGCAAATTCCTATAGCATCATTTTTACCAAGTGACATGGATGTGGCTGTGGCCATATTTAAGATTTAGTCAACAAGCGATTTATGCCCTGCAAACAGCGCAGCGCATAAATACTAAGACGTTATAAAAACTAGTAAATTCCGGAGTTTGGAAACAATGTCAGAAAGAAAACCTATTCCTAAAAGCGTGAAAAAGGTACTTCGTTCTGAAGTCGGATTTGGCTGTCCTGTCAAAGGGTGTGGTAACCCTTACCTCGAGTACCACCATTTTGATCCTCCGGTTAGTGTCAAACCTCATAACGAACCAGAAGGTATGATTGCACTATGTGCTCAACACCATAAAAAAGCAGATGGTGGCGCATATACCATAGAACAGCTACATGCTCTTAAGAAAGACAAAGCAAATGCAAAGTTAGTTCGAGGTAATCTAGATTGGTTGCGTAAAGACTTGTTGGCCGTAGTAGGAGGTAATTTCTACTATGAGACACCGAAAATAATAACAATTGATAATATCGATTTAGTTTCTTTGGTCCGTGATGAAGATGGGTATCTTCGATTAAACGTCAATATGCTAAGTTTAGAGCCAGATGAACGTATAATTATTGAGGAAAACTCGTGGGAAAACATTGGGTCTCCTCTCGATTTACGGAGTCCACCTCAAGGTAAAGAGCTTGAGATTAGTTATCATAATGGCGACTATCTATATTTACGATTTATAGAGCTTCAATCATTTGAGCAAGCGCAACAGCGATATGAGACTGATGTATTCAAGGATATAACTTTTCCGATCACAGCTGTTGAAGTCAATATGACTATTGTCGGCACTCGCATAGAGCTCACACCAATAAGTTCTCAATTAGGTGGAATTAAGATGACAGGCTGCTTGTCGTCACACTGTGGTGGAGGTGTAGTAATTCAAAATAGTGGAATACAGTGGAAACAAAATCCTGTATGGAAACGCAAAACACTAGTAGAAGAGACAGAGCATCCGAATGTTGTAAAAGTAAACTTTGGTAGACGATAAATGTTTTTATAACAAACGCTTCAATAGGGACTGCCAACGCGCGGCATTTTTATTATGCGTTGGTTTGGGTGATTACAGTATTATGCGGAAAGTCAGTGATAGCGTTGGCTGCCCCTTAAGCGGGCGTTATCTCCATAGAAATTTTAATCCGAAATTCACGAATTAGAGTTAGGAATCTAACACGCTTTTGTCCCAAAAGTATGTTGCGTATGTCTTGTAAATCTACAGATTACGCGAATGCTCGAAAGGTGTGCCATGGTGATTGGCGAGACGACCGTCCGCCCCATGGACGGGGCGGTCGAGCATCCAAGGATGATGGGATGGACACCTCTTGTGAAGTAGGCGTCATTTACGCCATATTGAATTTGCACGTTCAATAACAACAAAAGGTGTCCAAAATGAAAGTTACACTAATAGGAATTGATCTCGCAAAAAATATCTTCCAAGTATGTGGAGTTAATCAAGCAGGCAAGAGTGTTTTTAACCGTTCGATTAAACGTGCTCAGCTCCTGAC
>NZ_JAKKRS010000028.1:0-4529 GCF_025654025.1 Shewanella sp. SM55 | reverse complement strand
CGAGCCCTAAGATGAGTCATCCCTAGGAATTTAATTCCTCTAAAGAGCCGTTCGAGACTAGGACGTTGATAGGCATGGTGTGTAAGCGTTGTGAGGCGTTGAGCTAACATGTACTAATGACTCGAGAGGCTTAACCATACAACCCAGATGGGTTTTGCTAAGCGACCTTAGATAGAATACAGATACTTGATAAAGTTTGAACTCAAACAAAGCAAATCAGCTTTCCGAATTATTATTAGCGTGAGCCAGTGATGGACACGGTAATAAACAGAATTTGCTTGGTGACAATAGCCTTGTGGAACCACCTGATCCCATCCCGAACTCAGAAGTGAAACGCAAACGCGCCGATGGTAGTGTGGGGTCTCCCCATGTGAGAGTAGGTCATCGCCAAGCRCCTAATTATCTCATTGAGATGTAACCAAGCCAGCTGAATAAGCTGGCTTTTTTGCGTCTGCAATTTGTTAATTGGACTGCTTTTCTCTCTGTTCTTCATCCTGCCATCTTCTCTAGCATGAGCTGCAATCCTCGCTTTTAGCAGTTACAATACGTTTTTGTCGTCATTGAACAAACACATGTCTCTATCTCATAGCCTTCAATCATTTAATTCCTTTGGTTTAGCCCAGTCTTGCGCGGATCTTGTTGAGGCGCACTCAAAAGAAGCTGTTAAGGCGATCTGTCTGCCACTATGGCAACAGCAATTGCCCATGTTGGTGCTTGGTGGCGGTAGCAATCTGGTCTTTACGGAGGACTTTAACGGCACAGTTGTCAGGATTTTATCGAAAGGAATAAAAATATCTGAAGACACAGAAGCGTTTTATCTCGATGTTGAGGCGGGTGAGAATTGGCACGAGTTAATTCAGTTTACGCTCGAGCATGGTATGTTTGGGCTGGAGAATATGGCGTTAATTCCAGGGACGGTTGGTGCAGCACCTATTCAGAATATTGGCGCTTATGGTGTTGAACTATGTGATGTGTGTGATTGGGTTGAGTATCTTGATTTACCCTCTGGTGAGTTTGTGCGCATCAGCACAGCTGAGTGTCAATTTGCTTACCGTGAGTCCATTTTCAAAGACAAATTGCGCAATCTCGCTGTAGTCACAGCTGTTGGACTGCGCTTAGCTAAACGTTGGCAACCGCGTTTGGCCTATGGTCCATTACAATCGTTTGATCCTGCAACCGTTACAGCGCATGAGATTTTTGAGCGCGTATGCCAAGTACGAAGTGAAAAGCTTCCTGATCCCGCGGTGCTCGGCAATGCAGGCAGTTTCTTTAAAAACCCCATTGTAAGCGCGGCCTGTTATCTAGATTTAGCACAGCGTTTTCCGACGATAGTGGGCTACGCACAAGCGGATGCAACAGTGAAATTGGCTGCAGGCTGGTTGATTGAACAAGCGGGACTGAAAGGTTTTGTGCTCGGCAATGTGGCAGTGCATGACAAGCAAGCCTTAGTGTTAGTGAATCGAGGCGGAGCAACGGGGCATGATATTTGCCGCCTAGCACTGCATGTTATTGCGCAAGTTCGGGATAAATTTGGTGTCGTTCTAGAAGCCGAGCCTAGAATCATTGGGGCCAATGGCGAAGGAGATTTGCATGTCTGACCATTGGGGAAGAAAACGCCAGATATTAGCTTTATTATCTAGCGGGCAATTTGTTTCTGGCGAGCAGTTAGCCACTGAACTTGGGATTTCGCGTGCCGCAGTGAATAAGCACATCGATGCGCTAGAAACCTATGGTGTGGCAATTTATAGCGTCAAAGGTCGCGGCTATAAGTTAGCGAATCCTATTTCTTTGATTGATGCTTCACGTTTAGTGCAATCAATTGATAATCGTTGCTTTTACTTTGATGAGATAGCAAGCACCAACGGCTTTATGCTGGACCATACTACTGAATTGAAGAATGGTGATGTGTGTGTGGCAGAGTATCAATCCGCAGGTCGTGGTCGTCGAGGCCGAACTTGGGTGTCGCCCTATGGGCATCACTTATATTTCTCGCTGTTTTGGACTTTCCCGCAGGGAATGGCGCAGGCAATGGGATTAAGTTTAGTGGTGGCCTGTACATTGGTTGAAGTGCTTAAATCTTTTGGCGTCGAGAATATTGGTGTTAAGTGGCCCAATGACATCTATTTGGATAACAAGAAGCTTGCCGGGATCTTGATTGAGATGTCGGGTCAGGCTGATAGCCTGTGCCAGCTTATCATAGGTGTTGGTGTCAATATGGCTATGTCAGAGGAACAAGGTAAAGGTATCGATCAGCCTTGGAGTGATTTGTCAGAGTTGGTCGACATGCCTGACAAGACGGCGCTTGTTATTGCATTACAGAAGCAGCTTAAGCGTGATATTCAGTTATTTGAGCGTGAAGGATTAGCTGCATTCAAGACTCGTTGGCAAGCTGCGGACTTATTTTATGGCCGTGAAATACGTTTGCTTATGGGGGAAAAGTCTGTCGAAGGAATTTGTCGTGGCGTTGATGGGCAAGGTGCAGTTTTGCTCGAAACCGCTGATGGTGTTCAAGCATTTATCGGCGGTGAAATTAGCTTAAGGGCACGCTAAGTACGCAAGAGTCAATTTTACAAAGGCTATTTGCGCATTAGCACGTGGGACATCAAATGATCCTGACCTTTCTGCAGGATCAAATGGGCCCTCTCACGGGTCGGTTGAATGTTAAGTTGTAGGTTTGGACCATTGATTGTGTCCCAAATATTAGCGGCAATCGTATTTGCTTCATCATCGGTTAGCGTCGAATAGTGATGAAAATAAGATTTTTTGTCACTGAATGCACCAGAGCGGAACTGCAAAAATCGTTCTTTATACCATTGTTTTAGCAAAGGTTCTTCTGCATCGACATAAATAGAAAAGTCGACAAAATCGGAGACGAAAGGACGACGGGTATCAACTGGGGAGTCGAGTCCAGTCTGTAATACATTCAAGCCTTCTAAAATTAAGATGTCTGGCTGAGAAACGGTTTGATGCTGATTCTTAACGCGGTCATAGGTGACGTGCGAATAGATAGGGGCTTTCACATGTGGCTGACCGGATTTCACGGCGGAGATAAACTCAACCAGCATTTTCATATCGTAACTTTCTGGAAATCCCTTACGCTGTAAGAGTCCTTTACGTTTTAAGTCCGCCAGAGGATACAAAAAACCATCTGTTGTCACCAAATCAACTTTTGGGTGTTCAGGCCAGTGTCGTAGTAAAGCTTGCAAAATACGTGCTGTGGTGCTTTTCCCGACGGCGACACTACCAGCAATACTAATGATGTAAGGACTTTTTGATGGTTTTTGACCGAGGAATTCATCAACCACTAAGCCTCGTTGTTGCTTAGCTTTAACGATCAAATTCAGTAGCCGGCTAAGGGGAAGATAAATATCGGTCACTTCCGATAAGGAAATCTTTTCATTTATGCCTCTAAGGTTCTCCAAGTCTTGCTCACTCAGTGTCAACGGCACTGAATCTCGTAACTCAGACCATTGCAGGCGCTCGAAGGCGAGATAGAGTGCTTTTTGAATTGAATTTTTAGAAGTCATTGGCTTTCCTCAGCTTAGGAAAGGCACAGTACACTATGAGATTATTTGGAACAATACTAAATGGGTGATTGCAGTCGTGTTTCCGTTACCGTTTGATGTATTCGCTGTTTAATTGGCCGTCAAAGTTGCATAACGTGTAAAAAAACACCGTTCAAGCGTTTTTTTTACGTAAATAGGCGTTTTTTACTTGCACTTGGGAGCGCATTTACCTAATATCCCGTTCCGAAATGATAATGCCGGCATAGCTCAGTTGGTAGAGCAACTGACTTGTAATCAGTAGGTCCCGAGTTCGACTCTTGGTGCCGGCACCATTTTCTGTGGAGGGGTTCCCGAGTGGCCAAAGGGATCAGACTGTAAATCTGACGGCTCAGCCTTCGAAGGTTCGAATCCTTCTCCCTCCACCACTTTTTTCTAGGTAGTTAGGTAGCCTTAGTTAGGTTGCGCGGACATCGTATAATGGTATTACTCCAGCCTTCCAAGCTGATAACGCGGGTTCGATTCCCGCTGTCCGCTCCAAATTAGTTGCTGATATGGCTCAGTTGGTAGAGCACACCCTTGGTAAGGGTGAGGTCGGCAGTTCGAATCTGCCTATCAGCACCAGCCTCTCTAAATTTAGCTCCTACGCCTAAACATAATCGGTTCGATGTCATTTTAATGCATCGGATTTTTTCTATATGTTAGTTTTCATCACCAAGAATCTTGGACTGAGGCATTACCATGGCTAAAGCTAAATTTGAACGTATTAAGCCCCATGTAAACGTGGGCACCATTGGTCACGTTGACCATGGTAAAACCACACTGACTGCAGCTATCTCTCACGTACTGGCTAAGACCTACGGTGGCGAAGCTAAAGACTTCTCTCAAATCGATAACGCTCCAGAAGAGCGTGAGCGCGGTATTACGATCAATACCTCTCACATCGAATATGACACGCCTTCACGTCACTACGCACACGTAGACTGCCCAGGCCACGCTGACTATGTTAAAAACATGATCACTGGT
>NZ_JAKKRS010000027.1:0-8773 GCF_025654025.1 Shewanella sp. SM55 | reverse complement strand
TCATCCAATCGCGGAAGGCCCGAAGGTCCCCTCCTTTCCCCCGTAGGGCGTATGCGGTATTAGCAGTCGTTTCCAACTGTTATCCCCCTCGACTGGGCAGATCCCTAGGCATTACTCACCCGTCCGCCGCTCGCCGCCTCAGGAGTAAACTCCCTTGCGCTGCCGCTCGACTTGCATGTGTTAGGCCTGCCGCCAGCGTTCAATCTGAGCCATGATCAAACTCTTCAATTAAAGTTTTGTTGCTTCCGTTTTGCGACTTCAGCGGCTCAATGAATTCTGATTTTTTGCTTCTCGCACTCCCTATAAAAGAAGGGCTGAAACAAACTGTACATATTACTATGAACACTCATTGTTACATTGATTTAAATTTTTGACTGCCAACCCGAAGGTTAAGCAGTTTCGATTAACTCAATACCTGTGAGTGTCCACACAGATTTCTTGTTTTATCTTGTTAAAGAGCAACTCAACCTCATAAGAGAAGGTGAGTACCACACTGAGCGCCGAACGCTTCCAGTTGGCTAGGGCTGCGTATTCTACGCATTTCCCGTTTCGCGTCAAGGAGTATTTTTCAACTTCTTGCTGCGGTTGAATTAAGTGCTTAAAAGCGACTCAATTCAACCTAACTCGTCAGCCTGCTTTCGCTGTCTGCCGTGTCAGTGGATGCGCATTATAGGCAGCAGAGGATTTTGTGCAAGGGCTTTTTGTAGGAAAATAACGATTAATGGTTTAGACGTTTACTTATCAAACGATACGTATAAAAAAGGGGCTAAAAAGCCCCTTTATCTCTATTAAGTCTGGCAATCTATATGAGTCACGCTCAGCTAGATCATCATAAATACTGTTATCTATGGACTAAAGAAACGAGATTCTTGCTCAACTTCGACTTCTTCACCGTTGATATGAGTTTTCACTTTTATCTCGATATTAGTAACTGAACGAGACAGCTCAACCGGATCGATACCGACACTAATAGGGAGAGTTAACACTTCACCACCCGCAATAGTGACCGAAGTTGGACCGTACCATTTATAGTTGTCTAATCCTTCGACACTCATAGTGTATTCGTGGGATTGCTCTGTCTTATTAAGAATCTTCAAGGTGAAGGTGTTTTCAATCAAACCTTGATTGTTCTCTCTATAGAGCTGGTTACGGTCACGAATGATGTCCATACGCACAGGCGCGATGGTCGCACTGGAGTATATAAAGACTAATATCATCGCTATCAGTACCACGCCATAACCGACAAGTTTAGGTCGCAGCACTTTTTGCTTAATTCCTTCTAACTTGTTCTCTGTGGTATAACTGATAAGCCCTTTTTCATATCCCATACGATCCATGGTTTGATCGCAGGCATCGATACAAGCACCGCAGTTAATACACTCATATTGCAGACCATTACGAATGTCGATTCCCGTAGGACATACCTGCACACACAAGTCACAGTCGATACAGTCGCCAAGCCCTAGCTCTTTAGGGTCATCTTTGCGTGAGCGCGGACCACGGGTCTCACCACGTTTAGTATCGTAACCCACGATAAAAGTATTCTTATCGAACATGGCCGCTTGGAAACGAGCATAAGGGCACATGTGGATACACATGATTTCACGCATCCAACCCGCATTGCCGTATGTGGCAAGTGTAAAGAACACGACCCAGAAGTAGATACCGCCAGAAGCATTAAGCGTAAATACGTCGACATAGACTTCACGACTTGGCACAAAATAGGACACAAAGGTCATCGCCGTCATCAGTGAGAGCAATAGCCAGGCCGTATGTTTTGCCGTTTTACGCCAGAGTTTGTCAAAGCTCCATGGCATTTGATCTAACTTAATGCGTTTATTGCGTGCGCCTTCAAGTTTTTCCTCGAACCAGATGAACATAAAGGTCCATACTGTTTGGGGGCAAGTGTATCCACACCAAACACGGCCAAGATAGGTGGTCACAAAAAACAGAGCGAAGGCAGCGATCATAAACAACGCTGCAAGCAAGGTGAGATCCTGTGGCCAAATCGTTAAACCGAAGACGTGAAACTTTTGTTCGCCCAAGTTAAACCATACGGCTTGACGGTCGCCCCAAGGGATCCAAGGTAAAAGCAGGAAAAATAACATGGCGATCCAGCCCATGCGGCGACGTACGCTACTCCACAAACCGTCTATGGCTCGGACATAAATCCGATTACGAGGATTAAAGCGATCAGCTTTACTCGCATCTGGCTGGTGAATCTTAATT
Source organism: Shewanella sp. SM55 (assembly GCF_025654025.1). Lineage (NCBI taxonomy): Bacteria > Pseudomonadati > Pseudomonadota > Gammaproteobacteria > Alteromonadales > Shewanellaceae > Shewanella > Shewanella sp. SM55. The sequence continues at coordinate 6,544 of NZ_JAKKRS010000027.1, read as the reverse complement.
CGATTGGTTTTCGAATAGTCCTTGTTGTTAGATTCTGAGTTCATCGTTACAGCCTTTTACTGCTTTAATATTGGACGAAAACTAGCTTATTATACCCATATTCTTAATGGTTATTCACTTATGTTGGACTAAAAGATGAAAGGTTGGATCATATTGGCGCTACTCGCGGGTGCTTTATATTACTTATACACAGAAACAGATAAATTAGATGTTCCTATTGCAAAGACTGAGGCGATGATCAAAGAAATAGAGAATAAAGTTGACTCTATGACAGGAACAAAAATTATTAAAATCGACCATAAACTGGCTAAGGTAAGAACCGACATAATAGAACGTTTATCCACATTAGAACTCGAAGCTTTCAATCAAATTCCAATGACACCCGAGTCTATTGCCGACTTTAAGGCTAACTATTGCGGTACTATGGCACCTCAACATCCAGTGTTTAGCAAAGATAATCAGCTTTATCTATGTGATCACCTCTAATCATTACAGACTCATAGGCAAACGGGATTTTGCTATATAGCGCTAAGGTTTAGACTTAGGTGATTGACCTTATATATGATTCCGCCTAGCCTTTGAGGCATTACAGCATAAAGGCCTATGAATCATGACCCAACAAGTATCAGACATTTTTGATCCCACCCTATGGGATGAAGTCAGTGGATTTCATTTCGACGATATTACTTACCACAGAGCCAAAGCGCACGGCACAGTACGCATTGCCATTAATCGCCCAGAGTGCCGCAACGCCTTCCGACCTAAAACCGTTGATGAGTTATTTATCGCACTCGACCATGCACGCCAATGGTCTGATGTAGGTTGCGTACTGCTTACGGGGAACGGTCCTTCGGCAAAGGATGGTGGCTGGGCGTTCTGTTCAGGTGGTGATCAACGTATTCGCGGCAAAGATGGCTATAAATATGAAGGCGCTGAAGAAGGCAAAGCCGATCAAGCCAGAATGGGCCGCTTACATATATTAGAAGTGCAACGCCTGATCCGCTTTATGCCTAAAGTGGTCATCGCCGTTGTGCCGGGCTGGGCGGTGGGTGGCGGCCATAGTTTACACGTAGTGTGCGACTTAACCTTAGCCTCGAAAGAACACGCAATATTTAAACAAACCGATCCCGATGTTGCGAGCTTCGACTCAGGTTATGGCAGCGCGTATCTCGCCAAGATGATAGGTCAAAAACGTGCCCGCGAAATCTTCTTCTGTGGTTTTAACTACAGCGCCGATGAAGCCTTCGACATGGGGATGGTTAATAAATCTGTTCCCCATGCTGAGCTAGAAACCGAAGCATTAATGTGGGCGAAAGAGATTAACTCTAAATCACCTACGGCTATGCGTATGCTTAAATACGGCTTCAACATGACAGACGATGGCATGGTCGGTCAGCAATTATTTGCCGGTGAAGCGACGCGTTTAGCCTATGCGAGCGCCGAAGCACAGGAAGGACGCGATGCCTTCCTCGAAAAACGCGATCAAGATTTTTCAGCCTTCCCTTGGCACTACTAATTTTAGAATTGTATTAATTTACGTTTAAATGCTCAAAGCCCTCCATCGTGAGGGCTTTATGTTTTTTACAACGGATAAATAGATAAAACCGTTTAAACTAATCTGAAAACACGGCTTTTAATTTTAATGAGAATCGTTATCATCTAAACGTTCCCGCTGGGAGCCTATTTAGAGGACAAGATCATGACTAAGACACTCACTTTTGCTGTACTACATTTTAGCGTCGCTTTTACCGTAACCTATTTATTAACTGGCAGCGTAGTCGTCGGTGGCGCAGTAGCCTTAGTAGAACCCACGATTAACACTGTAGTGTTTTACTTCCATGATAAAGTGTGGAAACGCATTGAGGCAAAAAAGCAGCACGAGCTAGATGCCATTCCAGCATAGAAAGTTAAGCCACCAGCATTTGCTATTACTGTAAGTTAATCGTCATTTTGTCGTGAATCTAAATGAAAAAACCGCCAATAAAGGCGGTTGTGGGCGGACAAAATAGTTGGGAACTGGGAGGGGTGGAAATGGAGTTTTTAAGGATTATTTAGGGAAGAGTGACAAAATAGATGGGAACTGGGTGTAGCGTCGTAAGCTAATACGAAAATTAAAAATGACAAAATAGTTTGGAACTAGATTTCACTTATCTGGTTAACTAATCTAGCTAACCTGCCGCTCAGCTTAGTACGATCCTATATCCAACTGATCATAATCCTTTCATCAGTATCCCAAATTAAATCCCCCTCCTAGACTGCCTCACCAACACTTTACAGTGATCCCGTATTTCCGGACAGGTGATTGATTTTTTTCGCTTGTACAGGTGTTAAGCCACAGTTATCTTGATGTGGACATTATGCATTGTAATAGCCCATTAACATGCGCTAAGAGCATAAATTAATATACAGTAACAAGCATTACGAGGTGCTAATGTTTGGAAAGCAGCCTCTTCCAACTACAATAATAAGTTAACTATCCTCCACCCACAAATAATTACAAATGACCCCTTTCCGCTATAACTCCGATCTCACCAGCGGCTCGCTACAAACCCGAGAGTGTCGCATTATTACTGGCTTGTTACTCCAAGAGCTTGATGAAGCTGCCTGGGATAAAGCCATGTATAAGGAAAATGTGCTTCAGAAACGCACGCAATCTACGGTAAGACGTATTTCTTCAGCGCTTAGAAAACGCCTAGAACACCTAAGCTCTGACTTTTGGGCTTTTGCGTTTTTATGTTAGGCATTGTCTGGCAACTGGAGGAAGTGTAATGACCATGAATGGTCACTGTGATTGACAGTATCTTGCTTAAACTTATCTGAACAATGGTAGAACTGGCTCATATTTATCCCCTCTATGATTGTTTATCTTTTTCACCATAAAAAGTATCAGGGGCTACTCAGGGCTACATAAAGATATTTATCTACTTTTACTGATTGATAAGTAGCATCAGTCCATCCGCAGGACTGGTGGTGCCGGCAAAATGCTGACCCAACACATGCGTATAGATTTGCGTGGTCTTAACATCGTTATGCCCTAAGAGTTCTTGCACAGTGCGAATATCACGCCCCGCTTGTAATAGATGCGTAGCAAACGAGTGACGAAATGTATGACAAGTGACACGCTTGCTAACGATGCCTGCTTTTTGTACGGCTGCCTTCAATGCCTTTCGCGCAACGGAGTCATGCAGATGATGGCGGCATAATTTGCCGTTATACGGGTGGTTGCAGAGCGTGCTGGAGGGAAAGACAAACATCCACGCCGCTTGTCGATAAGCAGAAGGGTATTTGTGATCTAAAGCAAAAGGCAGCGATGGCCCTACGCCTTGTAAGTTGTCGTCTTGCTGAATAAGCCGCGCTTGCTCAATGAGTTATTTTATTGCTGGGATTAGGCGCGTGGGCAGTAGGCTGTTTCTGCTTTTCCCACCCTTACCGTCATGCACAGTGATGCAGCCATTATCAAAATCAAAATCTTTAACCCGCAAACGCAAGCATTCATTAATGCGCAAACCTGCACCATACAGCAGCGTAAAAATAACTTGGTTGCGAGTATCCATAACCTGCAAAATGCGTTGCACTTCATTTGCAGAGATAACAGAGGGTAGCCGTCTAGGCTTGCTTGCAGGGATATAATCAATATCGCCCAACGGCTGTTGTAAAAACCTGTTGTACAAAAAAGCTAGGGCATTTAAAGCGATTTTCTGCGTGTTTATGGCTACATGTCTGCTGTTTGCTAAGCTGGATAAAAACAGCCTGACCTCTTCACTGCCCATGGTCTGAGGATGACGTTTTTTGTGAAACAGAATAAAACGCTTAATCCAGTGCAGGTAAGTTTTTTCAGTTTTCAGCGCATAACCTTTTTGTCGCATATCCGTGCGTATAGAATTTAAAAATGGACTGTTAGACATAAAACGCTCCTTGTCTTGCAACTGTCTGCCTATACAGCCTATTCTAGCTGGGATTTAAAAAAGTGCCTGTTTTTTACGCCTAGAGATGCTTGTTTACCGGTAGAGTTTTAATTTAATGCTAAATAAATTAAAATGTTATGAGTTCTTTGGGTGAGATAATGTGCATCGTGCAAGCAGGATAGACGGCATGCACGATTTGTAATAACAGAGTGTCTTGTATTTTTAAAGAAAGTCTATTTAATACAAGTGATTATATTAATTAACGGTAAGCATCAGCGGGTGACAAAACGAGCATGCTTACTAATAAAATGTTAGGCGTCATATGAAGATTTCGGTGATCCCTGAGCAGGTGGCGGAAACATTGGATGCTGAGAACCATTTCATTGTTCGTGAAGTGTTCGATGTGCACCTATCCGACCAAGGCTTTGAACTATCTACCAGAAGTGTGAGCCCCTACCGGAAGGATTACATCTCGGATGATGACTCTGATGAAGACTCTGCTTGCTATGGCGCATTCATCGACCAAGAGCTTGTCGGGAAGATTGAACTCAACTCAACATGGAACGATCTAGCCTCTATCGAACACATTGTTGTGTCGCACACGCACCGAGGCAAAGGAGTCGCGCACAGTCTCATCGAATTTGCGAAAAAGTGGGCACTAAGCAGACAGCTCCTTGGCATACGATTAGAGACACAAACGAACAATGTACCTGCCTGCAATTTGTACGCAAAATGTGGCTTTACTCTCGGCGGCATGTTAGGATAATGAACTGCAATCCATCCATCTCTCAGTGAACATAAACCTGCTTTCTTGAGATACTCATTACTCAGCGCTTGCTGTATCCCTGGTGTTTTCGAGCTTCGCCACGGCCCTTTGCTTGTAATTCCACAAGCAACGGCCGCTTGGATCCTGACGCCACGTTTGAGTAAGTTTTGTACCTTAGTCCGTGGCTTTCGCCATTGACGCCAGTAGCACATACGCACTCGACGACGGATCCAGTGGTCTAAATCGACACACTCTTGGTAAGCGTTGGCTATGCCAAAGTAGTTGATCCAGCCTTGCATGTATTGCCGCACTTTAAACAATTGATAGCTCATGCTCACGCCCCAATTGCGGTTTGTCAGTCGCCTTATGTTTTGTTTGAAGATGTGCAGTGTTTTGACATGCCACTGGATCTTTCCGCGGTTAAAGGTAAACCCTAGGAACTTGCTTTGATCGACCTTAACCACTTGGCTTTTCTGCTCATTAACGGCCAGTTTTAGCTTAGTGGCAAGATAGCGAGTAATACTCTTGAGGACACGTTCACCCGCTCGTTGAGACTTGACCAAGATGATAAAGTCATCCGCGTAGCGGGCAAAGTGATGCCCTCTGCTTTCCAGCTCTTTATCCAGACTATCCAACATGATGTTTGATAGTAATGGTGAGAGTGGGCCGCCCTGAGGTACACCTTCGAAGCTTGCTTCAAATTGGTCGTTGATCATCACGCCTGCACGCAGGTATTTACCAATAAGCGCCAGCAGACGCTTATCCTGTACCTTGATCCTCAATTGAGTCATCAACAGGTCGTGATTTACTCGATCAAAGAACTTGGACAGATCAACATCGACGGCAAATTTGCGCTTCTGTTTGATGATATCTCTGACTTGCAAGACCGCTTGTTTGGCATTCCTATTCGGTCTAAAGCCGAAGCTATTAGCCGAGAAGAAAGGGTCAAACAACGGCGTGAGAATTTGAGCAATAGCTTGTTGTATCACACGGTCAATGACGTTAGGGATACCCAGTTTGCGTTTACCGCCATCGGGTTTGTCGATCTCTACGCGTCTGACTGCTGAGGGTTGATATTCACCTAACTCAAGTTGAGATTTACACTGTTGCCAACCGCCTTGTTGCATCCAAAGCGGGAAGGTTTCGATAGTCATGCCATCGATGCCAGCCGCGCCTTTATTGGCTTTCACTTGGCGCCATGCTCGATGTAAATTCTCAGGCTGGAGCAGTTGTTGAAATAAATCGCTGTTGAAGGCCGGTTGCATATCAATACGCTGCCGATAGTAATCGTCTGGCGACGTAGTGGGTATCGACAAGTTTGACAAGACTCCTCCTTCTTCTAAATGTTCAGGCCTTCACCATGTACCCACAACGCTAACGCGGGGTATGTTATCCCATCCATTACGATGGGCGTTAGGCTACTATGCCGTCTGCTGACTTCTGCTTAATCACATGCCGAGTTGCCCCGTCATGCGCTATCGGTTTTCATCTGGTTCGCTCTTTTCTGTCGATGACACTGAAAAGCCAAGGCACTTGTAAACCAGAGCCTCACTGGTTAATGACCGATCGCGTGTTAAGCAGATCTCCCCAGATAAGAGCATGAACTTTCTTTGCACTGCTGCATCATTTACGGTGGCCATTAGATCACGTGGTTTCGTCGTCTTGTGCCAACTCACCTCTAGCCTACGCCTCATATGATGTTCTTGTTCATCAGCTCGCAAATTTGCTAGCGGCTTCCTTCAGACCAATCCTCGCGGATAAGCCCTTGCCATTCGCTAGTAGTTAACGTTTAATTACAGGATGTTATTGAACGGTGACCTTCCTACAGAGGACTTTCACCTCATTAGTTCATGCCCATGCTGGGCGTACACAA
>NZ_JAKKRS010000026.1:0-16463 GCF_025654025.1 Shewanella sp. SM55 | reverse complement strand
ACCAGTGATCATGTTTTTAACATAGTCAGCGTGGCCTGGGCAGTCTACGTGTGCGTAGTGACGTGAAGGCGTGTCATATTCGATGTGAGAGGTATTGATCGTAATACCGCGCTCACGCTCTTCTGGAGCGTTATCGATTTGAGAGAAGTCTTTAGCTTCGCCACCGTAGGTCTTAGCCAGTACGTGAGAGATAGCTGCAGTCAGTGTGGTTTTACCATGGTCAACGTGACCAATGGTGCCCACGTTTACGTGAGGCTTAATACGTTCAAATTTAGCTTTTGCCACGATATATTCCTTTCTTTTCAGAATAGTCCAGTCAGTGCTGGACCATAATAACATTTATGTCGTAACTGGATATTAGCTACGAGATTCAATAATCGCTTTTGCAATGTTTTGCGGTGCATCAGAGTACTTCAAGAACTCCATAGAGTATGAAGCGCGACCCTGTGTAGCAGAGCGCAAATCAGTTGCATAACCAAACATTTCAGAAAGAGGCACTACAGCATGGACTATTTTGATGCCACCAAAGCCATCATCCATCCCTTCAATCAAGCCACGACGACGGTTCAAATCACCAACGACGTCACCCATATAATTTTCAGGGGTAGTTACTTCTACTTTCATGCAAGGTTCGAGCAACGCCGGATTCGCTTCAAGCGCACCCTTTTTGAAGCCCATAGAACCTGCAATTTTGAACGCCATCTCGTTCGAGTCCACATCATGATATGAACCATCGAACAGAGTGACCTTCACGTCCAACACAGGGAAGCCAGCGAGAACGCCATTCTTCATCTGTTCTTGGATACCTTTATCAACCGCAGGAATGAATTCACGAGGAATCACACCTCCCACAACAGCATTGACAAATTCGTAACCAGCGCCTTCTTCATTAGGCTCTAGTTTTAACCAAACGTGACCGAATTGTCCACGACCACCTGATTGGCGTACAAATTTACCTTCAGCTTCTACTGAAGCTCGGATAGTTTCGCGGTAGGCCACTTGTGGCTTACCTACGTTACATTCAACACCAAATTCGCGACGCATACGGTCTACGATGATGTCTAAGTGTAACTCACCCATACCCGAAATCAGAGTTTGTGATGATTCTTCGTCAGTTTCAACTCGGAATGATGGATCTTCCGCTGCAAGTTTTTGCAACGCGATACCCATTTTGTCCTGATCGGCTTTTGACTTAGGCTCAACGGCAATGGTAATTACTGGCTCTGGGAACTCCATACGTTCCAAGATCACTCTATGATCGTTATCACAAAGCGTATCACCCGTAGTCACTTCTTTTAGACCAATCGCCGCTGCGATATCACCAGCACGGACTTCTTTCAGTTCAGTGCGATCGTTTGCGTGCATTTGCACCATGCGACCTACGCGTTCACGCTTCTGTTTGACAGAGTTGTAAACGCCCGAACCTGATTCGAGTACGCCTGAGTACACGCGAATAAAGGTCAAAGTTCCTACGAATGGATCTGTAGCAATCTTAAATGCCAATGCAGCAAAAGGCGCATTGTCATCTGATGGGCGTTCTACTTCTTGGTCGTTCTCGTCGATGCCCTTAATTGGAGGCACATCAATTGGCGCTGGCAAGAATTCAATAACCGCATCAAGTACCGCTTGAACGCCTTTGTTCTTAAATGCAGAACCACAAGTCGCTAAAACGATTTCATTATTTATAGTACGCTGACGTAGCGCCTTTTTAATTTCGTCTTCTGATAGCGTGCCTTCTTCAAGGTACTTATCCATCAGTTCATCCGAAGATTCGGCTGCCACTTCAACCAGATACTCATGCATTTCAGCCGCTTTAGCTGCTAACTCTGCAGGGATCTCCTCATAAGTGAAAGTCATACCCTGGTCTGATTCATTCCAGTTAATTGCTTTCATCTTGATTAAGTCGATCACGCCTTTGAAGTTTTCTTCTGCACCGATATTCAATTGAATAGGCACACAAGTGGCTCCAAGACGAGTTCTAATTTGCTTCACTACACGTTCAAAGTCTGCACCTGCACGGTCCATCTTGTTGATAAATACCAAACGTGGAACGCGGTATTTATCAGCTTGACGCCACACTGTTTCTGACTGAGGTTCAACACCAGATGAACCACAGAAAACGACAACAGCACCGTCGAGGACGCGCAGAGACCGTTCAACTTCAATAGTAAAGTCAACGTGACCAGGGGTATCGATGATATTGATGCGGTGTTCAGTGAATTGAGCATCCATACCACGCCAGAATGTGGTTACCGCAGCCGAGGTGATAGTGATACCACGCTCTTGCTCTTGAACCATCCAGTCTGTGGTAGCGGCGCCGTCATGCACCTCACCGATTTTATGAGACAAACCGGTATAGAACAGAACACGTTCTGTTGTGGTGGTTTTACCTGCGTCAACATGAGCACAAATACCGATATTACGATAACGCTCAATTGGGGTTGTACGAGCCACGATTATACCCTCTCCACCAAGACCTAAGTCTTGGCAATATCAACAACTATGGTGTGGGCCTAAGCCCACACCATCATATTACCAACGGTAATGAGCAAAGGCTTTGTTAGCTTCAGCCATGCGATGCACGTCTTCACGCTTCTTAACAGCAGTACCTTTGTTTTCAGACGCATCCAGCATTTCACCTGCCAGACGTAAAGCCATAGATTTTTCACCACGCTTACGAGCAGCTTCAACTAACCAGCGCATCGCCAGTGCGTTACGACGCACAGGACGAACTTCACATGGTACCTGGTACGTAGAACCACCAACGCGACGAGATTTAACTTCGACTGATGGGCGAACGTTGTCCAGGGCTGCTTCAAGGATAACTAAATGGTTTTCGCTTTTCTTTTCAGCGACAACATCTAGTGCCTTGTAAATAATTTTTTCTGCAGTCGACTTTTTGCCGTCTTGCATAATGACGTTGATGAACTTAGCCAGCAACTCACTGTGAAACTTTGGATCTGGTAGGATTTTACGTTGTCCTACAACGCGACGTCTTGGCATAACAATTCTCCGTATGCTTCAGGGATTTCCAAAACTGGAATTCTCAAAATAAAACTAGCTTGGCCTTACTTAACGGATAAGTTAAGACTTAGGACGCTTAGCACCGTATTTAGAACGGCTTTGGCGACGTGAAGTCACGCCTGCACAGTCTAATGCGCCACGAATAGTGTGATAACGCACACCTGGTAAGTCTTTAACACGACCACCACGGATTAAGATCACGCTATGCTCCTGCAGGTTGTGGCCTTCACCGCCGATGTACGAAGTAACTTCGAAACCGTTAGTTAGACGCACACGAGCTACTTTACGTAGTGCAGAGTTAGGTTTTTTAGGGGTAGTAGTGTACACACGTGTACAAACACCACGTTTTTGCGGGCACGCATTCAACGCAGGCACGTTAGTCTTGTCGACTTTTGGCGCGCGTGGCTTACGTACCAACTGGTTTACAGTTGCCATGTATAGCTCCGAGTCAGTTGAATCAAACTCAACGATAAGGTGTGAAAAATCTATATCCCACAATGGTGGGACGCGGAATTTTAGAAAGGTAATGCCTGACTGTCAAGAAATAGCCAACTTTTGCGGCATATTACAAGAAAAAAGGCGCCATAGGCGCCTTTTTATAACAAACTTATTACTTAATCTTGGCTCCCAGCCAAGTTTAAGAGATCGGCCAAGTTCTGTTCGGCTTCACTTGCAGTGATCTTGTTCACTACTACAGGTTCGTTTTTCTTCGCACGCGCTTCATTACGAGTCTTGTGATAAGCGTAACCAGTACCGGCTGGGATCAGTCGGCCAACGATAACGTTTTCTTTCAGACCACGTAATTGATCGCTCTTACCACCGACGGCGGCTTCGGTCAGTACGCGCGTAGTTTCTTGGAACGATGCTGCTGAGATAAAGGATTCTGTTGCCAGAGATGCTTTAGTAATACCCAGTAGTTCACGTTCAAAGGTCGCAGGCACTTTACCTTGGGCGATCAGTTCGCGGTTAGCGATCTTCACGCGTGACACTTCAGCTTGTTCCCCTTCGAGGAAGTCAGTGTCACCGGCAGAAGTGATAAGACACTTACGCAGCATCTGACGGATGATCACTTCGATATGCTTATCGTTGATCTTCACGCCTTGCAGACGGTAAACGTCCTGTACTTCGTTCACAATGTAGTTTGCTACGTTGTGGATACCACGAAGACGCAGAATGTCGTGTGCCGCTTCTGGACCGTCAGCGATAACTTCACCACGTTCGACTTTTTCACCTTCGAACACGTTTAAGTTACGCCACTTAGGGATCATCTCTTCATAATGATCGCCGCCATCAGCAGGTGTAATCACCAAACGACGCTTACCTTTGGTCTCTTTACCAAACGAGATGGTACCAGAGATTTCCGCCAGAATAGCAGGCTCTTTTGGCTTACGCGCTTCGAACAAGTCAGCAACGCGTGGCAGACCACCGGTGATGTCGCGAGTTTTAGACGATTCCTGAGGAATACGAGCTAATGCGTCACCCACGTTGATTTGCGCGTTATCTTCTAAGTTAACGATCGCACTACCTGGTAAGAAGTATTGTGCTGGTACTTCAGTACCTGGGATCATCAAGTCAGCACCATTAGCGCCAAGCAGACGGATCATTGGGCGCATTTCTTTACCCGCAGTACCACGCTGACCAACGTCAAGGATCACGATTGATGACAGACCCGTTAGTTCGTCTGTTTGACGTGTCATAGTGACACCGTCAATCATGTCTACGAACTTGATACTACCCGCCACTTCAGAAATGATTGGGTGAGTATGTGGATCCCAGTTAGCGATAACATCGCCCGCTTCAACAGCCGCTTCTTCTAGTTTCTCGAGCACAGTACCGTATGGCACTTTATAACGCTCTTTCTCACGACCCAGCTCGTCAATAACAGCCAGTTCAGAAGAACGAGAAACGATAACCAGTTTGCCGTCACTGTTAGTCACATGCTTAGCATTATGCAGTTTCAATGAACCCGAGTTTTTCACTTGGACATTGTTTTCTGCAGACGCTCTAGATGCCGCACCACCGATGTGGAACGTACGCATCGTTAACTGTGTACCTGGTTCACCGATAGATTGTGCTGCCACAACACCGATGGCTTCACCGTGGTTAATAATATGACCACGAGCCAAGTCACGACCGTAACAAGCTGCACACACACCGAAATCGGTATCACAAGAAATAACAGAACGTACAATCACTTCGTCGATTGAATGCTCTTCTAACTTGTCACACCATGCTTCGTCGAGTAGCGTGTTACGTGGTGCTAATACGTCTTCAGTGCCTGGATAGAACACATCAATCGCAACCACACGACCCAGTACGCGTTCACGTAACGGCTCAACCACATCACCACCTTCAATCAGCGGTTTCATGGTTAGACCTTCGTGAGTACCACAATCGTCTTCGATAACCACTAAATCTTGTGCAACGTCTACAAGACGACGAGTCAGGTAACCCGAGTTCGCTGTCTTCAATGCCGTATCGGCTAGACCTTTACGCGCACCGTGAGTAGAAATAAAGTACTGGAGTACGTTTAGACCTTCACGGAAGTTAGCGGTAATTGGCGTTTCGATGATTGAGCCGTCTGGCTTAGCCATCAGACCACGCATACCCGCCAACTGACGGATCTGTGCGGCACTACCACGAGCGCCTGAGTCAGCCATCATATAGATGCTGTTAAACGAGGCTTGTTTCTCTTCAACACCATCACGGTTAATCACTGTCTCAGTTGACAGGTTTTCCATCATAGCTTTAGAAACTTTTTCGTTGGCACTTGCCCAGATATCGATAACTTTGTTGTAACGCTCACCAGCTGTGACTAGACCAGATTGGAACTGCTCTTGAATTTCAAGAACTTCCGCTTCTGCATCAGCAACTAAGGTGTATTTCTCGTCTGGAATAACCATGTCATCGATACCGACAGAGGCACCAGAGATGGTTGCAAAACGGAAACCGGTATACATCAATTGGTCAGCGAAGATAACCGTATCTTTCAGACCCAGTTGACGATAACAGGTGTTCAACAGTTTAGAGATCTGCTTTTTGCCCATGTTCTGGTTAACCAGATCAAATGACAAACCTGCTGGCAGAATAAGTGACAGCAGAGCACGACCCACAGTCGTATCAACGATACGGCGTTGTTCAGTGCGCTCACCATCGTCACCAATAATGGTTTCAGTGATACGAACTTTAACGCGGGCATGCAGTTCAGCAGCGCCAGTTGCGTAAGCTTTTTCAACTTCAGCAACAGACATAAATGCCATACCTTCACCACGGCCATTAATGCGCTCACGGCTGGTGTAGTACAGACCCAATACCACGTCTTGAGACGGTGTGATAACAGGTTCGCCGTTGGCTGGTGACAGGATGTTGTTGGTAGACATCATCAGGGCACGGGCTTCAAGCTGCGCTTCCAGTGTTAACGGTACGTGTACCGCCATTTGGTCACCGTCGAAGTCGGCGTTGTATGCCGCACAAACGAGTGGGTGTAACTGGATCGCTTTACCTTCAATCAGTACAGGTTCGAACGCTTGGATACCCAGTCTGTGCAGTGTTGGTGCACGGTTGAGCATCACTGGATGTTCGCGGATCACTTCATCCAGAACGTCCCATACTTCTGCCACTTCACGCTCAACCATCTTCTTAGCCGCTTTGATGGTAGTCGCTAAGCCACGACCTTCTAGCTTGCCATAGATGAATGGCTTGAACAGTTCCAGTGCCATCTTCTTAGGAAGACCACATTGGTGCAGACGTAGAGTAGGACCTACGGTAATTACCGAACGACCAGAATAGTCAACGCGCTTACCCAATAAGTTCTGACGGAAACGACCTTGCTTACCTTTGATCATATCGGCCAAAGATTTCAGAGGACGCTTGTTAGAACCGGTAATAGCACGACCACGACGACCGTTATCTAATAGCGCATCAACAGACTCTTGTAACATACGCTTTTCGTTGCGTACGATAATGTCTGGCGCAGCTAAATCTAACAGACGCTTCAAACGGTTGTTACGGTTGATCACGCGGCGATACAGGTCGTTAAGATCTGAAGTCGCGAAGCGGCCGCCATCGAGCGGAACCAACGGACGTAAGTCAGGTGGTAACACAGGCAGTACTTTTAAGATCATCCACTCAGGCTTGTTGCCTGAAGTGTAGAATGCTTCCATCAACTTAAGACGTTTAGTCACTTTCTTGCGACGAGTCTCAGAATTGATTGAAGGCAATTCTTCACGCATTTGTTCGATTTCTTTCGCTAAATCGATAGCACGTAACAGTTCAAGCACTGCTTCGGCACCCATTTTAGCTTCGAACTCATCACCGTATTCTTCTAATGCATCCAGATAAGTTTCTTCTGTCAGCATTTGGCCACGTTCAAGGCTGGTCATGCCAGGCTCGATCACGACAAATGATTCAAAATACAGTACGCGTTCGATATCACGCAGCGTCATATCCAGCATTAAGCCAATACGTGACGGTAGCGATTTTAAGAACCAAATGTGCGCAACTGGGCTAGCCAGTTCGATGTGACCCATACGCTCACGACGTACTTTAGTTTGGGTTACTTCAACGCCACACTTTTCACAAATAACACCACGGTGCTTCAAACGTTTGTACTTACCGCACAAACATTCGTAATCTTTGACTGGGCCAAAGATACGCGCACAGAACAGACCTTCACGCTCAGGCTTGAAGGTACGGTAGTTGATGGTTTCTGGCTTCTTAACTTCACCAAAAGACCAAGAACGGATCAGATCAGGCGATGCCAGACCAATTTTGATGCCGTTAAATTCTTCAGTCTTGCTTTGCTGTTTCAGAAACTTTAATAAGTCTTTCACGTTTCTCTCCTGAAGGAGTTAAACCGGGTGCTCCGCTTGCACGGAGCACCATTCTGTTTGCCAAACGCGGCTAAAGGCCTGCGCTTATGCCTGATCCAACTCGATATTAATACCGAGTGAACGGATCTCCTTCAGTAACACGTTGAAGGACTCTGGCATGCCAGGTTGCATCTGATGGTTACCGTCGACGATGTTCTTATACATCTGAGTACGACCGTTAACGTCATCCGATTTAACAGTGAGCATTTCTTGAAGCGTATAAGCGGCACCGTATGCTTCTAGTGCCCACACTTCCATCTCACCGAAACGCTGACCACCGAACTGAGCTTTACCGCCCAGTGGTTGTTGAGTCACTAAGCTGTACGAACCGGTAGAACGGGCGTGCATCTTGTCATCAACTAAGTGGTTCAGTTTGAGCATGTACATGTAACCTACCGTTACTTGACGCTCAAATTCGTTACCGGTACGACCATCAAACAACTTCAACTGACCAGAGGTTGGCAAACCTGCAAGTTCAAGCATCTGCTTGATCTCTTTCTCTTTAGCACCGTCGAATGCAGGAGTTGCAATCGGGATACCGCCTTTCAGGTTAGTCGCAAGACGTAATACTTCATCATCAGTGAATGAATCGATATCGACGCGCTGCTGCACTTCGTCACCTAATTCATAAACTTGCTTGATGTAACCACGAACTTCAGCCAGCTCACGCTGTTCTTCAAGCATCGCAGTGATCTTGTTACCAATGCCTTTGGCAGCGGCGCCCATATGGACTTCAAGTACCTGACCAATGTTCATACGTGATGGAACACCTAGCGGGTTCAATACGATGTCTACTGGGTTACCTTGTTCGTCATATGGCATGTCTTCGATTGGGCAAATCTTAGAGATAACACCCTTGTTACCGTGACGACCCGCCATCTTGTCACCAGGTTGGATAGTACGCTTAACCGCTAAGTAAACCTTAACGATCTTGAGTACGCCTGGCGCCAAGTCATCACCTTGGGTGATCTTGCGACGTTTGATTTCAAACTTCTTATCGAAGTCAGCTTTCAGCTCTTCATGCTGTTCAGCTAATTGCTCAAGTTCAGTTTGTTTTGCTTCATCGTCAATGACTTGAACCAATACATCTTTACGTGGCAACGCAGCAATTTGCGCTTCAGTGAAACCAGCACCGATTAACAGGTTACGCGCACGGCTCAATACACCTTCTTCAAGGATCTTGAACTCTTCGCCTAAGTCTTTACGAGCTTGGGCAATGTGCATCTCTTCGATTTCAACTGCACGCTTGTCTTTTTCAACGCCGTCACGGGTAAATACCTGAACGTCGATGATAGTGCCCTTAACAGAGTTAGGAACACGCAGTGAACTGTCTTTAACGTCAGACGCTTTCTCACCGAAGATAGCACGGAGTAACTTCTCTTCTGGCGTTAGCTGTGTTTCGCCTTTTGGCGTCACTTTACCAACCAGAATATCGCCGCCCTTCACTTCTGCACCAATGTAAACGATACCTGACTCGTCGAGTTTCGACAGAGCAGATTCACCTACGTTTGGAATATCAGCCGTGATTTCTTCGCTACCCAGTTTGGTATCACGAGCAATACAAGACAGCTCCTGAATGTGGATAGTGGTGAAACGGTCTTCTTGCGCTACGCGCTCAGAAATTAAGATCGAGTCTTCGAAGTTGTAACCGTTCCAAGGCATGAATGCGATACGCATGTTCTGGCCAAGGGCTAAGTCACCTAAGTCAGTAGACGGACCGTCTGCTAACACGTCACCACGAACGACTGGCTCACCAACAGCACAACAAGGGCGTTGGTTGATACAAGTGTTTTGGTTAGAACGGGTGTATTTAGTCAGGTTATAAATGTCGATACCGGCTTCGCCTGGGCGCAGCTCATCTTCATTTACTTTAACAACGATGCGGCTCGCATCAACGTAGTCTACAAAACCACCACGTTTAGCAACAACCACAACACCAGAGTCAACAGCCAAAGTACGTTCAATACCAGTACCTACTAGCGGCTTTTCAGAGCGCAGTGTGGGTACGGCTTGACGTTGCATGTTCGCACCCATCAAGGCACGGTTAGCATCGTCGTGTTCTAAGAACGGGATCAGTGACGCAGCAACAGAAATAATCTGTTGTGGCGAAACGTCCATATACTGGATGTCAGCAGCGCGCATAAAGGTCGATTCACCTTTATGACGACAAGCAATTTGCTCTTCTGCCATACGACCGCTAGCGTCAACTTCGATGTTCGCCTGTGCAATCACATAACGACCTTCTTCGATTGCTGACAAGTATTCCACTTCGTCAGTAATCACGCCATCGATAACCTTGCGGTATGGCGTTTCTAGGAAGCCGTAAGAGTTAGTACGGGCAAAACTTGCTAATGAGTTGATTAGACCAATGTTTGGACCTTCAGGGGTCTCAATTGGACATAAACGACCATAATGCGTTGGATGTACGTCGCGGACTTCGAAGCCTGCACGTTCACGAGTCAAACCACCAGGGCCAAGAGCAGAAATACGACGCTTATGCGTTACTTCTGACAGCGGGTTGTTTTGGTCCATGAATTGTGACAGCTGAGAAGAACCGAAGAACTCTTTCACTGCAGCAGAAATTGGCTTAGCGTTGATCAAGTCTTGTGGCATCAGCTCGTTCAGATCGCCTAAAGACAGACGTTCACGCACGGCGCGCTCAACACGGACTAAACCAACACGGAATTGGTTTTCAGCCATTTCACCGACGCTACGAATACGACGGTTACCTAAGTGATCGATGTCATCGACTTCGTCGAAACCGTTACGGATATGAATGATGTTCTTCATTACCGCGACGATGTCTTCTTTTGACAATACACCGCTACCTTCGTCATCAGGAATGCTGAGACGACGGTTGAACTTCATACGACCTACTTTAGACAGGTCATAACGCTCTTCACTGAAGAACAAGTTCTGGAATAGTGCTTCGGCAGCATCTTTGGTTGGTGGCTCGCCAGGACGCATCATACGATAGATCTCAACCAGCGCTTCTAAGCGGTTAGTGGTTGAATCGATACGCAGCGTATCTGAAATATAAGCACCATGATCTAACTCGTTGATATACAACGTGCTGATATCTTTAATACCGGCCAATGATAGTTTAGCCAGATCTTCTAAGCTAATTTCACTGTTGGCAGAGACTAAAACTTCACCTGTGTCCGGATCGATATAATCTTGAGCAGCATATTTGCCCACGATATATTCAACTGGCACTTCAAGCTCAGTGGTATTGGTCTTTTCTAACTGACGAATGTGACGCGCAGTAATACGACGTCCCGCTTCAACCAGTACAGAACCTTCAGCATCCTTGATGTCATAGCTGGCAGTTTCACCACGCAGACGTTCAGGCACCAAAGACATGACCAGAGTATCTTTCTTGATCTTGAACTCAACGCGTTCGAAGAACAGATCGAGGATCTCTTGAGTAGAATATTCTAATGCACGTAACATGATGGTCGCAGGCAGTTTGCGGCGACGGTCAATACGCACAAATAGTGCATCTTTAGGATCGAATTCAAAGTCAAGCCATGAACCACGGTAAGGAATAATACGTGCGTTATACAGCACCTTACCTGATGAGTGGGTTTTACCACGGTCATGATCAAAGAACACGCCTGGAGAACGGTGTAATTGAGATACGATTACACGCTCAGTACCGTTGATAACAAAAGTACCGTTATCCGTCATCAATGGGATATCACCCATGTAGACTTCTTGTTCTTTAATATCTTTTACTGTGCCCGCCGCTGCTTCACGGTCATACAACACCATGCGTAATTTAACGCGTAGTGGAGCTGAATACGTAACACCACGGATCTGACACTCTTTCACATCAAAAACAGGCTCGCCAAGCTTATAGCTGACGTATTGCAGTTCTGAGTTACCAGAAAAGCTCTTGATGGGAAAAACGCTACGGAAGGCGG
Organism: Shewanella sp. SM55; assembly: GCF_025654025.1. Taxonomy (NCBI): domain Bacteria; kingdom Pseudomonadati; phylum Pseudomonadota; class Gammaproteobacteria; order Alteromonadales; family Shewanellaceae; genus Shewanella; species Shewanella sp. SM55. Next base: position 4,642 of record NZ_JAKKRS010000026.1, on the reverse strand, counting down.
CTTCTAAACCGCGCTCACCGGTAGGATCTTGATCGGTGAACTTCTTAAAAGAGTCTAGCTGGATAGACAATAAATAAGGGATATCCAAAACTTTTGGACGCTTACCAAAGTCTTTGCGAATACGCTTCTTTTCAGAATAGGAGTAAACCATGGGTTTCCTCTGCTTACGAGATGTGACCAAGACTGAATAAATAACTTAAGTTATTAAAATTCAGCACGTTTGCCCATCACCGTTGATGGCAAGAACCTAACCAGTAATCTCTGCTAGGGACTGCAAAATTTGGCGACAAACGGTGAAAAAAAATCGCCAGCGCATATAGCGCAAAAAAGGCCGACGGTTAAAAAACCGCCAGCCTCCACCCAAGTGGCTTGGGTGAGCAAGCTAAATAATAGCTTACTTAATTTCTACAGAAGCACCAGCTTCAGTAAGTTCTTTCTTCAGAGCTTCAGCTTCTTCTTTAGAAACGCCTTCTTTAACTGCTACTGGAGCAGCTTCAGACATAGCTTTAGCTTCTTTCAGGCCTAAACCAGTTGCGCCACGGATGGCTTTAATAACTGCAACTTTGTTGTCGCCGTGAGCAGTCAGAACTACGTTGAATTCTGTTTGTTCTTCAACAACAACTGCTTCTGCACCGCCAGAAACAACAGCAGCAGCGGCAGAAACGCCGAACTTCTCTTCCATAGCTTCGATCAGTTCAACAACTTCCATTACAGACATAGCTGCAAAGGCTTCTAAGATTTGGTCTTTAGTGATAGACATAACAAATGTTTCCTATTGTTCTGAATTCAATTTTATTAAGCAGCCAGCTTGAAATTAAGCGGCTTCTTGTTTTTGATCGCGCAGGGCGGCCAGTGTACGAACGAACTTGCCAGCAGATGCTTCTTTCATAGTCATCATTAACTGAGCTAGTGCTTCTTCGTATGTTGGCAGTTTCGCCAAACGATCAATTTCAGCTGCAGGGATGAAATTCCCTTCAAAGGCTGCGCCTTTAACTTCGAAGTTAGCTTGTTCTTTAGCAAAGTCTTTTAACAGACGTGCTGCAGCACCTGGGTGCTCTAAAGAAAAAGCAATCAAAGTTGGGCCAGTGAACGTTTCTGCTAGGCACTCAAAAGCAGTACCTTCAACAGCACGACGAGCTAGCGTGTTACGTACTACACGTACATATACACCAGCTTCGCGAGCTTTTTTACGCAGACCGGTCATAGCACCTACAGTCACACCGCGAGAATCAGCGGCAACTGCAGATAGCGCACCTTTGGCAGCTTCGTTGACTTCAGCAACAATCGCTTTTTTGTCTTCGAGTCTTAATGCCATTGGCTTTACTCCTGGATTCTACCTAGGGTATTCCCTAGTATTTACCATACTAAATACTTATGTATTTAGTGACTTACGGTGCAGATTATCCAGTAAAAAATTTTAGCTGGGGCCTGACACCGTCTACGCAGGAAATTAAGTTATTTTTACAAAAAACACCTGCGGTCTTGGACGGAAACCTGAGTTAAACTCCGCCTAAACAGAAGATAAAACAGGCTTCAACCCACAAAGTGCGCGCATTATAGACTAATGCACCCGCTTTGTAAAATTATAGAGTTGTTTCAAGCGTAGCTTGATCAACTGCAACACCTGCACCCATAGTGGTAGAGATGCTGATCTTTTTCACGAAAATGCCTTTAGCAACTGCAGGCTTAGCCTTTTTCAGTGCTGACACTAACGCTTCCAAGTTTTCTTTCAATTGAACTGGTGTGAAATCCACTTTACCGATAGTAGTGTGGATAATACCGTTCTTGTCGTTACGGTAACGAACTTGACCCGCTTTGGCGTTCTTAACAGCTTCAGCAACGTTTGGCGTTACTGTACCTGTTTTAGGGTTAGGCATTAAACCACGTGGGCCTAAGATTTGACCTAACATACCAACAACGCGCATTGCATCTGGAGATGCGATAACTACGTCAAAGTTCATTTCACCGGCTTTGATTTTCTCAGCCAGATCATCCATACCAACTAGCTCTGCGCCAGCGGCTTTAGCAGCTTCAGCATTTGCACCTTGTGTAAATACTGCAACGCGAACGTCACGACCAGTACCGTGTGGCAACACTGTTGCACCACGAACGTTTTGGTCAGATTTACGTGGGTCAATACCCAAGTTAACTGCTACGTCTACACTTTCAACGAATTTTGCAGTTGCTAATTCTTTTAACAGAGCAACAGCTTCGTTGATATCGTAGCTTTTAGTACCGTCAACTTTTTCGCGAATTACGCGCATGCGTTTAGTTAGCTTTGCCATTATATTAATCCTCTACAACCAAACCCATTGAACGCGCAGTACCTTCGATTGAGCGAGTCATCGCTTCAATGTCAGCACCAGTCATATCGGCAGCTTTCAGTTCAGCAATTTCTTGAACTTTAGCGCGAGCGATAGTACCCACTTTCTGAGTGTTTGGACGTGGAGAACCTGATTTCAGGCCTGCAGCAGTCTTCAGTAAGTAAGACGCTGGAGAAGTCTTAGTTTCAAAAGTGAATGAACGGTCACTGTAAACAGTGATCACGACTGGAATAGGCATGCCTTTTTCCATTTTTTCTGTACGGGCGTTAAACGCTTTACAGAATTCCATGATGTTCACACCTTTTTGACCCAAAGCTGGACCAACTGGTGGTGATGGGTTCGCAGAACCGGATTTTACTTGTAGCTTAATATAAGCATCAATCTTCTTTGCCATCTGACATTTCCTCAGTTTGGGTTCAAACGCGCATCAGCGACATGCTGACATGCTCCCCCGAAAACAACGGGTGCGAATTATATAGAAATTCGCACCCGTTGCCAAACGGATTTTGTAGTTTATTTAATCAGCCTTTTTCAACTTGACTAAAATCAAGTTCAACAGGCGTAGAACGACCAAAGATCATCACTGATACTTTCACGCGGCTCTTATCATAATCCACCTCTTCAACGGTACCGTTAAAGTCAGCAAATGGACCATCACACACACGTACCACTTCACCAGGCTCAAATATGGTTCTATGAGTCGGTGACGCTGTCGTTTCTTGTAAGCGACGCAGAATTGCATCAGCTTCTTTATCTGAAATTGGGGCAGGACGATCAGACGTTCCGCCAATAAAGCCTAAAACACGCGGGATGCTTTTGACTAAATGCCAGCTGTCATCGTTCATTTCCATCTGGACTAACACATAGCCAGGGAAAAACTTACGTTCGCTCTTGCGACGCTGACCTGCACGCATTTCGATGACTTCTTCAGTCGGAACCAATACTTCACCGAAGTATGCTTCCATGCCATGCATTTTAATATATTCAATCAGTGACTTACAAACTCGGCCTTCATAGCCTGAGAATGCCTGCACTACATACCATCTTTTTTTAGCTTCTTTAGCTTCAGTCATTCGAGGTGCCTATACGCCAGTGATAAAATTGACAATTCGCATTAACACAGCATCCATACCCCAAAGGATAAGAGCTAAGATACCTGTTGCTGCAAGGACAATAAAAGTGGTGTTTAGCGCTTCTTGACGCGTCGGCCATACAACCTTGCGCACTTCGATATGCGCTTCACGGGCAAAAGCTAACGCTTTTTTACCTTTTACAGTCTGAAGCGCAATAAAACCAGCAATAGCGAATGCAACGATAACACTAAGCGCACGTATGACGGCACTGGCTTCGCTATACATTTGATTGCCAATAACAGCAGCGGCTAGCAATACAATCACTAAACCCCACTTCACGATATCCAGAGAATTGTTCTGGTTTTCAGTATTTGTTGTCATCGGTTTTTCCGTTACTCAATACGGCCTGAGCTTAGAGCACATTAATTGACGGGCATAATCCCACATCACTCTGCATTTCCGAACACCCTTAGAAACGCAAAATAGCATAAGCTCAGGGTCAAAAATCGGCCATAGATTGTATTCTTATTCGACTTTGTAAGCAAGGATGCGAATCCCATGCAAACCACAAAACCTATGAAATAATCCACTTAAACAAAAAAGGAAGCCGAAGCTTCCTTTTCAAACTAATTTCTATCGCAATTAAGCAATGATTTTAGCTACTACACCAGCACCAACTGTACGACCACCTTCACGGATTGCGAAGCGTAAACCTTCGTCCATCGCGATTGGGCAAATCAGAGTCACTACCATTTTGATGTTGTCGCCAGGCATTACCATCTCTACGCCTTCTGGCAGTTCGATAGTACCGGTTACGTCAGTTGTACGGAAGTAGAACTGTGGACGGTAGCCTTTGAAGAATGGAGTGTGACGTCCACCTTCTTCTTTTGACAGAACGTAAACTTCTGATTCAAAAGTGGTGTGTGGGTTGATTGAACCTGGTTTAGCCAATACTTGACCACGTTCTACGTCATCACGCTTAGTACCACGTAATAACACACCACAGTTCTCGCCTGCACGACCTTCGTCAAGCAGTTTACGGAACATTTCTACACCAGTACACGTTGTTTTAGTCGTTGTGCGAACACCAACGATTTCAACTTCGTCACCCACTTTAACAATACCACGCTCAACACGACCAGTAACTACTGTACCACGGCCTGAAATTGAGAATACGTCTTCGATTGGCAGTAGGAACGGCTTATCGATGTCACGTTGTGGTTCTGGAATGTAAGAATCCAGTGC
>NZ_JAKKRS010000025.1:0-25827 GCF_025654025.1 Shewanella sp. SM55 | reverse complement strand
TCATCCAATCGCGGAAGGCCCGAAGGTCCCCTCCTTTCCCCCGTAGGGCGTATGCGGTATTAGCAGTCGTTTCCAACTGTTATCCCCCTCGACTGGGCAGATCCCTAGGCATTACTCACCCGTCCGCCGCTCGCCACCTCAGAAGTAAACTCCCTTGTGCTGCCGCTCGACTTGCATGTGTTAGGCCTGCCGCCAGCGTTCAATCTGAGCCATGATCAAACTCTTCAATTAAAGTTTTGTTGTTTGACTTTCGTCAAACGGCTCAATGAATTCTACTGTTTTGATTCGCTTTGCTCACTAAGAAGCATTGCGTTTCAATTCATACATTACTGTATGTACATATTACTATGAACACTCAATCACGCTTCTCGTTGAGGAGAATGACTTGAAAACATTGATTTAAATTTTTGATTACTTACTCGAAAGTAAAGTAATTTCGATTAACTCAACACCTGTGAGTGTCCACACAGATTTCTTGTTTTATCTTGTTAAAGAGCAACTCAACCTCGTAAGAGAAGGTGAGTACCACACTGAGCGTCGAACGCTTCCAGTTGGCTAGGGCTGCGTATTCTACGCATTTTCCGTTTCACGTCAAGGAGTTTTTGCAAACTTTCTCAACACTCATCAATCAGTAAACACATCGATGAACTGTCACACCAGCCTGCTTAACGCTGCCTGCCGTGTCAGTGGATGCGCATTATAGGCAGTGAAACTTTTTGTGCAAGGGCTTTTTAAATGAAAAAAGATCGCATGGCGATCTTTTAAACAGCGGCGATTATTTTACATGCAAAGTGCCCATTAATTGGGCTTTTTGCTGCCTTTATCGATAAAACCTTGGATTAGCGAGACGGCTTTTACGTCATCCCAATCAACATAGGATCGAACAAAGGCAATTAATTGACCCTGTTGATCAAGAATAAAGGTCGCAGGAATCGTGTCGAGCGGAAAAACGTTCCCAAGACTTTGTGGTTGATCGTAGTAAGAGTTGAAATTCGCCATACCCAATGAACTTAAGAACGGCTGAACCTGCTGCTTACCTTCTGCATCAATAGAGATAGGCAGCACGACAAAATCTTCAGTCTTGAACTTAGTTGCTAACCTTTCGATTGCAGGCAACTCTCTGACACATGGCGGACACCAAGTCGCCCACATGTTAACCATAATGATCTTGCCTTTAAATTGGCTGAAGTCGATAGCTTTACCATCGACATCATTAAAGGCAACAGGCTCAATAGGAAAAGTCTTTGGCAGTACATTAATCAAATCAACCGTTGATTCCATCGGTTTAGCCGTTTGCTGCATACCAGGGTACGCATGCGCGACCCCAGCAACAAATACCGAAAGAATGGATGACAACATGAATGCCGTTATGACTTTATGCTTCATTTTGTATTGCGCTTTAGCAAGGTATCTAACTCGCGCTGATCTTCTGCGCTAATTTCGTTCGGCACATTACCGCCAATACGTTGCTTACGAATGAAGATGAATCCAATCACTAGACCCAGAAGTAATAAACCAATAGGACCTAACCAGAGAATGTAGGTCTTGGTTTCCATCTTAGGTTTATAGAGAACAAACTCACCATAACGACTGGTCATAAACTCGATGATCTCATCATCCCCTTTTCCTTCGTCAACCATCTTGAATACCTCAAGACGCAGATCTCGAGCAACGGGTGAATTGGAGTCGATCAAATTTTGGTTTTGACACTGTGGACAACGTAGTTCATGGGCCAAAGACAAACCGCGCTTTTGATTTTCAGGTGACTTGAATTCGTAAGTATCAACTGGTGTTGCCATGACAGCGGTCGTCATGCTGAACATCAGCACTAGACCACCTATGATTTTTATCAGCGTTCTCATGCTGCGCCATCCTTCGCTGCTTCAGCTTGTAATTGTTGGATCATAGGGTAAAGGGTTTCACTCCATACACGTTGGTCAATTGGACCTGCATAACGGAAACGGATAATACCGTTGTGATCAACAATAAAACTCTCTGGAGCACCATAAACGCCAAGATCTAATCCTAAACGCCCATCTTTATCATAAATATTAACGTTGTAGGGATCGCCCTGACGTTTTAACTCTTCTAACGCAGGAACACGCTCATCACGATAGTTGATCCCGTAAATTGGCAAAAGATTTTTACGTTTTAGCATCACTAAGAAAGGATGCTCATATTTACAAGATGGACACCACGTCGCCCATACGTTAAGTAATGATACCTTACCTTTTAATTGCTCATTCGTTATTATCTCAGCCGGTGTTTCTAGGCGTTCCAGTTGGAAAGCCGGAATAGGCTTCCCTTCCAGTGCTGAATCCAATTGCTGCGGATTCAGAAATAACCCTTTATATAGAAACACCCCCATGGCGAGAAATATGACCAATGGGATAAACAGAACCAACTTCTTCATACATTCCCCAATTATTGAGCCGTTGCCAATTTTGCCTTTTCGGCCAAAGGCGCGACGGCTGCAGTGACTTTCGCACGGTAACGTTTATCCGATGCAGCGAAGAATCCACCTATCATCATGAAAATTGCCCCAAACCATAACCAACGCACGAACGGCTTATAGTTTAAACGAACCGCAAATTCAGTGCTGGTAATAGGATCGCCCATAGTCACGTACAAGTCACGGAATAGACCCCAGTCAATACCGGCTTCTGTCATATCCATAGTTCGCACATTATATTGACGACGATCGGGTTTTAGTAATGTCAGTAGCTCATCGCCCTTGTAGATCTCTATCTGTCCCTGCTGTGCAGTGTAGTTAGGACCCACGACGTTTTTGGTCTCGAGATACTTAAAAGTATAACCGGCGAGCTCTTGGCTTACACCAGGTCCCATACGAACACTTTTCTCAATCGAGTAATTTGACACCATAGTGGCACCAATCACAGAAACGGCAATACCGAGATGCGCGAAGATCATACCAAGCTGACTACGGCCCATGCGACTGATGCTGATATCACCTTCTTTCGACTTGACCATGTTATAGGCCGCTCTTGCGGTAGCCAGAATAATCCAAGCCGCGGCTGCAATACCAAAGGTAACCCAAATATTGAATACACCATCGACGATAAAAGGCGTCACAATACCGATAACAGCAGCAATCATTGCTGGGATCAATAGCTGACGCTTAAGCTCGCCCGCTTTCGATTTTTTCCAACGAATAATTGGACCAATACCCATAAAGCCAAATAGCACTAATACGATAGGCACGAACACCGCATTAAAGTATGGGGGTCCAACAGAGATTTTACCCATGCCAAGCGCGTCGATGAGCAATGGATATAATGTACCCAATAGTACCGTACCTGCGGCAACCGTCAGTAGCACGTTACATACTAAGAGCATTGTTTCTTTAGACTTAAGCTCGAAACGGGCAGGACTACTCATTTCACTGGCACGTAAAGCAAACAGTGTTAATGAACCGCCAACAGCTAAACCAAGTAACAACAGGATGAACATACCGCGGCTTGGATCGGCTGCGAATGAATGCACTGAGGTTAATACACCAGAGCGAACAATAAAGGTACCAAGCAAACTTAAAGAGAAAGCGAAAATAGACAGTAATACAGTCCAGTTACGGAAGGCGCCGCGTTTCTCAGTCACAATCAAAGAGTGAACAAGCGCAGTACCCACTAACCAAGGCATAAAAGAGGCGTTCTCAACAGGATCCCAGAACCACCAACCGCCCCAGCCTAATTCATAATAAGCCCACCAAGATCCTAGTGCGATACCGCCCGTAAGGAAGGTCCAAGCAGCCAATGTCCATGGACGAGTCCAACGAGCCCATGCAGAATCGAGACGGCCGCTCATCAGCGCAGCAATCGCAAATGCAAAGCTTACAGAGAAGCCCACATAACCCAAGTACAACATAGGAGGATGGAAGATTAATCCCACGTCCTGCAGCATTGGATTTAAGTCACGACCTTCGGCTGGGATCGGGAATAAACGTTCAAATGGGCTAGATGTGAGTAGCATAAACAAACTAAAGCCAATCACAATAAGAGCCAATACTGCCAGCACACGGGCAGTAAACACTTCTTCTAAACCTTTGCTAAACAAGGCAACCGCAGCCGCCCAAGTTGATAAAGCAAACACCCAAAATAACAGTGACCCTTCATGACCGCCCCATACGGCCGAGATCTTAAAGAAGATAGGTAACTGAGAATTTGAATGATGTGCCACATAGGCGACCGAGAAATCATCGACGGCAAAACTATAAGCCAGCACGACAACAGATAAGGTAATAAAAAAGAACATTCCGTACGTTAATGGCCAAGCGTACCTAACAAGGTATTGGTCTTTTCTGGCAACACCTATTAGGGGGACGCTGATTAATAAGAAGGCAAAAGCCACCCCTATTATCAACGCAAAGTGTCCAAGTTCTGGGATCATGGGTTTTCCTCAGTCTTCAATAATATGTTGATTTAGAAAGACTCTATCTCAACGCACAACATGCTATTCACGCAAATGCACGAAATTTTGCTCATTTTAGTATTTGCTATTGTTCCTGTCTGCCTCTTTCGTACAAAACTGGGTTACTTGTCTCATTCTCAATTTTAGAGGTCGATGAAAGTCACGGAAGAGGCTCAGTTCTGCATGTGACCGACAAATGACACTTAAGTTTCATACAAAATTTACAAGAAGAATCAATTTGTGAACCAGTGCCCAACTATAAGCTTTCAGCACTGGGATTACCTTATATTACTGTTCAATGAACAATCTTTACGTATAATCTTGCTTCCAAGCCTAGCGGTTACTCCGCTTTCTGCAAACTAAAGTGAATATAGAAACAATGACGACATTTTGGATTTTTATTGCGCTTGTTATGTTAGTCGGCCTGATGCTGATTTGGATCCCGCACTTCAGACAGCAAAAATTGCTGAAAACGGAAGAAGCTGGAGTTCGTAAACAAACGAACCTTGAATTGTTCAATGAGCGCTTAGGCGTTCTTGAAAAAGAATTAAGTGAAGAGCTACTCGATCAAGCCGAATTTGATGCATTGAAGAAAGAACTGGAAATCAGTCTACTCCAAGACATCAAACAAGCGAGCGATGATTCACTGGTCAACCAAATAAAGCCAAAGACGATTCTGTGGCCGTCGATCATGTCAGTTTGTTTGATTGTTATCTCAGGCTATCTCTATCAACACTTAGGTGCCTTCGAGAATATTGATAGTGCTCAACAACCTGCGAATCCACATGCAGGAATGGATACGGCTCAAATCATGATGCAACGCGTGCAGATGATGGAAGCTCAAGTTAAAGCCGAGCCAGAAAACAGCCAACTGTGGTTTAGCTTAGGTCATGCTTATGTATCAGCAAACCAATACGATAAAGCGATTGCGGCTTTCGATAAAGTAATCGAATTAGTCGGAAAGCATGCAGAATTGCTCGGTCCAAAAGCAACGGCGATGTATTACAAAGCGGGTCAACAAATGACACCGCAAATCCAAGCTCTTATCGATGAGTCCTTAGCTATGGATGCCCAAGATCCTTCAACGCTACTGCTCGTGGGTATGGATGCTTTCTTTACTGCTGACTACAAGAAAGCCATCACCTCTTGGCAAACGATTTTAGATAGCGGTCGTGCCGACGTTGATCGTGCAGCTCTTATGAATGCAATCGAAACCGCTAACTTACGCATGCAGTCGGAAACCGCTGGCATGCCAAATGATGATGCACATAAGCAAGTCAAAGCGAGTGCTAAATCGGTCAATGTCACTATATCTATCTCTGCAGAACTTGCGGCTAAAGCCAGTCCAGAAGACACCATTTTCATCTTTGCCCGTGCAACTGAAGGACCTAAAGTCCCATTAGCTGCAACCAAAGTCAGTGCTAAGTCTTTCCCGATTACAGTGACATTAGATGACAGCAGCGGTATGGGTGGTGATGTGAAGTTAAGCGATGCAGCCAATGTGGAAGTGATTGCTGTACTCTCTAAACAAGGTAATATCAAACCGCAAACGGGTGATATTCAAGGCAAGATCAGTAAAGTCGCCGTAGGCGATACAGCGAACCTAGTACTTGATACTCAAGTGCAATAAATCGCAGTTAATTGCAGATATAAAAAAACCGGCTTTCGCCGGTTTTTTTATATCTGAAGAATTACTTAGCTGTAGACATAAATTTGATAGCAGCTTTGTAATCATCATCAGTACAATCAGTACACATACCGCCTGGTGGCATAGCATTCAGACCGGTTTTCACACTCTTCACTAGAGCGTCAACACCCTTAGCTAAGCGTGGTTCCCATTCTGCAGCGTTGTGTACTTTTGGAGCACCAGCAACACCCATACTGTGGCATACGGTACATGCCTTATTATAAATAGCCTCAGCATCTTGAGCTGAAGCGTTAACTGACATAGTCAAAGCAGCGACAGCAGTCATTGCTAACAGTTTTTTCATGTTCAATGTTCCTAATGCAAATACGTACAAAGCTCGGCGCCGCCCTTACTTAGGCAGACTCATTATAGCCGACTAAGATTACTACAAACTTCAAGAAATCTCATCTTTTTGTGATTAGAATCTCAACACAAAATGAATCAGGCGACAAGGATGACAAATTCGTTAATATATTAGCAAGTCGTAAAAAAGTTCGATAAATATTGCGGTTATTGGAACCACATCATATTGCTGACATCTAGTGCAAACCAAGAGTAAACCCCCAATAACGTTTGTGTTAGAATGACTTGTGTTTCCTTCCGGCTTGAGATAGAGGGTTCAGTGACAAATATAACTAAAGAAACCACATTAGTGTCAGCCAGCAAGCTGACCTGTATCCGCGAAGAACGTATCCTTTTTGATGAGTTAAGTTTTGATATAAATGCCGGTGACATTGTTCAGATTGAAGGCCCTAACGGCGCAGGCAAGACCAGTTTATTACGCATATTGGCGGGCCTTTCTCGCCCCTATGCCGGACAAACTTTTTACATTAATGAAGACATAAACCGTTGCCGCGATGAATACAATGAAGACCTCTTGTATTTAGGCCATTTAGCTGGCGTGAAATGCGAGCTGACTGCCGAAGAAAACCTTAATTTCAATTTAAGAATCAGTGGTTATGATGACTTTGATACGTCAGAGATTTTAGCCAAAGTCAATTTAACGGGCTTTGAAGAAGCTCTCGCGGGGCATTTATCCGCAGGCCAGCATCGCAGAACAGCGCTATCAAGATTGTGGCATAGCAACTGTAAAATTTGGATCCTTGACGAACCTTTTACTGCAATCGATAAAAAAGGCGTCGAAGAACTGGAGCAGTTATTTATTCAGCATGCGGATAATGGTGGCTGTGTGATCCTCACAACTCACCAAGATATGGGCATTATCACAGATGATAGGCTTCGTAAAATTCGTCTCGATTATCGCTTCATATAAGGTCAGGCTCAATGAAAAGAGGCATCAGTTTTACCCAAGCATTTTTCACCTTGCTGCAGCGAGATCTTAAAATTGCTATTCGCCACCGCGGCGACATTTTTAACCCACTGCTATTTTTTATTATGGTCGTTACCTTGTTTCCGCTGGGAATTGGACCAGAGCCGCAAATGTTAGCACGTGTGGCACCGGGGATTATTTGGGTCGCCGCATTATTAGCATCAATGTTGTCACTTGAAAGGCTTTTCAAAGCCGACTTTAGTGATGGTAGCTTAGAACAAATGCTATTAAGTCCACAGCCATTAGCCATTCTCGTATTAGCTAAAGTGTTAGCCCACTGGATTTTAACTGGTGTGCCACTGATTATTATCGCACCACTGTTAGCGGTATTACTCAATCTAGACGGCAACAGCTACGGTGCGTTAATTTCGACGCTTGCGCTAGGCACGCCAGTATTGTCGCTGTTAGGTGCTATTGGTGTGGCATTAACCGTCGGTCTAAGGAAAGGCGGCGTATTACTCAGCTTACTTATTTTGCCCCTATATATCCCAGTACTCATTTTTGCAACGAGTGCCATAGACGCGGCAGGAATGAATTTACCCTATGATGGTCAGCTCGCTATAATAGGCGCTATGCTGGTCGGATCGTTAACCTTAGCACCTTTTGCAATTGGTGCATCTCTGCGAGTGAGTACTAACTAAAATGTGGAAATGGTTACACCCTTACGCGGATCCTGAACGCGCATATAAATTATCAGGAACGTTATTTCCATGGTTTGCGATCTTAGCCGGTCTATTGATTGCTGTTGGCACTACATGGGGACTAGTCTTCGCGCCGACGGATTACCAGCAGGGTGATAGCTACCGTATTATCTTTATCCATGTTCCTGCCGCGTCTATGTCAATGGCGGCTTATATGGGTATGGCAACAGCGGCCTTTATCGGTCTAGTTTGGCAAATAAAACTTGCCGACTGGGCTGCAGCATCTATTGCTCCCATTGGTGCAGTAATAACCTTTATCGCACTCTTTACCGGAGCAGCATGGGGTAAACCTATGTGGGGTGCTTGGTGGGTATGGGATGCACGCTTAACTTCTGAGCTGGTATTACTATTCCTATATCTAGGTGTGATCTCGCTCTATGCCTCATTTGAGGATAAAGTGCTCGCAGCTCGTGCAGCAGGGATCTTAGCGATCGTCGGTGTGATCAATATTCCTATCATCAAATACTCAGTTGAATGGTGGAGCTCATTACATCAACCGTCGACAATACGCATTACCGAGAAATCGACAATGTCGACAGAAATGCTCTATCCACTGTTAATTAACATACTGGGCTTCGGTCTTATGATTGGCGCCATCACTATTGTTCGCTTTAGAGCAGAAATTTTAGCAAGAAATGGCATGCGCCCTTGGGTTCGTGAACTAGCTAAAGCGGAGGAGGTCAAATGATGCAATTCGATTCAATCAGTGATTTTTTTAATATGGGCGGCTATGCATTCTATGTATGGCTATCCTACGGAGTGACCTTCTTCTGCCTCTCTACGCTCATCATTACCAGCGCACGCCAAAAGCGTAAGGTGTTAATTGATATCGCGAAGAAGATGGATAGAGAAGAACGCCTAAAAGAAACCAGGAGTACTAAATCGTGAACCCAAGACGCAAAAAAAGACTGACATTAGCTGTAGCATTAATCGGTGGCGTTGCTGCGATTACTTCGCTTTTGCTCTATGCGCTGAACTCCAACTTGAACTTATTCTATACTCCGTCTGAAATTGTCCACGGCAAGACAGACACTGGCGTAAAACCTGAAATTGGCCAACGTATTCGTGTCGGCGGTATGGTGACGGTAGGTTCTATGGTGCGAGATCCCAAAAGCTTGCATGTCGAATTTGCAGTACATGACTCCCTCGGCGGTGAAGTACTGGTCACTTATGACGACCTATTGCCCGATCTTTTCCGTGAAGGACAAGGCATTGTTGCTCAGGGTGTACTGGGTGCTGATGGCAAACTAGAAGCTACTGAAGTACTGGCCAAGCATGATGAAAACTACATGCCACCAGAAGTTGCTGAAGCCATGGGCCAAAAGCACGAAAAGTTAGATTATAGCCAGCAAAAGGCACCAGATACTAAGTAGGTTATTGATGGATCAGCAATAGCGTACAAACTAAGCCTCCTAGCTTAATAACTAGTGAGGCTTTTTTATTATCTCAATATGCACAATTAAAGGTGGACTATACTCTAGGCAGCGCCAATACCTAAGACTGTATATGATTCAAATAAGACAACTAAACTCTAGTTTACAACACATTCTAAGCTTCCTAATTATCTGCTTGGTAGGCCTCTCTCAGGAAGCCAATGCTGCTAAAGTTGTTGTTATCGAAAGCTACCATCATAGCTATCAATGGGACCAAGAATACTATCAAGCGATTTATGACACGCTCAGCCCTCACCACGATGTTAGTTATTTCGAGATGGATACCAAACGCTTACCCCAAGAGCAATTTACTGAACGAGCTGACTTAGCATGGAAATACATTCAACAACAAGCACCTCAATTGGTTATTCTCGCCGATGATAATGCGGTTAATCTCTTACACCAGCGCCTAAATGACAGCCTAATCCCAGTAGTCTATTTAGGGGTGAACATGAATCCTAGAGAATATCATCTCAATGAACACAAACGCTTCACAGGCGTCATTGAGAGACCACTACTACGACGTTCACTACTGCTCATTCAACGTTTACTACCGCAAACTGTGCATAGAAAAATCTTAGTTCTATTCGACCAAGGAGTCACCTCTGACTCAGCGGCTGAATACATCAGTAAACAACACTCAAGCATGTTAGGCGATATCGAAGTTAATTTAGTGCAATTGTCACAGCTAACGGATTGGCAGCGGAATGTATTAACCGCGAAGGAACAGGGTTATAACGCTATAGTCGTGGCGCTATACCACACAGTTAGAGATGCAGATAATCACTCAGTAGATGCAGATCAGCTCCTAAAATGGATATCTGAACATACTCCGGTACCGAATTTTGGGTTTTGGGGATTTAGTGTCTCTGCTGAAGGTAATATTGGTGGCTATGTTCTCGATGGCTATCATCATGGCAAGATTGCAGCGAATATGGCGACAAAAATACTCGGCGGCGAGAAACCCGAAAATATTTTCCCAGTAACAGATGATCTTGGAAAATACATGTTTAGCCAGAAAGGCTTAGCTAAATGGAATATCGTCCTTCCAAAAGAAATCGGAAAACCACACTTTGGGTAAAATAGTAAAAAAGGCATAAAAAAGCCGGGCTAATGCCCGGCTTTTTAAAAGTGTAACCTTAATTACTCAGCAGCTTCAACATCAACAGCTTGAGCAGCTTCTGGGCGACCAACTAGCTCGATGTAAGCCATAGGGGCTTTATCACCAGCACGTAAACCGCACTTAAGGATACGGGTATAGCCACCAGGACGTTCCTGGTAACGTGGACCCAACTCAGTAAATAACTTACCAACGACTTCAGCGTCGCGAGTACGTGCAAACGCTAAACGACGGTTTGCAACGCTGTCACTCTTAGCAAGTGTTATCAGAGGCTCAACTACGCGACGCAGTTCTTTCGCTTTAGCCACAGTTGTCTTGATGATCTCATGACGAACTAGTGAACCGGCCATGTTGCGAAACATGGCTTGGCGATGACTGCTGTTACGGTTTAGTTGACGACCACTCTTACGATGGCGCATGACCTAATCCTTATAACCTAAATCTGTACAAACCTGAGACTTATAGGTCGTCTGCTAAACTAGCTGGAGGCCAGTTTTCCAAACGCATACCTAACGACAGTCCGCGAGAAGCTAAAACGTCCTTAATTTCAGTAAGAGATTTCTTACCTAAGTTCGGGGTTTTCAGCAACTCAACTTCAGTGCGCTGTACCAGATCTCCGATGTAATGAATCGCTTCGGCTTTCAAGCAGTTAGCCGAACGTACAGTTAGCTCTAAATCGTCGACAGGACGCAGCAGAATCGGATCGAATTCCGGTTTCTCTTCTTTCAGCTCTGGCTCAGTCACGTCACGTAACTCTACAAACGCATCTAGCTGTTCAGCCAGAATAGTTGCAGAACGACGGATAGCTTCCTCAGGATCGATAGTACCGTTTGTGGTCATATCAATAACGAGTTTATCTAAGTCAGTACGCTGTTCTACACGTGCTGCTTCTACATTGTAGGCAATACGTGCAACTGGCGAGAAAGAAGCATCAACCAGCAAGCGGCCGATTGGGCGATCATCGTCTTCGGTTTGTGCACGAGCAGATGCTGGTACATAACCACGACCACGCTCAACGCGAATACGCATGCTGATATCATTGTTACCTGTCAGATGACAGATAATATGATCAGGATTCACGATAGTGACATCACCATCATGCGTGATATCTGCTGCGATGACAGGGCCTGCGCCGGACTTGCTCAACGTAAGCATAGCCTCGTCTTTACCCTCGATGGTCACTGCTAACCCTTTCAGGTTTAACAAGATCTCAAGGATATCTTCTTGAACGCCTTCCTTACTGCTGTATTCGTGCAGTACACCGTCAATCTCGACTTCGGTAACCGCGCAGCCGGGCATAGACGACAATAGGATGCGACGCAACGCGTTACCTAAAGTGTGGCCGAAACCACGCTCAAGTGGTTCCAATGTAACCTTGGCACGTGTTGAGTTAACCTGCTCGATATCAACGAGACGCGGTTTAAGAAATTCTGTAACAGAACCCTGCATTGTGTCCTCTCTTGTTTGTTAGCCTTACTTAGAGTAAAGCTCGACGATCAGCTGTTCGTTAATTTCCGCAGACAAATCGCTACGTTCTGGAACGCGCTTGAAAGCACCTTCCATTTTCGCGTTGTCGACTTCAACCCATGTAGGCTTCTCGCGTTGAGCTGCCACTTCTAAAGCCGCTTTAATACGAGCTTGAGTACGTGACTTCTCGCGGATGCTCACAACATCATTCGCAGACACTTTGAATGATGGAATGTTAACAACACGACCGTTAACCATAATAGATTTATGGCTTACTAGCTGACGTGATTCTGCACGAGTTGCACCGAAGCCCATACGATAAACAACGTTATCAAGACGGGTTTCTAAAAGCTGAAGCAGGTTTTCACCTGTGTTGCCTTTAGTACGTGCAGCATCTTTGTAATAGTTACGGAATTGTTTTTCTAACACACCGTAAATACGACGAACTTTTTGTTTTTCGCGTAACTGAGTACCGTACTCTGACAAACGTGGCTTACGAGCGCCATGTTGTCCAGGTGCAGTTTCCAGTTTACACTTTGAATCGATTGCTCTCACACCGCTTTTTAAGAAAAGGTCTGTACCTTCTCGGCGGCTGAGCTTGAGCTTGGGACCCAAGTATCTTGCCATGATCTTTCTCCAACTATCCTAATGAAACGGCGTTATACACGACGCTTTTTAGGAGGACGACAACCATTATGAGGGATCGGCGTCACATCGGTAATGTTGGTAATTTTATAACCAACAGCGTTCAGCGCACGAATGGCTGACTCACGACCTGGACCTGGACCCTTCACAAACACTTCAAGGTTTTTTAAACCGTAGTCTTGAGCAGCAGCACCTGCACGCTCAGCAGCCACCTGTGCAGCAAATGGAGTAGATTTACGTGAACCACGGAAACCTGAACCACCTGAAGTAGCCCATGACAACGCATTACCTTGACGATCTGTAATGGTGACAATAGTGTTGTTGAAAGAAGCATGGATATGAGCCATGCCATCTGCAACCTGTTTACGTACGCGCTTACGCGGAGAACGTGACGGAACTTTAGCCATTGCTTTACCTTCCCGTTACTTTCTAATAGGTTTACGTGGACCTTTACGCGTACGCGCATTGGTCTTAGTACGTTGCCCACGGAGAGGCAGGCTACGGCGATGGCGGAGACCACGATAACAACCAAGATCCATAAGACGCTTGATGTTCATTGAAATCTCACGACGTAAGTCACCTTCTACTAGGTATTTGGCGACTTCTTCGCGTAGTGTGTCTATTTGAGCTTCGCTCAATTCCTTGATCTTAGCAGTTTCAGCGATTGCTGTAGCCGCGCAGATTGCTCTAGCGCGAGTACGGCCGATGCCGAAAATAGCAGTCAATGCGATGACTGTATGCTTTTGATCAGGAATGTTAATGCCAGCGATACGGGCCACTATGCACTCCTTAAAGTTAAAGGCCAACTGCGAAAAGCCCGAAAGGATACTCGACAGTCGACAGATTTGCAAACAAAATTTTGTTCAGCCCAATTCATGGGCTGAACAAATTACTTTTAGCCTTGACGCTGTTTGTGTTTTGGTTCAACACAGATAACGCGTACAACGCCACTACGCTTGACGATCTTGCAGTTACGGCAGATCTTCTTCACGGAAGCTCGAACTTTCATTTCATCACTCCGTAAAGCTACTTAGCGACCAAAGCGATCTAAATTCGCTTTGTTAACTAGGTTAGCTTTCTTCATCACAGACTCATACTGATGAGACATCATATGCGTCTGAACCTGAGCCATGAAGTCCATGATTACGACTACCATAATTAGTAGTGAAGTACCGCCGAAATAGAACTGTACTTTCCACGCAATTAACATGAACTCCGGAATTAAGCAGATAAAGGTTATGTATAACGCGCCTGCCAATGTCAAACGGGTCATAACTTTATCAATGTAACGCGAAGTCTGTTCTCCAGGACGGATCCCAGGGATGAATGCACCACTCTTCTTCAAGTTATCTGCTGTTTCACGTGGGTTAAACACCAACGCAGTATAGAAGAAACAGAAAAAGATAATCGCTGTTGCATATAATAATGAGTAAAGCGGTTGTCCAGGTGACACAGCCAGTGAAAAATCACTCAACCATGACATGGACTCATTTTGACCAAACCACTGAGCCAGTGTTCCAGGAAACAAAATGATGCTTGACGCAAAAATTGGCGGAATAACACCTGCCATGTTTATTTTCAGCGGTAGATGGGTACTTTGCGCAGCGAACACCTTACGGCCTTGCTGACGCTTAGCATAGTTAACGACGATACGACGCTGACCACGTTCCACAAACACTACAAAATAAGTCACTGCAAACACAATTACCGCGAGCAACAACAATACTAACACATTCAAGTCACCTTGACGCGCCTGCTCAGCCGTTTGGCCGATAGCGGAAGGTAATCCAGCAACAATACCTGCGAAAATCAAAATCGAGATACCATTACCTATACCACGTTCGGTAATTTGCTCACCTAGCCACATAAGGAACATAGTTCCTGTCACTAAGCTTACAACCGCAACAAAGTAGAATCCAAATCCAATGTTGACCACAAGGCCTGGCACTAAGTTTGGTAACCCGGTTGCAATACCGACCGACTGGAATGTACCCAGCACTAAGGTACCCCATCTGGTATATTGACTGATTTTCTTACGTCCTGATTCGCCTTCTTTTTTCAATTCAGCGAGTGCAGGATGTACGACAGTCAACAGTTGCATGATAATCGATGCCGAAATGTACGGCATAATACCTAATGCAAAGATAGAGGCACGCTCAAGGGCACCACCCGAGAACATGTTAAACATGCCAAGGATGGTTCCACTTTGCTGAGCAAACAGCTCTGCTAATACAGCTGCGTCAATACCAGGAATTGGCACAAACGAACCGGCTCTAAAGACGATAATCGCACCAATCACGAACAGGAGGCGAGCTTTCAATTCTGAAAGTCCACCTTTCGCGCTTTTTAAATCAAGTCCTGGTTTTGCCATCGACGTATTATTCCTCGATCTTACCGCCGGCAGCTTCAATAGCTGCACGTGCACCTTTGGTTACCTTCAGACCTTTAACAGTCACAGGGCGCTCAATGGTACCTGAAAGAACAATTTTCGCAAACTGGATGTTGCGAGTTATTACGTTCGCATCTTTCAGAGCGTTTAAGTCGATAACATCACCGTTAACTTTTGCCAGTTCGAGTACACGAACTTCAGCTGTTACCATAGCGCGACGCGAGGTAAAACCAAATTTAGGTAAACGGATTTTCAGTGGCATTTGACCACCTTCGAATCCTGGGCGTACACCGCCACCAGAACGAGACTTTTGGCCTTTATGACCACGACCCGCTGTTTTACCTAGACCTGAGCCCATACCACGGCCTACACGCTTTGGTGCATGCTTAGAGCCTGCAGCTGGAGATAGAGTATTTAAACGCATCTATTAATCCTCCACCTTAACCATGTAGTAGACCTTGTTGATCATACCGCGAACAGAAGGAGTATCTTCTAATTCAACAGTGTGACCAATGCGACGCAAACCAAGACCCGTTAGGGTTGCACGGTGCTTCGGTAAACGACCGATACCGCTTTTAGTTTGAGTAACTTTTACAGTTTTAGTTGCCATGGTGCATTACCCCCGAATTTCGTCAACATTCAGGCCACGCTTAGCTGCGATTTGCGAAGGTGACTTCATGTGCACCAAAGCATCGACAGTCGCGCGAACGATGTTGATCGGGTTAGTAGAACCGTATGCTTTTGACAGAACGTTATGCACGCCTGCTACTTCCAATACGGCACGCATTGCGCCACCGGCAATAATACCAGTACCTTGTGATGCAGGTTGCATGTACACAAGAGAACCAGTATGACGACCTTTAACTGGGTGATGCAGAGTACCTGCATTCAACTCAACGGTCACAATGTTACGACGAGCTTTTTCCATCGCTTTTTGAATCGCGGCTGGAACTTCACGTGCTTTGCCATAGCCATAGCCAATCTTACCGTTACCGTCACCCACTACTGTCAGTGCTGTGAAGCTAAAGATACGACCGCCCTTAACTACTTTAGAAACACGATTAACTGCAATTAATTTCTCTTGCAGATCGTCTTTTTGCTGAGCTTCTAATTTAGCCATTTTATAACCCCTTAGAACTTCAGGCCAGCTTCACGAGCTGCATCTGCTAAAGCAGCTACACGACCGTGATACTTGAAACCAGAACGATCGAACGCAACTGAAGTTACGCCTTTTTCGATCGCGCGCTCAGCAACAAATTTACCTACTGCTTTCGCTGCGTCTACGTTACCGGTACTCTTCAGTAGCTCTTTAACCGCTTTTTCTACGGTTGAAGCAGCTGCCAACACCTGAGCTTCAGGATTGATCACCTGAGCATAAATGTGACGCGGTGTACGATGTACAACCAGACGGTTCACGCCCAGCTCTTGGATCTTCTTACGAGCGCGAGTAGCGCGACGTAAGCGAGATGTTTTCTTATCCATATCGCGTTACCTACTTCTTCTTAGCCTCTTTACGGCGTACTACTTCGTCGTCATAGCGAACACCTTTGCCTTTGTATGGCTCTGGTGGACGGTATCCGCGAATCTCAGCAGCGACTTGGCCAATTAACTGTTTATCAACGCCACGTAGGACGATGTCAGTTTGGCTAGGGCACTCTGCAGTAACGCCTGCGGGCAGTTTGTGTACTAACGGATGAGAGAAACCTAAAGTAAGGTCAATATCAGCACCGACGAGTTTCGCACGGTAACCAACGCCAACTAACTTTAACTTACGCTCAAAACCTTGAGATACACCAACAACCATGTTGTTTACTAATGCACGAGTTGTACCAGCCTGTGCCCAAGCGTTAACAACGCCTTCAACAGGGAGGAACTTAACTACGCCGGCTTCAATAACAACATTGACCGCATTGTTGATCACTCGAGTCAGACTACCTTTTCCGCCTTTGACGGTAAGGGTCTGTTCGTTCAAGGTCACCTCTACGCCAGCTGGAATAGATACTGGTGCTTTTGCTACACGAGACATTCCTAGCTCCTTAAGCTACGTAGCAGATAACCTCGCCACCCATGCCTGCAAGGCGGGCGGCACGATCAGTCATCAAGCCTTTAGAAGTGGACACAATTGCGACACCCAGACCGCCCATCACCTTTGGAAGTTCGTTTTTACCTTTGTAAATACGAAGACCAGGGCGACTTACACGCTGGATAGTCTCAACGACTGGTTGGCCTTGGAAATACTTTAAAGTAACTTCCAGTTCAGGCTTGGCTTCATCTGCTACGGCGTAATCAGCAATATAACCTTCATCTTTAAGTAGTTTCGCAATTGCGACTTTCAACTTAGCTGAAGGCATCTTCACTGATACGTGGTTAGCAGCTTGGCCGTTACGAATACGGGTTAACATATCCGCAATAGGATCTTGCATGCTCATATTAGCTTACTCCGTGACAAGTGCTTACCAGCTGGCCTTACGCAGGCCAGGAACTTCACCACGCATGGTTGCTTCACGTAATTTGATACGGCTTAAGCCGAATTTACGTAAGAAGCCATGAGGGCGACCAGTTTGATTACAACGATTGCGTTGACGCGCAGCGCTGGAATCACGTGGTAGAGCTTGCAGCTTAAGAACCGCATCCCAACGATCTTCGTCAGAAGAAGCTGGACTTGCAATGATAGTCTTAAGAGCCGCACGCTTTTCAGCGTACTTGGCCACGAGCTGTGCACGTTTAGCTTCACGTGCTTTCATTGATGTTTTTGCCATTACGCTACCCTTATTTCTTGAATGGGAAGTTAAAAGCGTCTAACAAAGCACGACCTTCTTCATCATTCTTCGCAGTAGTAGTGATAACAATATCCATACCACGAATCTTATCGATTTTATCGTAATCGATTTCTGGGAAGATGATCTGCTCACGCACGCCCATTGCGTAGTTACCACGGCCGTCAAACGCTTTAGCGCTTAAGCCACGGAAGTCACGAATACGTGGGATTGCGATATCGACTAAACGCTCTAAGAATTCCCACATACGCTCACCGCGTAGGGTCACTTTACAGCCAATAGGGTAGCCTTCACGGATTTTAAAACCAGCAACTGACTTACGAGCTACAGTCACAACTGGCTTTTGACCAGCGATTGCAGTCATATCACGGACAGCATGGTCCATGATTTTCTTGTCTGCAACAGCTTCGCCAACACCCATGTTCAGGGTGATTTTCTCAATCCGAGGGACTTGCATGACACTGGTATAACCGAACTTTTTAGCAAGTTCAGCGACAACAGTCTCTTGGTATTTATCATGCAGTTTCGCCATCGTTTACTCCAATTACTTAACGAGTTCACTGTTCGATTTGAAGAAACGAACTTTTTTGCCGTCTTCAAAGCGGAAACCAACGCGATCAGCTTTGCCAGTGGCAGAGTTGAAAATCGCTACATTTGATGCTTGTATCGGTGCTTCTTTCTCAACAATACCGCCAGCTACGCCCAATTGTGGGTTTGGCTTTTGGTGTTTTTTGACAAGATTGATGCCTTCAACAATCAATTTACCAGTAGGAAGGACTTGAGAAACTTTTGCACGTTTACCCTTGTCTTTACCTGCTAATACAATCACTTCGTCTTCACGACGTATTTTAGCTGCCATTTTGAAGCTCCTTACAGTACTTCTGGTGCCAGCGAGACAATTTTCATAAATTGCTCATTACGCAATTCACGTGTCACTGGTCCAAAGATACGAGTACCAATCGGCTGCAGGTTGTTGTTCAAAAGAACAGCTGCATTCCGATCGAAGCGAATGACAGAACCGTCTGGACGACGTACGCCTTTCTTAGTACGGACTACCACCGCGTTATACACATCGCCTTTCTTCGCTTTAGCGCGAGGAATCGCTTCTTTAACAGAAACTTTGATGATGTCGCCGATACCGGCATAACGACGATGAGAGCCACCCAAGACCTTAATACACTGAACTCTGCGTGCGCCGCTGTTACAAGCAACGTCAAGAGTCGATTGCATTTGGATCATTTTAAGTGCTCCGCTATCGTTACTACACAATTCCCACTATGGGACAATAAAAACACTCATTTTTGCTATTAATTTAGTCAAAAATGGCGCGCAAATATAACACCATAAAAGTGGAATGTATAGTATTAAAAAACAAACGGCCCCACATTCTGGAGCCGTTTACCTAAATACCTAATTAACTTAGGCCTTTGATACTACTTCAACCAGGGTCCAAGACTT
The DNA here is from genome assembly GCF_025654025.1 of Shewanella sp. SM55. Classification (NCBI taxonomy): domain Bacteria; kingdom Pseudomonadati; phylum Pseudomonadota; class Gammaproteobacteria; order Alteromonadales; family Shewanellaceae; genus Shewanella; species Shewanella sp. SM55. Next base: position 6,395 of record NZ_JAKKRS010000025.1, on the reverse strand, counting down.
AGTCTTAGACAAAGGACGACATTCGCGAATCGCTACTAAATCGCCTTCATTGCACTGATTCGTTTCGTCATGTGCATGGATCTTTGTCGTACGCTTAATGTATTTCCCATAAATTGGGTGTTTCACTTGGCGTTCGATAGCAACAGTAATGGACTTGTCCATTTTGTTGCTAGTTACACGACCCTGCAAAGTACGGATTTTATCAGACATTATGCACCCGCCTTAGAAGTAATAATGGTCTTAACGCGCGCAATGTTACGGCGCACCAATTTCAGTTGATTAGTCTGAGTCAACTGACCAGTGGCGTGTTGCATACGCAGGTTGAACTGCTCACGCAGCAGACCAAGTAGTTCAGCGTTCAGTTCTTCAACGCTCTTTTCTCTCAGTTCGCTCGCTTTCATTACATCACCGTCTTAGTTACGAAGGTAGTCTTAATTGGAAGCTTGGCAGCAGCCAAAGCAAACGCTTCACGAGCGATCACTTCAGAAACACCATTCATCTCATAAAGAACCTTACCAGGTTGAATCTGACATACCCAGTATTCAACGTTACCTTTACCTTTACCCATACGCACTTCAAGAGGCTTAGAGGTAATCGGCTTGTCCGGGAAAACTCGAATCCAAATTTGTCCCTGACGCTTAATGTGACGTGTCATGGCACGACGTGCAGATTCGATCTGACGTGCAGTTAAACGGCCACGGCCGACTGCTTTCAGACCAAAAGTACCAAAGCTAACTTCGGTACCGTTCGCTAGACCGCGGTTGCGGCCTTTGAACATCTTGCGAAACTTCATACGTTTAGGTTGCAGCATTGCCGGCTCTCCTATTTACCACGAGGCTTGCGCTTAGGTTGCTGCTGCTTCGGCTCTTCAATCTGTGGCAGCATTCCGTCTAGAACTTCACCTTTGAAGATCCAAACTTTAACGCCAATCACACCGTATTGGGTGTGACTTTCAGATGTAGAATAGTCGATATCAGCACGCAAAGTATGTAAAGGTACACGACCTTCACGATACCACTCATCGCGCGCAATCTCAGCTCCGCCTAAACGGCCACTAACTTGTACTTTGATACCTTGAGCACCAATACGCATTGCGTTTTGAACTGCGCGCTTCATAGCACGACGGAACATTACGCGACGCTCTAATTGCTGTGCAATTGAGTCAGCAACTAACTTGGCATCTAGCTCAGGTTTACGGATCTCAGCGATGTTAATTTGAGCAGGAGTGCCAGCAAGTTTTGACACTGCAGCACGCAATACTTCAACGTCTTCACCTTTCTTACCGATCACAACACCTGGACGGGCAGTGTGAATGGTAACGCGGATGCTTTTCGCTGGACGCTCGATAACAATCTTAGATACTGAAGCAGCTTGTAATTTCTCTACAAGAAACTTACGCACTTCCCAGTCGCTGTTCAGGTTACTTGCGTAATCTGATTTATCTGCGTACCAGGTAGAGATCCAAGGCTTGGTGATACCCAGACGGATACCATTAGGATGTACTTTCTGTCCCATTGCTCTCTCCTAGCGATCTGATACAACCACAGTAATGTGGCTGGTACGCTTCATGATACGATCAGCGCGGCCTTTAGCACGTGGCATGATACGCTTCATAGTTGGGCCTTCATCTACGAAGACGGCTCCGACTTTAAGCTCATCAATATCCGCGCCTTCGTTGTGTTCGGCGTTTGCGATAGCTGAGTCAAGTACTTTTTTAACCAGTACGGCGGCTTTCTTGGGGCTGAAAGTCAAAATTTCGAGGGCCTTAGCAACAGGCAATCCACGAATTTGATCAGCAACCAGACGGGCCTTCTGCGCAGACGTACGGGCAAAACGATGTTTAGCTAAAACTTCCATCTTATTCCTCCCGTATTAACGCTTCTTCGCTTTCTTATCTGCAGCATGGCCGCGATAAGTGCGAGTTGGTGAAAATTCACCAAGTTTGTGGCCGATCATTTCGTCAGTTACGAACACAGGAACGTGCTGACGACCATTATGGACAGCGATGGTCAAACCAATCATATTTGGAATGATCATAGAGCGACGTGACCAAGTCTTAATAGGCTTTTTGTCACCGGCTTCCATCGCTTTCTCTACCTTCTTCAGCAAGTGCAGGTCAATGAAGGGACCTTTCTTGAGAGAACGTGGCATGGCGAATCCTCTTACTATTTATTACGACGACGTACGATGTACTTGTCAGTGCGCTTGTTACTACGAGTTTTATAACCCTTAGTTGGCACACCCCATGGAGTCACTGGGTGACGACCACCAGAAGTACGGCCTTCACCACCACCGTGTGGATGGTCTACTGGGTTCATTGCAACACCACGCACTGTAGGACGTATGCCTCTCCAGCGCTTAGCACCTGCTTTACCTAACTGGCGTAGCATGTGTTCGGCATTACCAACTTCACCAAATGTCGCGCGGCAATCAACTGGCACTTTACGCATTTCGCCAGAGCGAAGACGTAGAGTGGCATATGCGCCATCACGAGCAACAACTTGTACATAAGCACCTGCAGAACGAGCGATCTGAGCACCTTTACCAGGCTTCATTTCAACTGCGTGAACTACAGAACCTACTGGGATGTTGCGCAGTGGCATAGCGTTACCGGTTTTGATCTCGGCAGCAACACCAGATTGGATCTTATCGCCAGCTTGCATGCCTTTGGCAGCAAGAATATAACGACGCTCACCATCCGCATACAATACTAACGCGATGTTAGCAGTACGGTTTGGATCGTATTCCAGACGCTCAATCTTTGCAGGGATACCATCTTTATCGCGTTTGAAGTCGATTAGACGATAATGCTGCTTATGACCACCACCTACGTGACGGACAGTGATACGGCCAGTATTGTTACGGCCACCACTTTTAGATTTTTTCGCCAACAAGCCAGCAAAAGGTTTACCCTTGTGCAGGTCAGTGTTCACCACTTTAACTACGTGGCGACGACCTGGAGAGGTTGGCTTACACTTAATAACTGCCATGATAATTCTCCTTTGCTTACTCAGCGCCGCCGACGAAATCGATGTCAGCACCAGCAGCTAGAGTCACATAGGCTTTTTTCCAATCGCTACGACGACCAGTACGGCCACCAGTGCGTTTAGTTTTGCCTTTGCTCACTAAAGTGCGAACTGAATCAACTTCAACTTCAAATAGCTTGGCAACAGCAGCTTTAATTTCAGCTTTAGTTGCATCGATAGCTACGCGGAAAACAACAGTGTTGTGCTTCTCAGCGTTCACAGTGCTCTTTTCAGAGATATGTGGAGCGAGAATAACTTTTAGCAAACGTTCTTCGCGGATCATCATGCTAGCATCTCCTCGATTTGCTTCACTGCGTCAGCAGTCACAAGCACAGTGTTGAAGGCGATCAGACTTACTGGGTCTAGACCCGCTACATCACGAACGTCAACCTTGTACAGGTTACGAGCTGCTAAGAATAAGTTCTCATCAACTTCTGCAGTCACAATCAGAACGTCTTCAAGGTTCATTGCTTTCAATTTAGCTTTCAGCTCTTTAGTTTTAGGAGCTTCAACACCGAAAGATTCAACAATAACCAAACGCTCTTGACGTACCAATTCAGACAGAATGCTTCTCAGCGCGCCGCGGTACATCTTTTTGTTAACTTTTTGGCTGTGATCTTGGGTTTTAGCAGCGAATGTTACGCCACCGCCACGCCAGATTGGGCCTTTAACAGAACCAGCACGAGCACGGCCAGTTCCTTTTTGGCGCCAAGGCTTTTTGCCTGAGCCAGTTACTTCCGCACGAGTCTTTTGAGCACGAGTGCCCTGACGCGCGTTTGCAGCGTATGCTACAACTACCTGATGAACCAGTGCCTCGTTAAAGTCACGGCCGAAGGTAGTTTCGGAAACTTCAAGAGCGCTTTGCGCGTCTTTCAATACCAATTCCATTACTATCTCCTCAGACCTTAAGCTTTAACGGCAGGCTTGATAATCAAGTCGCCATTGGTAGCGCCAGGAACAGCGCCACGGACTAGTAGCAGGTTACGCTCAACATCTACACGAACAACAACTAGATTTTGAGTAGTAACACGCTCGGCACCCATATGGCCTGACATTTTTTTGCCTTTGAATACGCGACCAGGCGTTTGGTTCTGACCGATAGAACCATTCGAGCGGTGCGACAAAGAGTTACCGTGAGTCATATCTTGAGTACGGAAGTTCCAACGCTTAACGCCGCCTTGGAAGCCTTTACCTTTTGATTGACCAGTAACATCAACTTTCGCTACGTCTGCGAAAATATCAACATTTAGCTCAGCACCAACTTCAATGCCCTCGCCTTCACCGTCTACCAAACGCATTTCCCACAAACCACGACCGGCTTCAACGCCGCTCTTGGCAAAGTGACCTGCTTCTGGTTTAGTGATGCGATTGGCTTTTTTGGTGCCAGTTGTAACTTGAAGTGCACGGTAGCCGTCAGTTTCTAAAGTTTTCACTTGAGTAACACGGTTGCCTGCAACTTCAATTACAGTAACTGGTATTGAAACACCATCTTCAGTGAAGATGCGAGTCATACCAACTTTACGACCAATAAGACCGATAGCCATCTCTCAAACCTCTTCTTACTAGGATCTCAATTAACCCAAGCTAATCTGTACGTCGACACCAGCCGCAAGATCTAAACGCATTAACGCGTCAACAGTCTTTTCAGTTGGCTCTACGATGTCAACCAGGCGCTTGTGTGTACGTAATTCGTACTGGTCACGAGCATCTTTATTAACGTGCGGAGAGATCAAAATGGTATAACGCTCTTTGCGAGTAGGTAGTGGAATTGGACCACGAACCTGCGCGCCTGTACGCTTAGCAGTTTCAACGATTTCCGCTGTAGACTGATCAATTAAGCGATGATCAAATCCCTTTAAGCGGATACGGATTCTTTGGTTCTGCATTGACCAGAGCTCCTAAAATGGACATATAAAAAATCACCCTCTAGCTTCTTCAATATAGAAAAGCAGAGCGAGATGATTTAACCGTTCGACTCCCAATCGGAGCCGCTATGATAATGATTAACTTCAGCGACTAATCATTTAATTCGTCAACCTAAGTCGACGAGGGGGCCATTATACCTATCTAAATCCGGATATCAAGCCCGCTGTGTAAATAGTCATCAAATAACTATTTAACTTCAGAGTGGCGAGCATTTTACACAAATTTGTGAATAAAACCAGCCCTCAAACAAAAAAGGAAGCCGAAGCTTCCTTTTCAAACTAATTTCTATCGCAATTAAGCGATGATTTTAGCTACTACACCAGCACCAACTGTACGACCACCTTCACGGATTGCGAAGCGTAAACCTTCGTCCATCGCGATTGGGCAAATCAGAGTCACTACCATTTTGATGTTGTCGCCAGGCATTACCATCTCTACGCCTTCTGGCAGTTCGATAGTACCGGTTACGTCAGTTGTACGGAAGTAGAACTGTGGACGGTAGCCTTTGAAGAATGGAGTGTGACGTCCGCCTTCTTCTTTTGACAGAACATAAACTTCTGATTCAAAAGTCGTGTGTGGGTTGATTGAACCTGGTTTAGCCAATACTTGACCACGTTCTACGTCATCACGCTTAGTACCACGTAATAACACACCACAGTTCTCGCCTGCACGACCTTCGTCAAGCAGTTTACGGAACATTTCTACACCAGTACACGTTGTTTTAGTCGTTGTGCGAACACCAACGATTTCAACTTCGTCACCCACTTTAACAATACCACGCTCAACACGACCAGTRACTACTGTACCACGGCCTGAAATTGAGAATACGTCTTCGATTGGCAGTAGGAACGGCTTATCGATRTCACGTTGTGGTTCTGGAATGTAAGAATCCAGTGCTGCGGCTAATTCAAGGATCTTAGCTTCCCACTCTGGTTGACCTTCTAGGGCCTTCAGAGCTGAACCTTGGATTACTGGTAAATCATCACCTGGGAAATCGTATTCTGACAGAAGTTCACGCACTTCCATTTCAACCAATTCCAGTAACTCTTCGTCATCTACCATGTCACATTTGTTCATGAAYACGATGATGAAAGGTACGCCAACCTGACGAGAAAGCAGGATGTGCTCACGAGTCTGTGGCATTGGACCGTCTGTAGAGGCAACTACTAGAATCGCGCCGTCCATCTGTGCAGCACCAGTGATCATGTTTTTAACATAGTCAGCGTGGCCTGGGCAGTCTACGTGTGCGTAGTGACGTGAAGGCGTGTCATATTCGATGTGAGAGGTATTGATCGTAATACCGCGCTCACGCTCTTCTGGAGCGTTATCGATTTGAGAGAAGTCTTTAGCTTCGCCACCGTAGGTCTTAGCCAGTACGTGAGAGATAGCTGCAGTCAGTGTGGTTTTACCATGGTCAACGTGACCAATGGTGCCCACGTTTAC
>NZ_JAKKRS010000024.1:0-35219 GCF_025654025.1 Shewanella sp. SM55 | reverse complement strand
GGTGGTTTTTTTCGTTCGTTTGTTGAGGTATTAAACTGGCTGCAGTTCTGGGCCTTTAAAGCGTCCCACACGTTGTAAATAGCACCGTTAGCGTGGGGAAACGGCTTTGCGGGCTCATACAGTTTTTAACAAAGCGTTAAGAGCTATTCTCAACGTTTGGCATTTCCTGTTCAACGTTGAGTTTAGTGTTTATTAGGCTTGCGTTGCTTACATCTTTATTCAGCATTAGCTATAAATTTCCTAATGGTTGTGAAGCTAGAACTTATGCCTGTAAATCACTCAATATCAGTCGATTATGTCCGATGTTATTGCTTGGTTATGTGGAAACTCAATCAATAGGTAAAGAGCTACAGCATGGTTTTGAGGGCAATGGTTACGGCGAATCCACCGGTGCCGCTGCATGTGATCAGTCAACTCATGGGCCATAGCGACAGTAAAACCACGGAAATCTATCTGCAGGTGCTGAGTGAAGAACGGCACAGCTTAGTGATGAATGCCTGGGGATAAATCGTTATTTTTTTGCAATGCAAAATTTTTATAGCGGTTTTAAGTTCAATGAGGTGTATATCGATGGGGGGGGTGAGTGAGTGAAATGGTGGTGTTTTAGCGATCCCGTTTGACGGCATTTATTGCTTTAATTTGTACAATGAAATCTGAACAATGAAAGCGTTACAAAGCTTGATGTGTCGCGCTCTAGGTGAAGTTTTTAATTTCACCTAGAGCGCAAGGCGCGGGGGGATAACAGGGGAGTGCTCGTGATGCGGAGAACCCCGCGTCGTTGTATCGCCCGACTGGAAAATATGAGAAAAAATAAAGGGAAAGAGGGCTTGCCACGCATTAACGCCTAGTTTTGAGATGTAATAATGGTGCTCGGTATTGGAATTTTCCAGAGACATTTAACGGGCATTTTTTGCATTGCAAAAAATGCCCGTTAAAAATTTACTATAAAAAAATAGCGCAATTCTCATAAAATCAATTTTGAAAAAGTAACAGTTTCAAGTAACTCGACTGCCATTTGTATAAGGGCAGTCTATATTTGGTCTTAATTTAGTCTTTTTGTTTGTCTGTGATATGATTACGACCATAGTCAATATGGCTACTTTATTCTCTACCAATCAGCCAGGCACAATCCTATGAACATAGAAACAATTAGTTTTTTGAAAAAAAATGCTGCGAATTTGCCACTCGATGAGCCGATGATTATTACTCAAAATGGTGTTCCTGCTTACGTTATTGAGTCAGTAGCGGATAGAAATCGACGCGATGAAGCGATAGCTTTACTCAAGATGGTCAGTTTTGCGAAAAGTGATCAACAAAATGGTCGAACAATGTCATCAAGTACTTTCAAGGAACGCTTGGCGGTTCGTAAGCTCGCGTTAAAGGATAAGTAGTATGTCTGTGGTGAGACTTGAATATACCAAGACATTTGAAGATACCGTAAATAGTGCCATATCTCACTATGCTCAGTGGAATGAAGAGATTGCTGTGATAGAGAGAATTGAGGCCGTTATTGATGCCTTTGAAGCTTCCGTTACGCAAAATCCTTTTAGCCATTCACTATGCCAAGAGTTAGTTGAGCTTGGGGTTACTCAGGTAAGACATGCGATAAAAGAGGATTTTAGAATATTGTATGAGGTTAGCTACGTTAGTGGCGAAGTCCTGATTACAGTGTTACTTTTTTTGAGCCAACGACAAAGTATACAGAATCAGCTGATCAATCACTGCTTAGTGTATAAGTGATATCTATTTTTATGTATATCAAATGTAATACATTTATTTTATATGATTATGTTTTTAAATGATTTTATTTTAAGTCGCTAAATTATTTTTAGAGCTTGTGTAAATTAGATGACTTGCTAAAATTAACTGTGTATTTATACAGTTAATTGGTGTGTTATGCGCGTTATTCCTATTCCTGCCCAAGCGGGTATTACCGGCTTTGAAAGCCCCGCGGCTGAATATACTCAGCTTGGGCTCAGCCTTGATGAATTGCTTATCACCCATCCTAGTGCCAGTTTTTTATGCGTAGCGCAGGGGGATTCGATGCAAGGCGTAGGGATTTATGATGGTGATGTATTAATCGTGGATAGCCATGAGACCGCCCGTAATGGTGATGTAATCGTCGCTAATTTTAACGGCTTGTTTGTCTGTAAGATCATCGACATCCAAAGGCGTTTGCTGTTGTCGTGTAATGAACAATATCAAGCAGTACTGGTTCATGAATACGATGAATTTAGTATCGAAGGCGTGGTGATCCGGTCGATACGTTGTCACCGCCCTAGTTCGTTGCTGTGTGCTTAAATGTTTGCCCTTGTTGATGCCAATAGTTTTTACTGCAGTTGTGAGCAGGTGTTTCGGCCCGATTGGCGCGGTAAACCGGTTGTGGTGCTCAGTAATAACGATGGTATGGTCGTTGCAGCCAACCGTCAGGCTAAAGAAGCGGGTATCCCTAAATTTGTGCCCTACTTTCAAATACGCGATCTTTGCCAGAAAAAGGGCGTGATTGCGCTATCGTCCAATTATGAATTGTATGCCGATTTGTCGGCCAAAATGATGCAAATCATCGGGCGCTTTGCGCCCGAACAATACGTATATTCGATTGACGAATCCTTTCTCTCTTTTAATCGCTGTTATCCCGCCATTACGTGTTTAAAAACGCACGCACAAGCGATCCGTCGCACTGTGTGGAAAGAGGCTCGTTTGCCGGTGTGTGTCGGCATAGGGAGCACCTTAACGCTCGCAAAAATAGCTAATCATGCCGCGAAACAAATACCTGGTTATGCGGGTGTCTGTGTTATTGAGTCTGAGCAGCAACGCCTTGCTATATTACAGCAAATGCCAGTGGGTGAAGTGTGGGGTATTGGTCGGCGCTTGTCGGCCAAATTAACCCTAATAGGCATTACTACGGCGGCGCAATTGGCGGCCATGCCGCCAGGGCTTGCCCGTAAACAATTTAATATTGAACTCGAGCGCACTGTGCGCGAATTAAACGGCCAAGTGTGCAAACAATGGGATGAAGCACGGGCCGATAAGCAGCAAATATTTTCAACTCGCAGCCTAGGCGAGCGCATTACCGATATTGATGCCCTGCAGCAAGCACTGTGTAAGCACGCGGGGATCGCTGCCGCAAAAGCGCGGCAACAAGGCTCAAGCTGTAAAAGTATGTTGGTATTTGCCAGTAATTCGCCACACGATGAGCGGCCTGTGAGTTATAAAGCCGTGGTGCAGTTTCCTTGCCCCACAGCATCCACGGCAGAGATCACGGCTGCAGTATCGCGAGTGTTACCACAAGTTTTCCGTTCTGGTGTGCGTTATTACAAAATTGGCGTGGGGTTAGTTGAGTTAATGCCTACAAAGCATATTCAGTATGATTTGTTCCATGCTCCCACTGAGAATCCCGCACTGATGCAAACTTTTGATAAGTTAAATCAACGCTACGGTAGTGATTGCATATTCATGGCGGCTCAAGGTATTGAGCATAAATGGGCCATGCGTAGAGATAAATTAACCCCTCAGTACACTACTAAGTGGATGAATTTACCGAAAGTGCAGTGTTAGCCGTTAATATTTTTGATTGCAAAAACATGATTTTGTAACTTTATCAAGTTATTTGGCTAGCAGTATCGAGCTCCGTTCTAATTGCATCGGTAAGAATATGGGAAAAATCCGCCCTACGTTTCACCAAATAAAGCCAACGCCATGGCAAATCTAAAAGCGCGCAATCTAAGCGTCTAATTAACCGAACAATAAGACGGTATAATGGGGATCGGCAAAAGCGCTAGCGGGAACACAAACATTAATCATAAAATCAACGACAATGTTAACTAAATTACTCATCTGGACTGATATGAAAACGAAATGGAGTTTTATCGCAGTTGCATTAACTGCCTTGCTAAGCGTGACGCCAGCGGCTGTGCAAGCCAAGGATTGGGCGAAGGTGCCTTTAGTGGAGGTGAAAAAAGCCGCTGAGCAGGGCGATGCCGCTGCGCAGAGCTTCCTCGGGAGTCTGTACCGCTACAGCTTGCCGATGGATTACAAGCAAGCGTTGCACTGGTATACAAAAGCCGCTGAGCAGGGCCATGCCGATGGCCAGTTCGGCCTCGGGAATATGTACCGCCTAGGCGACGGCGTGCCTCGGGACTACAAGCAAGCGTTGCACTGGTATACAAAAGCCGCTGAGCAGGGCGTTGCCATGGCCCAGTACTTCCTCGCGCGTATGTACCGCCAAGCCAACGGCGTGCCGCGGGACTACAAGCAAGCCTATGCGTGGTACTCAGCCGCGGCCGCTAACGGATACGAAAGCGCGCTCTCCTCCCGCGATGACATGGCTAATCTTCTCTCGCCAGACGATTTAATTTCTGCGCAGAAATTAGCAGCTGAATATTTTGAGAAGTCTCAGCCCAAATAACTACTTTACGTTTGAACAGGTGCGGCAATCCCGCGCCTGTTCGCTCCACGTTTCACCAATGCTATTTGATAACTTAACATAATCAAGTTATTTGGCTAGCAGTATCGAGATCCGTTCTAGTTTGTGATGATCGTTGATATCGATTTCGGCTACTGGATGGTTTAAATCTTGATGGCAAAGTTGCCAGAATTTGCCATGTTCGACGAGATAGTAACCCCTTGGGTTAAGATCTAATATACATAAATTCATACAAACAGAACCATTGACTAAGGCACAAATCTGATTGCAGGACATACACTTCCTTTGTGGTTTATGTATTTCAAATGTAATACATTTTAATTATAAGATTCTGAATCTGTTCTGTTTCCATTCGTATGCATCTATAATTCCATTATCATAAAAACCAGCCCAATCGTAGAAGAACGGAATAAAGCCGCTATCCCCGAGTAGTTTTATAAACAAAATGCACAACACGACAACGGCAAAACTAATGGCATATTCCACTGGATCACCAGTGCGAAAGCGCCCCCCGAACAAGTGAAAACGCCGGTCGCTGTAAGGCGAAAATGGTACGCCAGTGACTGTCATGGCATCGGTGATAATATGGGAAAATCCGCCCCAAGCGAATGCCGTTAGCATGCCTTGATAATCAAATAAAAAGGTTGTCGCGAGTGCAGCAATAAGCCAATGTGTCAAAATATGCGTTACGCCACGATGTTTAATATGGCGGCCAGTGAGTTTCACTACCCATTCCATCCAATCGGGCGCGGTTGCACCTATCACGGCCGGCGCTACATGGATCGGTGAGATCACTGCACAAATGCTACCCGCGATAAGTGTATGGTTAATCCACTTCATCGAAGTAGCACCATTTATTTGTATTACTATCGTAATACATTTCTTTGACTAAAGGTGTTGTATTTCCTTGTTTATATTGACTTTCTGCAATATTTGTTAAGTCGCTTAAATCATCGATACATTGCATCGGTATAGTGTCTGTGAGTATTAGATAAATATAAATACCCATCATTCCGCACAATGTTAGGCTGGCACTGGCGATAATCACTCGTTTCCAACGCATGGTTTTCATTGCGTTCCCTCGCTTATTTAGATTTAGGTAAAAAGGCTATTTGCTTTAAATAGTCATTGAGCACAGGGGCTTTTTGGTTGTCACACATCGCAATTATCGCAAGGCGAAATTGCACCGCTTCCGCACTGTACTTGGTTACATTACGCTGTGCTTCTGCGACTTTTTCCATCATGGTGATTTGTTCTTCGGTTGGCGCAATACCTTTACTCACTCGTACAATAGCTCTGGCTTCCAGTGCCATATAAAGCCCTATTTCCCGATAAGCAAAATTGCGATTGGCTAGCGCCTGGGCAAAACCAGCTACGGCTTCAGCGGTGCGCGTTCGGCGCAAATATTCGCGATCTCGTGCCCTGCTATCTTCACTATCCGAAATCAACGGGATCTTACCTACAACACCAATATAGTGTTCACTTAATTCCGGCCAGCCACTGGTATCGTATTGATCACTCACGCGTCGGTAGCCTGCGACTAAATCCACATCGACCTTAAATTTGGATTCTTCGGGGTAACAGTTAAGTGCAGCGATATAGATAGAATCAGGATCGATTTCAGGGGCGGGTAATAATGAAGGAATGGGATCTTGATATTGGGTATCGCCCTGCAGCCGTGGCACTTCAAACGGCCTAATATCTGGCTTCTGTTCTTTGTCATTCCATGGATCACGGGCATGCGCTGTATTGCTTAATAAAATGCCACTTATCCACAAAATCTGTGCATATCTTTTAATCAGCACGGGCGGCTCTCCGACCGGTACCAAGCATTTGGAAACCACCGAGGACAATGGCAGCTTCCCAAACGCCAGCCGCAGCAAAGCCCACAATCAGCATCCACATCAACACTTTGGTTGAATCATAACTGGCATCGCTTTCGAGGCGGGTTCGCTTGGGCGCGCCACGCTCAACAATCGTTCTCAACGTTGGCGGTAAGCGATTTTCGGAGCTGCAGCTAATGATCCAGTATTTGGAACCAAGCACGCATTGACGGGCGACCTGCAATTTACGGCCCGTTAGCCGGTGTGCATCATCGAGGAACAACAGCGTTTTAGTGGCATGGAGGTAATTACTCAGGGCTTCTAATTTGTGTTTTTGACTGAGTTTGTACCATTTACGCGGTGGTTCATCGGCCGCTAATGCCCGTTCACATTCCACTTCGGCCCACCAGGCTTCCACATGCGGGGCATCAATCCAATCGGTGATCGGTTCAAGGGCGCTCAAATACAGCGGTTCTTCCTGGATTTTTGCGCCCCAAATATCGGCCCAATTTTCATAAAGTCGCACTAGCCAGCGAGTTTTGCCCGAATCGTGAGCGCCTTCGATTAAGTGATTTTTTTGCCGCGACAGGCTGGTTTCGGTGCGTTGGCTTGATGGGGCGAAACGGCGGGGCGCATCGACGATAAGCGCGTGTTTATAAGCGGCACCGTTGGCACGAGGGGCTGTGCTTTTTAGCTTAAGAAAGCGCATAGGCTGCATCCTTGCATGTTCGGGTGTCCCGTGTTTATTTTCGTTCAAAAATTATAAATTTTTGCGAAGCATAAGGGGGGACAAAAAACACCTTCTATAAGGTTAGAGCAGGATCGGAAACTGTGCTAAAAAAACGTTCGTTAATTTCGCGCAGTAGAATGACGGGTTCTAGGCATCACAAGGGATATAGGTTGATTGATGTATTACATTTGAGATACAACGAATTTTAGACGGCATAACTATACATAATGATTTTAATGTATTACATTTGTCCTACATTTTTAGTTGAGGGTGTGCTGTGAAAACGCTAGCAGTGATAAATCAGAAAGGTGGCGTCGGCAAGACCACCACAGTGATCAACCTATCCGCGCAATTAGCGCATGAAGGTAAACGGGTGCTGGTGATTGATTTAGATCCCCAGGCTAACCTATCCGTGGTATTAACGGGCGGTCAATTTGAATTTGAACACTCGATAACTGATGTATTCGAGTCCTCGAAAAAGTGCCCCATTCAACAGGCCATTATGCCAGCGCAGTCCAATGGTGAAGCGATTCCCAACCTGTGTATTTGCCCAACGGATATTCGCCTAAGCCGCGTGATTGAACAAAGCCTCACCAAAGTTCACCGCGAACGCATTCTGTTAAAGCAGCTTGAAGCTATCGCCAGCGATTTTGACATCGTGATCTTAGATTGTCCGCCTAACCTAAGCCTGACATCGGTTAACGCCATGATGGCCGCCGATATGTTCCTGATCCCCGTCGATGGTGGTTCATTTTCATTAAACGGCTTAGCCGATTTACTCGATGCGCTCGAAGAAGTGAAAGAAAGCGAGCAGGTCAACTACGCGGTATTCCGTAATGAATTTGCCAAGGCCAATAAGCTAATTAACAACTTTCTCGACGAGCAATTAGCTTCGCTTGAAGGCAAGGTATTAGCGACCACAATTCGCCGTTCTGAGGACGTCGGCCAAGCCAGCGTCAGCGGTCAAACCTTACTGAATTACAAGCCTAGCAGCCTTACGTTAGCTGATTATAAGAGCCTGGCTAAAGAAGTCATGCAACGTCTTAATGTATAACAAGTGTAATACATAATATGAGTAAATTAACTGGTGTGACAGGATTGAACAGACGTAAGTCTGTTAAAGAGTCCCAAGAAAGCACAAAGCCACAAGAGAAAATCACCACGGTTTCCACCCGCCGCAATATCACCACTGGCACTTCACCGTTGCCATTGCGCTTAACGGAAAACGATAGAGCCGATTTGAATTTATGGCTCGAAGCCCTAGAGGCAGAATCGGGTAAAAATATCACTGCAGCTAAGCTGTTCCGTGGCCTGATCAGCATGCGCGATAAGATCAACACCAAGGCATTGATCCGTGCGATTAATGATGTGACTTGATGTTCAGCTGTCTCTAGGAGTTTATTTTGCTTACAGATAAAGACGTAAAACGGCTTTTTGAATCAGAATTTCAAGCTCTCACAGATCGCTTTCATACCATTGAAATGTCTATCCATGCCGCTAGGTACGATGGTAGTTCAGAAGTTAATGCACCTGGTGTATATGTCTTTTGGCACCCCACTCTAGGCGTTGTTAAAGTAGGTAAAAGCCAATCAAACTCAAAGAAACGCGCTCTGGAGCATCTTAGAGATAACACTAAAAAAGGAGATGTTGAAATGACTAAACTTGGGGAGGATGTCACCAAAATTTTGTTGTTTAACATCATTAACGCTAAGGATTTACATTGGATACTTAGCCTTGAGGCGTTTTTAGAATGGAACGCTAAACCGATTATAAATTCTGCGAGAATGGGGTAACGCTGTTTTTTGCCCTAATTTTTTAGAGTTGATTAAACACCATTTTGAAAATGTTACTTTATCAAGTTGGTGAGCTTATAATGGCTGCAGCTATTCATCATTTTTTCAACTTAAAGCATAAAATGTTTTCAATGAAAACTGCGGTGTTTTTCTCCTCGTAGTTTTCAATGAAAACTGCGGTGTTTTCCTCCTCGTAGTTTTCAATGAAAACTGTATTGGAAGGACTTTTATAGGCTGAACGATTTGGCTCAAGGCTATAAATGATACTTCTCGTAATGGTTATGTTTTCAAAAGAGTGTACTTTAAATCGCTGCTTCTAGCTTTTTATAACGCTGATTAATCAGATAGTATTGCTTACCGTTCATGACTGCGAAGCTGCCAGACAGGTAGCCAATCGACTCCAACTTCTGAATACCAGTCTTAATCTTCCTATTTGCTTCTTTTTTGGACGTATCAAGCCTCAAACGCTCTCTAAGGCGCTCAAAGGAGACGGGGTGAGGATTCTCGGGTAAAGACGTGAAATACAAATACAGGCACTGTGCGACCTCTGCACGGGGCAATTTTTCCAGCACTCGCAGATTAACCAACACTTGGTAGTCTAACAGAAACAGATCCCACAGGGTTTCATCGGCCATAAGCTCAACAATATCGGCTTCACCGTTATACATGGCTCGCAATAACATTCCCGTATGCACGGCTTTTTCGGTATTGTTGCGCCTAAATGTCAAACTTTGGTTTTGGATGCGCCCGAGCGAATCCCCGATCTGTTTACGCAGGTTTTTATCAAAACGCCGGCTGGGATAACCGCAAAACTTAGCGAACTCTGAAAAGGTCAGTTTGATCGTGTTGGAGGAATAACCGTACTTACTGAACACCAGTACAATACCGCACCACACCTTAAAATCGGTTTCGATATTCAGCCTTTGGCCCCTGACGGTAACTAGGTCATAGCCTTCCTTTTGGCAGATATCGAGGCTCACTAGATCGTTACTGAGATCTTGTGCTTTAACATCATTCGGATTTGTTCTACGGCCTGCGGGCGTAAAAACGCCTGTTCTGAGCAGAACATTAGGCTGCACACTGGTTGTGCTGCTAATCGTTAGGGGTTTACCTCTGTAAAGGGTTTCGGTAACAGGTATAGGTAATAATGCATTTTCAGTTCGAACCATGTGCGCCACTTATGCTAACAACCCAATTAGAGTACACCTAATTGTGATTGAGTATCGTTGTTTGATTTTTTGTAGCGTACATCAAAATTCGCATAGCAATTTCTTTCGGAATTTGAATTTAAATTCTTCTTGTTGGTGAAAATTTTACCCACTCGGCATACACCATCGGCCCTCATTCAAGCCCAATGAAAATCCACTTTGGTGTTTAGGTTTAATTTAAAGGGACAAATTTCAGCATATTTACGATTAGTTTTATTGAACAATGAAAAACTGCGGCATAGCGTGTGAAATAATTTTTAATGAAATTTGTTTAAGCTTTTGATTTTATTAAGTATTGTTTTTATGGCTTTTTGGGGCAAAAAACGGTTATGTACCCAATTAGAATACACCAATCTTCGTTGAAAGCCTTAGTGTACTTGAGTTGTAGCTATTCTTGGGTTTTTGAGGAGCTTAAAGATGGAGCATACTGGCTCTAAGTTGTGCAAAACAGTTAATTTTTGCGCAGTAATAACAGTCCCAGAGGTTTCTGCGTCCCCAAAAGAGCAAAGATAATTCTAACTGCCAATGCAACTTCATCGATAAGGCAATTCGCCTTGCTTGAAGGTAAATTATTAGGGACCAAGATTCGCCGTTCTGAGGATGTCGGCCAAGCCAGTGTCAGCGGTCAAACCTTACTGAATTACAAGCCTAGCAGCCTTACGTTAGCCGATTATAAGAGCCTGGCTAAAGAAGTTATGCAACGCCTTAATGTATAACAAGTGTAATACATAATATGAATAAATTAACTGGTGTGACTAGATTGAGTAGACGTAAGTCTGTTAAAGATTCACAAGAAAGCCCAAAGCCACAAGAGAAAATTACCACGGTTTCCATCCGCTGCAATAGCAGCTCGCCGGTGCCATTGCTATTAACGGAAAACGATAGGGCCGATTTTATGGCTCGGAGTCCTAGAGGCTGAATTGGGTAAAAATATCACGATGGCGAAGTTGTTTCGTAGCCTTATCAGTATGCGCTTTGGGTTAACGAGTATTTGCCCCAATAGTGAGTTAAGAAGGCTTCAGCACACATTTTTAAGCCAGCTTATTTGACCTAGTTTTTCTAATCAAATTATTATGCTATTGGTGCTTTTCTCATGTGTACAAATTTTAAATAGCCTTATGTTACTAAGGATGGAAAATGAACGATCTACATCAGGCTCGACAAGTCCTTTTTGAGCTGGCTGAGAAGTATGGAAAGGCAGATATTAAGAATGAAGCACAAACTCGTTTTCATATAATAGATAGAGTTTTGGAAGATTGCTTTAACTGGAAAGACGATATTGAAGTTGAGAAGCATGAGTCAAAAAATGGCTTTACTGACTATGAATTAGGAAAACCAAGAATACTTGTTGTAGAAGCTAAACGAGAAGGTACCCCATTTGAGATTCCTGCGGGTCTATCACTAAAGTTGACTATTCCGATTCAATCTCTTTTCGAAGCTAATACAGCTCTTAAGGAAGCTATCGAACAAGTGCAGATTTATTGTGCTAGACGAGGTGTTCCCTTGGCGCTTGTTACCAATGGTCACCAATATGTAGCTTTTCTGGCTTCTCGAACTGATGGTGTCGATGTTTTTGATGGAGATGCGCTAGTTTTTACTTCACTTGATCATATGCATCATCACTTCACGCAAGCTTGGAACTATTTATCAAAAGCTGGTATTGAAGAGAATAGGCTTTTTAGATTACTGACTACTGGTGATAAAAGGCTTCCAAATAAGCTTTCGAGCCAATTGGTCGATTATCCAAAGATTAGGTATCCAAGTGAAGTACAAGCTTCACTTAAACAGCTTTCTGAGTTGTTCATACAAGATGTAATGGATAACCCTGAGCTAGAGAGTAATTTCTACAAAGACTGTTACTGCGAAAGTGGTGCGTTAAATAAATATGCTTTACTCAGCAAGAATGTACTTGAGGCAAGGTACGCTGCAATCTTTAGTGCATCAGAAGAGCAACCATCAGTTCAACCTGTAAAATCCCAAAAAGGCTCAAACTTCTCGCCTGATATCGTGGCGGAAGCATTGTCTAGGCGTCCTATAGTTCTGATAGGAGATGTGGGAGTCGGAAAAACATCATTCGTAAAGAATTTAAGGCATAACAGCGCACACGAAGAGTTTAATAAGGCTATTTATGTCTACATTGACTTAGGTGCAAATGCCTCTCTCAATACAGACATAAACTCATTTATTTTAGATCAGATTGAGCATCAATTACTTACACAATATGAAGTTGACACCTACGATAACAATTTTATTCATGGGGTTTATGATAGTGAAATTCGAAGGTTTGCCAGAGGCTTATGGGGAGCTTACAAAGATTCAAACCCAGAAAAATACCAAGAAAAGCTTATAGAAGAACTAGCAAACCTTGTAGAAAACAAAAGCAACCATATGAAGCGCTCGGTAGAACATATTGCGAAGGGGCGGAAAAAACAAGTCATAATTTGTATTGATAATGCTGACCAACGAGACTTCGACATTCAACAGGAAGCTTTTATTATTTCCCAAGAGCTAGCCAAAGAATGGAAAGCTACTGTATTTCTGTCTGTGCGACCACAAACGTTTTATAAATCTAAACGTTCAGGTGCGCTAACAGCTTATCCACACAAAATCTTTACCATCTCTCCGCCACGTGTAGACCAAGTTGTGGAAAAAAGGCTACGGTTCGCAGCTAAATTAGCTAGAGGAGAGCATGCGATCGATTTACCTTCTGTTCGATCTGAAAATTTAGCCTTATTCTTGGAAGCATTAGTTCGATCACTACAAAATAACAAAGAGCTAAACGAGTTTTTAACGAACATTACTGGTGGCAATATTCGTGCGGTAATAGAGTTTGTGACTGGTTTCATAGGATCTCCGAACGTAGAGGCGCAAAAGATAATTGATATAATGGAGACGGAAGGAGACTATCGAATTCCTGTACATGAGTTTTCTAAACAGGCCCTTTTAGGTGATTACTCTCACTACAGTCCAGATACATCAATTTCGATGAACGTGCTCGATATATGTAATGCAGATCCAAATGAACACTTCTTAGTCCCAGTTGTTATTTCGTATCTTGATACGAAAGGGGGGCATTTGGACAAAGATGGGTTTTGTAGGACAGAAACTTTGATAGAGGAATGTCAAAATGCTGGCTTTACAACAAATCAGATAGAATCCGCATTGAGGAGAGCAACGAACAAAAAGCTGATAGAAACCTCGCTAAGAGTTACGTTTGAAGAAGACGAAGATAGTAATCTTATAGGAGACATGCCAGATAGTTTTAGGATAACTACTATCGGTGCGTATCATATCAAGAGGTGGCTTGGTGAATTTGCATATCTTGATGCGATGCTGTTTGATACACCAATAATGGACGAACTTTCCAGAAGCGAACTAATAGCAGACATATCATGTCTAACAATTGCGAGCAGATATGCAAGAACAACCATTTTTAGAGAGTATTTGAGAAGTTGCTGGCGAGCTTATAGTAGTGCTCCCTCATACTTCGACCTTGAAGAGGCATTTTCATTGGGAGATGATAGTTTCCAAAGGGTTCATAAAGCAATCAAAAAAAACCAAATGGATGAGAATAAGTAATCTGTACTATCTTTGTACTTGAACTGAAGAAATAAGTTGGAGATGTTTTCCAACTTATTTCTGTCCCGAGGCTTCATAGACTTGAAGTTTTACTCGTGGCACTTTCTCAAAAAGTGCCACCTAGCTCAGATCTGCCCCGAAATGAGTTTCGCAGTTCAAAAGGCAAATAATCCTAAAAAAATTTAGCTATAGAAAAGCTAATGTGATTTGTGTCTATGCATTATAATCACTATTTCTTTTTATGGACTATCTATGAATCAAGGTGCTCTTACTGACGAATGTTACTTATCTCTAACAGTTGAAGAAAGAGGATCACTAGATAGAATCAGGGCACATTACCAGAAAAGCGACGTATTTGAGTTTGGTATAGATGAGACATTAAATTTTATAGACCGTTCTTATGAAGCAATGGGAAAAAGGTTTCGTGATAGGATAAACCGTGAAACTAAAGCTTTTGGCCGCCATGATGGAGAGTTGGACGGTGTATTTCTAGTAATAGGTGATGCACTAAGAACGTTTCATGGATCACAGTTCTTTTCAGCTACACCGCAACAAACTGCTGAAATTCATAAGCAGCACCAATGTCAAGTAAGAAAAGCACAGCAGTTATCTGACAATGCTTTTTCTGATATTTTAGCTGTTGTAAACGAGCTTCAGCCTACCTCATGGTCAAAATTTGATGAAGAGGAACTAAAGTCTGCTATAGAAAAACTATTCGAAGTGAAGGATCTTATCGATAAACAGATTGACAGGATAAATTTCGCAAAAAGGAGCGATAGTAAGGCAGAACAATTTATTGTCACTGTGTGTTATAGCCTCGTCTGGCACGCAAATATAAAGCCAACGAAACCACTGACAGATTGCCGCCAGAAAACACCTTTACTTAGATTTTTGGAAGTATTTTATCCAATCGAAGCAGCATCAATTCTGTCAAAGATATATGACAAAGAGCGTCAGACACCTGAAGGACTGAAAATAGGTGCATCTTTCATAAAACCAGTATAGGGGGGATTTACCTGAACAAATCAAAGGGCTTTCCCCTCCCATACACTTTGACACCTTTCATTTAGAATTATCTCAACATTTAAAAAATGAGGTACATAAAATGAATGACTGGACTGACTTACTTTTAGCTATAGCCTCTGTAATTCGGGCTATAACTATATTAGTTACAAAACTAAAAAACAGAAATATTAAGCTACGTCGCAAACGAACTAGATAAAGGGATCTGGACTAATTAGGATGGCGAATAAAACTAAGATATATTTCTCATCTAAGTCACCCGAATTAGAACAAATGATCTAGCGCATTTCTATGTCCAACACTTCGCTAGCTTTCGTAGCTAGCTGGGTTCTGCCCCTAAATGTGTTAACGTAAATACTCTAAGGACAGCTTTGAGCGAAAAGCAGAAATTTCTCTCCGCATCATAGTACTCATGCGAAAGTATGCTTTGCTTGATAGAGCGGACATTAACGCCTGAAGTTGGACGGACTTTTAACCGCAAAATGGCATGTGTCTCAACCACAGTGTCCAGCATCCATTCGTCGAGTTGATTGTCACTCGGATCGTGCTTCTCAGTAAGGCAAGCTAACTTTTTACTACAACAATCATCTTCAAAGCGATCTGCTTCTATTGATTTCCGTAGATCACGCAATTAAGTTGGATTGACAATGTTAGGGGGCGCTAATTTGTCCTTGCTCTGTAGATTAAATATGACTATTCATATCGACATAAGCTCAATGCAACTTGAAAGTTTTGCTTTTTGAGCTTAGATTGATATTTTTAATAAGTTTCTAATTTACTGGTTGGCTCAACTTGTTTTAAAAACACGGCGCGCTGGTGCGACTGTTTCATAATGAGCGAGTCCTACAGGCAAATCAGTTGCTGGATTTTTTCTGAATTTGATGTTGGTTTTCCATCTAAATTATCGGCCCTAACCTTTTTTATATCAATCGGAACCTCCTGAGCATTAAATGAAGTCACTTATCTCTGTTCCCAAATTTTCATTACGCAGTTGGTTAATGTCATTATGGCTACCGTTAGGGTTATTAGTTATTGGCTACTTTGTGGCAACATCCATGGTAGATCAGCAACAACAAACCCAAGCAAAGCGAATTAGTGATGCGGTTACTGTCAGGTTAAATCTAATTGCAGCAGGGGTTCAGGAAAAGGTCACGCTGTATCAATATGGTTTGCGCGGCATCCGTGCTGCAGTAATGTTGCTATCCCCTGAGCATTTTGATTACAACGATATGCAGGCCTATACGCAAGTGCGAGACTATAAAAGGGAGTTTCCAGGGGCTCGTGGTTTTGGTTTAATCATCAAAGTTGAACCAAACCAAACTGCGGCATTTCTAGACCGGATGGCTGCCGAGCGACCAAGCTACAACTTCCAAATCAGGCAGCTTACGCCACACCAAGATAGCCTTTTTGTGATCACCTATATTGAACCTGAGCAAAACAACCGAGAGGCCGTGGGGGTTGATATTGGTTCCGAAGCAATGCGCCGCAAGGCAGCATTAGATGCGGCGTTCAATAACGATGTGAGGTTAACAGCGCCCATTACCTTAGTACAAGCAAATGAGCGAGCTCAACAGGGTTTTTTAATATTAATGCCGGTATATAAAACAACAACCGTGCCACAAGATAGTCGGCAACGGCTTGAACATTTATTTGGCTGGAGTTACGCCCCAATCCTGATTAACGAAGTCCTTAATTCAGTTGCAGGTCTGGAAAACGATGTCTTTCTGCAAATCAGTGACATTACCGAACAAACGCCAATCGAGTTCTTCAGCCAAGAAGTGAAAGACACTTACGACGCTGCTCTACAACATAAATTAAATCTCTCTGTATTTGGCCGCCAATGGCAGCTGTCGCTTACGCCAACCAATCGCTTTATTAATGAACTGCAACTGCGCTCTGGCACCAGCTTATTTTTTGAAGTAATGGCAGTCAGTACCATCCTGGCCTTTGGCGTGTATCTACTGCAACTTATGTTAATGCGCAGAAGTCAGTTAATCCGTCATAAGCAGGAGCTGGCAAGTATTGCAGAGCAAACTTTACTAAAAGCGAATGCTGAGCTTGAACAGCAGGTCGCACTGCGAACGGCGGAGATTTCACGTGTTAATATCTTGCAGCGCAGTATTCTTAGCAGCGCGGGCTACGCCATTATCGCTACCGATGAAGAAGGCATTATTACGGCCTTTAATCCAGCAGCAGAAAAACTCTTAGGCTATCGCGCAGAGGAGGTCCTTTTCCAACAAACCCCGTCTATTTTTCATCTGCCCGCAGAAGTGGAGCACCATGCCGCTAAGCTGACCACTGAGCTCGGTAGCAACATCGCGGTCGGTTTTGAAACCCTTGTAGCGAAAGCGCGTCTGGGGCAAACGGATAATGTGCGCTGGACCTACCTGACAAAAACCGGTGAACAGGTGCAAGTAAAACTAAATCTCAGTGCACTAAAAGATGAGCAAGGTCAGCTAGCAGGCTTTCTTGGTATCGCGTTTGATTTAACTAAACAACTTAAATACGAAGCGGAACTGGCACAAGCAAAAGAACAAGCTGAGTCTGCTAATAAAGCAAAATCTGAGTTTTTGGCAAATATGAGCCACGAGATCCGCACGCCGATGAATGGAGTTCTGGGATTATTACAATTGGTAGCCAACAGCACGCTGGATCAACGCCAGGCCGACTATATAGAAAAAGCCTATAGTGCAGCTAAGTCTTTGCTTACCTTGTTAAATGATATTCTGGATTTCTCAAAAATTGAAGCCGGTAAGTTGGAGCTAGACCCGCATCCATTTAGTTTGACGGATTTGCTGCAGGATATCGGCCTTGTTTTTTCATCTAGTGCAGAGCAAAAAGGATTGGAAGTGCTATACGATGTCACAGCGGATGTGCCTGAGCATTTGTTAGGTGATAGTTTCCGTATTAAACAAGTCCTGATAAATCTGGTCGGCAATGCCATAAAATTTACTGATAAGGGTGAAATACTCATCTCAATTAGGTCTCAATCACTGCCAGAGGGCGAGATTAACTTGTCTTTCAGTATTAAAGATACTGGGATCGGTATCACGCTGGAGCAACAGAACGCTCTTTTTTCCGGTTTTCAACAAGCAGATTCTTCAATAAGTCGTCGCTATGGCGGGACAGGTTTAGGTTTAGCCATCAGTAAGCGCTTGGTGAATTTGATGGGTGGTGAAATCGGCGTAGAGAGTGAATTTGGTTGTGGAAGTACCTTTAGCTTTAACGTCGTCGTACGCAATGCGGAGAAGAGGGCGATCCAAAACTCTCAAACGTTTACTCGTAGTAATGAAAAGTTGAGCGTGTTGATTGTCGATGACAACGACAGTGCGCGAATAATTTTACAAGGTATTGCGGTCTCGTTGGGATGGCAGGCAAAGATTGCGTCCGATGCGCAAGAGGCGTCACTATTAGTCAAGCAAGCCCACCGCGATAGTACTCGCTATGATGTCGTTTTCGTAGACTGGCGTATGCCGGGTAAAGATGGCCTAACCTTCGCTCGCGAGCTACGGGAATTGCATAGTAGCGTGGTTTCACTGATTGTAATGATTACCGCTCATGGAAAAGAACTGCTCGATGAGCAAAATAACGATTATGAGCGCTATCTGGATGGATTTTTAATTAAACCTGTTACAAAAAATATGATGTTACAGGCAGTAAAGAGTGTTGTTTTTGGCGATCTCGACCTGTCGCTCCCGACCTCCCCCCTCCCGCACGAGCTGCCATTGCAGGGAATATCCTTACTGCTGGTAGAAGATAATTTGACGAACCAGCTGGTTGCCAGTGAGTTACTGCAGCAACTAGGGGCGACCATCAAAATTGCTAGCAGCGGTGAGGAAGCGTTAGAGATGCTGGAAAGTACGGCAGAGCACTTTGATATGGTACTGATGGACATACAAATGCCGGGAATGGATGGCTATCAAACCACTCGTGAGATTAGAAAGCTACCTAGACATCAGTTGCTGCCGATTATTGCTATTACAGCGCACGCCATGTCTGATGATATAGCCGCTTGCCTGGCAGCAGGTATGCAAGACCACATCGCAAAACCTTTTGATCTTAACGAGTTGACGACCAAAATTCTCAGCCATCATAAAGCAGAAAAAGCACCTCACGTCAAACAAGTTAATAAATCAAACCTGAATTTTGATCAGGCAGCGTTAGCGTTCTGCCAGCAGCATCATATTGAACTCGAAGCTGCTGTTCAGCGCCTTGGTTATTCCCTGACGATTTATGTCAATGTATTAAAGCAATTTGAGCAGGACCTTAGGCAAGCATTACAACAACTAGAGGATAAAACACTTACCCGTCGTAATGCACGATTGTTGTTTCATAGTTTAAAAGGTGCTGCAGGCACACTTGGCTTTAGCAATCTGGCAAAGCTTACTGCCCGCTTGGAAGATGAGCTGCGTGAGCACAGTGATGACGGTTATCAGGTAGATAACAACGTTCTGGATATACTGAAGTTAACTCTTAACACCGCTACAGACTTGGTGAAATTATTACAAGTGGAACAGCAAATAGCTACCGCACAAGCCCCTGTTAGCCGGACGGAACAGGCAGCTCAGTTAATGACGCTAAAGCAACATCTCAATCTTGCCAACATGGCAGCGTTGCCACTTTATCAGCAATTGGCACCGTCACTGCAGGCTCAAACACCTGAACTAAATAAAGAGCTTGAAGAGGCTCTAGTCAACTTGACTTTTGAGCAAGCAGTCGTGATAGTTGATAAAATGTTAAGTCAATTCAAAGAGTAGTTTATATGTCAGCTGACACTATACCAAATGTAGCTATCAGCCAATTCCCTGCAACCATTTTAGTTGTCGATGATCAACCTATTAATATTCAGATTGTCTTTCAGGTTTTAGGCAACGAGTACAATATTCTGATGGCCACAAGCGGCAAACAGGCAATAAAAGTTTGCCACGACAGTCGGCCTGATCTCATTTTGTTAGATGTAGTAATGCCTGAGCAGGATGGATTAGAAACATGCAGGCAATTAAAAGCCGATAAACAACTGGCAGATATCCCGGTCATATTCGTCACAGGCTTGCAGCATGAAACGGATGAAGATGCCTGCTGGGATGCAGGTGGCGTCGATTTTATTCAAAAGCCATTTAATACAAATACATTACGTAACCGGGTAAAGGCTCACTTAGCCCTGAAAAGACAAGCTGACTTACTGCGTTCTCTCGCTTATCTGGATGGGTTAACCGGTATTTATAACCGCCGCTATTTTGATAACGTTTTATCAATCCAACTTGCCCAACATAGACGTAAACTGAGTCCTCTTGCAGTATTGATGATTGATATCGACTACTTTAAGAAATATAACGATACGTTTGGCCACTTAGCAGGAGATGATGCTTTACGTAAAGTGGCCAGTGCCCTAAAGCATAACGGGCGACAGGCTGACACGGTCGCCCGCTATGGAGGTGAAGAATTTGTAGTGTTGCTAGCCGATACCGATATAAATGGCGCAGTAACCGTGGCAAAAAAGATGCTGCATCATGTATTGGAATTAGATATCGCACACCCCCAAACTCCCGCCACCAAACTGAGCATCAGTGTTGGCATTGCCGTCGCCGATGAAGCGAAAGGCTACGATAGTAATATTATAGAACTGGCAGACCAGCAGCTGTATTTAAGTAAACAACGTGGTCGTAATACCTATTCGGTTGTACTAGCGTGAGGTCTGGCAAACCTATTACCAAAAAATTACTATCTATGAGTGATTAATTTTAAACTCTGTTGTTACCATGATTTTTACAGCATAATATTGAAACCGGCCAAGATAATTTACACAGAATACTGGGACCATAACCCGCTGCGCTGCTCATCGCCCTTACACTAACGTTCTGCTAACGACTAATAGCGGACTTTAATACCTGCACATTGTAATATCCGCTTCTGGCACAAAAGCCACGTTCTGAAGTAGTTTTCCAACTTTGAGATTTTGACGGTTAAGGCACTGCACGTAGAGTAGAATTTTGGTTCAAGTGGTAAGTTAGGTGCAATGAGTGGTCCGATGGATTTGCAACGACTGGTAAGTTAGCTTTGCAATTGGGTGGTAAATTAAATGCAATTTACCATCGATGCCTAAAATCATCGCTTGAGTTATATCGATAACTGACAATCGTAGTTTGCCTTTATCGACTCTCACCTCAACGATTTTTGCAGAATGACAATTTGTAACGAAGTTGTCTATACATCTGTTACTTTGAGTCATCTTCTCTTCGTCTACTTCGATTAATTTTGACTGAATAGTGATATCCCACCATTGCCAGTCGGTATGTGAAAGGGATTTTTAAAAGTTAATAAGCAGAGCAACAGATTTTGCTTGCTCTGCCATTTCTTGCCTAAGAGTTTAAGCTTGGGGGATACGGGCAATCACTTTAATTTCAAAATCAAAACCGGCCAGCCAGGTAACTCCTACAGCTGTCCAGTTTGGGTAAGGCGCTTGGGGAAACATTTTTTCTTTCACTGACATTATTGCACCAAACTGGTTTTCTGGATCTGTGTGAAAGGTCGTCACATCTACGATGTCGCTGAGTGTGCAACCTGCAGCACTGAGGACAGCTTTTAAGTTTTCAAAGGCGAGCTTCACCTGTGCATAAAAATCAGGCTCAGGGGTGCCGTCTTCTCTACTTCCAACCTGGCCTGACACGAAAAGGAGTTCTCCTGAGCGTATTGCTGCGGAGTATCCATGCATTTCATAAAATGCATGGCGGTTTGCTGGGAAAATTGCTTCATTTTGTTGCAAAGTCGGTTCCTGAGATGAATGAATCAAAATTGACATACGGTGCGTATGTATGATTTTAACATACGCGCCGTATGTCAAATGCTTTTGCTTAGTTTTTGGAGATAATTTTGAAAAAAAGAGATATTTCGGCAGCGGAGAACCGAGCAAAACTTATTGCATCAGCTCGTAGAGCATTCGCAGAAAAAGGATACTCAGCGGCCTCAATGGATGACATCACTGCAGATGCCGGGCTCACACGAGGTGCTCTTTACCATAGCTTCGGTGACAAGCGGGGATTATTCGCAGCCGTCGTTGATCAAATTGATAATGAGATGGCCAAGCGAGCTAAAGAAATGGGCGCACAGGCTGAGGGGTTATGGCAGCGTTTTATCAGTGAGGGTGTTGCTTACATCCGGATGGCTCTTGACCCTGAGGTACAACGGATAGTTTTATTAGATGGTCCTGCTGTGTTAGGGGACCCATCACTTTGGCCGAGCCAAAATAGTTGCCTTCAAGTTACAAAGCATACCGTTGAACAGCTGATTGCTCAGGACATACTCAAACCTATGGATCCTGAAGCTGCGGCTCGATTGTTAAGTGGTGCAGCAATGAACGCTGCGCTCTGGATTGCAGCAGGCGAAGCGCCAGAATCAATTACCCCGAAAGCCGTTGAGATGTTTCAAATCCTAGCCTCGGGTTTGCTCAAAAGCACCGCTTAGATTGTAACCGTTTCAACATCGATTTCCGTCTCTGTCCTAATTAATTTCTTTTTGAACGTTGCATTGAGTATCACCTCAGAATACACTTCATATATGAAACGTATACGAAGTGCATAAAGGTGCGTCATGGGTATTGTCAAAATAAACGATGAACTTCACGAAGACATTCGAAGAGCGAGTACCGTAATGGTTCGCTCCATCAATGCGCAAGCAGAGTACTGGATCAAAATTGGCATGCTTGCAGAGGATAATCCGAACAAGACGTTTGTCGAAATCATGCAAGAGCAGAAAAAGCTTGCCGAGCTTGAGATAAGGATTGCGGCCAGTGCCTAACATTAAAAACACACAAGAACTGAGCCTGATGCGGGAATCTGGGCGTCTACTTGCTGAGGTTTTTCATTACCTCGATAGCTTTGTTCAAGATGGAATTTCGACGATTGAAATCAATGATCTAGTTGAGTCTTACATCATCAATCAGCTCAATGCCAGACCGGCAAGCAAAGGGCAATATGGCTTTCAATACGTATTGAATAGCTCAATAAATGATGTGGTTTGTCATGGGGTCCCTTCTGCAGCTCAAAAGTTGAAAAACGGTGACATCGTGAATATTGATATCACCTTGGAAAAAAATGGTTTTATCACTGACTCTAGTAAGATGTACATGGTCGGTGAAGTGAATCCTCTGGCTAAACGTTTAGTTAAAAAGACCTATGAAGCGATGTGGGAGGGGATTCGAACGGTGAAGCCAGGTGCAACTCTTGGTGATGTTGGACATGCCATACAGAGTTTCGCTGAAAGTAATGGCTATAGCGTCGTACGGGAATACTGTGGTCATGGAATTGGTAAAGAGATGCACGAGGAACCCCAGGTTTTGCACTATGGTGTCAAAGGGAAAGGTCTCGTCTTGAAAGAGGGGATGGTGTTTACGATTGAGCCTATGATCAATCAAGGCAAGCCGAAAGTGAAAGTAAAAAAAGACGGTTGGACAGTTGTCACCAGCGACAAAAAGTTATCAGCCCAGTGGGAACATACCATTGCTGTTACTGCGACAGGATGTGAAGTATTAACAATCAGGGATAGCGAAGTCGACCCAACTATGTAATTTTATGTTGTGTATTAGAGTTTGTTGAAGTTATGCTCTTAGCATCGCCAACAACGGAGTAGTATGGCTTATGGTGTATTCGGGATGGATCGCTTACTTTGAACATACTATCTCTATCGCTTACAAAATTTTATTCCTACGCACAATATTTCAGTTTTTTTAGTCCTAGGTTTGTAGTGGTTAACAAATAATGGTCACTGGACTGGAGGTTTTGCCATACTTATGATAATTCGCCGCAAGCTAAATTAGCAAAATAGGTAACACGCTTTTGTCCAAAAGCGAGCTCCTGAATCACGCTCATTAGGCTGATATCACCATCTCCAAAACTATTGTGCAGTTATTCAGTGACATCAAATTTAGATAACTGATTCAACTCTATTTTTATAACGTTACATTATCAAAATAGAGTGCCAGCAATTGCAGCTTCCAGTTTCTTGTAACGCTGATCAATCAGATAGTATTGCTCGCCGTTCTTGACGGCGAAGCTGCCAGACAGGTAGCCAATCGACTCCAACTTCTGAATACCGATCTTAATCTTCCTATTTGCTTCTTTTTTGGACGTCTCAAGCCTCAAGCGCTCTCTAAGGCGCTCAAAAGAAACGGGGTGAGGATTCTCAGGTAAAGACGTGAAATACAAATACAGGCACTGTGCGACCTCAGCACGAGGCAATTTTTCCAATACTCGCAGACTAACCAACACTTGATAGTCTAACCGATACAGATCCCATAGGGTTTCATCGGCCATTAGCTCAACAATATCGGCTTCACCGTCATACATGGCCCGCAACAACATTCCCGTATGCACCGCTTTTTCGGTGTTTTTGCGCCTAAATGTCAAACTTTGGCTTTGGATACGCCCGAGCGAGTCCCCGATCTGTTTACGCAGGTTTTTATCAAAACGCCGGCTGGGATAACCGCAAAACTTAGCGAACTCTGAAAAAGTCAGTTTGACCGTGTTGGAGGAATAACCGTACTTACTGAACACCAGTACAATACCGCACCACACCTTAAAATCGGTTTCGATATTCAGCCGTTGGCCCCTGACTGTAACCAGGTCATAGCCTTCCTTTTGGCAGAGATCGAGGCTCACTAGATCGTTACTGAGATCTTGTGCTTTAACATCATTCGCATTCGTTCTACGGCCTACGGGCGTAAAAACGCCTGTTCTGAGCAGAACATTAGGCTGTACACTGGTTGTGCTACTAATCGTTAGGAGTTTACCGCTGTAAAGGTTTTCGGTAACCGGTATGGGTAATAATGCGTTTTCTGATTGTTCCATGTGCGCCACTTATGCCTATAACCCAATTAGAGTACACCATGAAACCCATTTAGAATACACCTAATTGAGGTTTAGTATCGTTGTTTTAATTTTTGTAACGTACATCAAAGGTTGCTTTGTAAATCCTTTCGAAACTTGAGCTTAAAGTTTTTTTGTAGGTGAAAATTTTACCCACTCGGCATACACTGCTGGTTGTTTTTTGAACCCACTCGGCATACACCCGCCCTCCCAATTTATAACCCAATTAGAATACACTTTGGTATTTTAGATAGCTAAAAGTCAGAGTATCGCAATTAGTTTTATTGAGCTGTGGGTAACTGCGGGATAGCTAGTGAAACGCTTTATTGGCAATTTTTATATAAGTGATTGATTTTAAATAAACTAGATGTATAGCGTTGTTCTGTGCAAAAAAGAGGTTGCTTACCCAATTAGCATACACCGTTTACCCAATTAGAATACACCTAAAACCCAATTAGCATACACCGTTTACCCAATTAGAATACACCATTTACCCAATTAGAATACACCTACCTCCGCTGTAGCCCTTGGTGTGCTTGGGCTGTGGCGATTCTGGGATCTCTTAGGATCTTTTAGGATCTTAAAAGATGGATCTTATTGGATCTGAGCTGTGCAAAACTTTTCAATTTTGCGGAGTAAGAACCCCTCCTGGGGGCTTTGCCCCCGCCGGCCCTTCCCCTCGCTTCGCTCGCTCCGGCGCCCCCCAAAAGCAGCGGCTCCGCCGCGACCAAGGGCTTCGCCCTAGTTCGCCTAAAGGCTCCACCCTTACCCAAAAATGCCTCGCCATTTCCTGCCGTTGGCAGGGGCGAGATTTAAAAGCACCGCTGTAAGTAGGTTTTGTCTTCGACCGTTTAACCATCTCAGTGCGGATAGCCCGTTACCCTGCGGGGCTAGTTCGCTTCGCTCACGGTCTAGCAGAAAGATAAAGCGAAAATCGGTATTAAGAGTCCTAAATCAAGATTTGCAGCGTTTTTTTCTTAAAATCGCAAACGTTCTATCAATATCAGAATAAAGCTGCTTAAAACGCTTCCTAGGCGTTTTAACGATGTCTAAAAATAACGCTTAATACTACCAATCTTCTCACCTATAAACACGATTAAAAATGTTCGCGATCTCTTGCCGCTGAGCGTATACCGGCTAGCGAAGTCTGCTGGTATGCGTGAAGTGGCCGGCTTGGGCAGGTTGAAAAAGTTACGAAATCAAATGTCAAAAGAAGCCAACATTTAAGGGGGGATGTCACTCCATGTTAAGGGAGTGACATCCTCCCTGGTGTGCTCCTCATGCGGGAGATGTTGGCTTCTTTTGGCATGATGAGCGCGTGATAGCGAAGGTCGCTATTGCGTGCGAATTTGCCTTGCGGTAAAGTGACATTTCTTCCAGCGCATCTCTCGATGCTTCAATATTTCCCCTTAAGAAAAACTTTTTTGCTCCCGTCCAACAGGACATTTTTAGGATCACTGACTAGCACTCAGACTTGATGGCGGCGCTCAACAGAGACGCATCATTTGTGGCAATTGCCCTTAGCAACACCTGCTCAATACCCTTGTGGGTTCTTACCTGTTCTCGGCAGTAGGAACGAGCATTAACACTAAACTGACTTCCGAAGTGGCCGCCTAGCGCATGCTGAAGGCCGATGTGTTGCTAATCCGCCCGAGCAAACCTAATTCCATTGTAAATGCGCCTACATTGGCGCATTCCCTTTATTTTGATTTCGTAACTTTTTCAAATGATTTTAAGGGATATTATGGCGTCCACGTTCCTGTTTCAGGCCAATCAATTTTTGAAGCAACATTGCGCCAGTTCATTTGCAACCCGATCTGAGCGGATTAAAACGATCCGTTTAGTCGATAAGCAATTGAGGGAGCTAGGGTTTAAAAACCTAGAGTTGCAGGGGCTCAAACCAAAACATATTGATGCACTGTTGCAAAAATGGCAGGCGGAAAACTTGTCGGCTGGGACAATTAAAAACCGCATGGTGCATGTCCGGTGGCTCACAGAAAAAATAGGCAAAAAGGGCGTGATATCCAAATCAAATTCAGATTTAGGGATCGATAAGCGGGTGTATGTCACCAATGAAAATAAGGGAAAAACGCTTACTGAAGCCCAACTTAATGCGGTGTCCGATCCGTATCTAAAAATGTCGCTGCAGCTTCAAGCTGCCTTTGGATTAAGGCGCGAGGAAGCGATGAAGATCATTGTCGATAAGGCGATTCAAGGGGATCGTTTGGTACTGGATGCGTCTTGGTGCAAAGGCGGCCGAGATCGCACGATCCCGATTTTTACGGATGAGCAGCGCCAACTATTGGCACAGGCGCGCACATTAGCCCGTGGCCGTTCCCTCATTCCGCCGCAGTTAATGTACAGGCAGCAAATGAAACGCTATGAAAATACTTGTCTTAAGATTGGCCTTGATCGGGCGCATGGCTTGCGTCACCGCTACGCACAGCAACGCTATGTCGCATTAACCGGCTTCGAATGTCATGCCGTATCTGGGGTGGCGGCTAAAATGCTGTCAGAGGCGCATCGGGCGTTAGATAAGATGGCAAGGGCGGTGATTACGCAGGAGTTAGGTCATGGTCGGTTGCAGGTCACGGCTGTTTATCTGGGCGCGTAGTGCTGTTACTATCAACTCAGTGCAATATCCCATTTAGGAGTAGGAGGCGGGCGCCATGAGTACGATTCAGATTGTTGGTATGTTTATGATTGTCGCGACAGTTGGCCTGCTGGGGTACTCGGCATACTTGTTGTTATGTACAAATAGCAACTTACCTCGTCAGCCTGTTGAGTCAGGTAAGTCTCGTCAGCGTGGTAAAAAGCGCTAGTGCTTTTTTTTCTTCACGAGCATATCGCTGGCGCTGTCATACGCCCAAAGCTCGTTGGGGTCGAGTTGATCCTTTCCTAACACATTCGCAGCCCTTTCTAGCCAATTAAGGACAAGGGGATCGTCGACGGGCAGTTTCAGTTTCACCATGGCTAATAACTCGTCTTTTAACGCTTGCATTTCAGGAGTGAGTGCCATGCTAAATTTTCCCTTTATTGCGAATTAATTGTATCTCTTGATAAAGTTACATATTCAAAACTTTGATTATGTAACTTTATCAAGTGACTTAGATTATTTACGATGTTTAGCTCGGCGAGAACGCTTAGGTGGGGTGTCCTCTACCATTGTTAAATCGGCAGTAACCCAAGTACCAAAGCGGGGATAAGTGTACTTAGCGATAATGACTAGAGCTGGAGCGCAGACAGGAAGCATTATGCTTAATGCCAGCATTACTGGGTTGAAATTATGCGGCTGACGCTCAACTATCATGCTTAAGATGATGACGACAAACATTGCCAATGCCATTGAACCAAAGATCGCTGTTGCATAACGCATATCATTTCTCCTATTCCGTGTTGGTAATCAGGCTATTCTGAGCGTAATTAGTTGTATTTCCATGCCGAATTAGCGTGTGTGGTGAATTTTAGTCTGTCAAAAACACTCTTTATAGTCAAAGTTAACCACTTCTAAGTTGTTGCAATTATAATCAAATCTTGATAAAGTTACAATATCAAGGTTGAAATAAACTCATTACTTGCGACATGCCGAAGGAGCCTATGATGTCAGATGAAAAAAACGTTGAAAAAGTAAAAGGACAACATGGTGGTGCTCGCCCTGGTGCTGGTCGTAAAACCAAGTATGAAAAGACAGTGGTGATGCGGGTTCCTGAGAAGTACCAAGAGGTGATTAAGGCACTTATCACCCACTTAGACGAGACTGCTTATCTGAATAGCCATTATAAAAATGGGCAGGAATCTGAGCCGGTGTATCTGCGCTCGCTTGATGACAATAAGCAAAATATTACCTTTAAAACCATGCCGTTCTAAAGAATGGCTACACTTTTTTGCCCCGTGAACTGCGAAGTTACTCGTCATCGATTTTTTGCAATGCAAAAAATAAGGGCTGAAAGGGTGGGCCTTATTTGCCGTTTTTTAGCATTATTTTCGAGAGATAAATTTGCAATGCAAAAAACGTGAGCATGAATGGTCATTTATGAGCTGCAAAATTACCTCTTTAGATAAGCATTTTTATCCTAGATTGACGGCAATTTGCATTGCTCCTTCATGGGGTGATTGTTAACATTAACAGCGCGGAAGTACATAAACTGAGCAGAGGTATATTATGAGTGAGCTACAACTATGGTCTATCTTCGTCATGTTCGTGACACTCGGTTTAGTCATCGCATCCGGAGTGGTCTTATACAAAGGTTTTAAAGAATAGTTCTTACTCAATAAAACCTAATCAGCATTAATTCTTCATCGCTTAAACTTGGCGTCCATTTCGTTTTCTGACACAAAATCACCGGCATCGGCTTCGCATAGCTATTGCCTCATTGGCGGGTAGTGAAAAGCATATTGAAAGAGAGTGTCTTAGTGGGGTTAAGCATGACTTTTCAATGATTAAAGAAGCATAAATTGTAATCGAGAGGTTGTTTTTAATGGATAAAGTATCGTTGAATGCGTTTTGGGCCCATGTGTTGCCATGTGTGATCATCTCATCTTGTATGCTAGGTTTTGCCTGGCTTGCAATTCAGGAGTCCGATGTCACCCTATCGAGCCAATATCTTGTGGCGGCTTCCGTTTCGTTTACTTTTACGCTGATCGGCTATTGGGGTTATTGTAAATATTTTGCTTCAAAAAAGCCGCATAGTGCATTGTATGCGGTTGTTTATACAGTGTTATTTCCATTGTTTTATCTGCCAAGCACTTTCTTTAGACGACGCAGATAATTTTGCACTTCTAATCAGTAATAATTGTGAGTTATTACTGGTTAGTGCCGAAACCTCATCAAACTGCTGTTTGTGCTGGTAAGGAATGGATTATGCGACTCAGCCGCTCTTTGTCCACATTCACATGTCGTTCGTTGAAGCTATAACAGCCATGACTCAGCCTTTGTAGATAGTTTATTTATGTGAGTTAGTGGGTTAAGTTACTATTTGGGAACATTTCAGAATCCCTTTTTCCAGTTCTTCTGGCCAAAGATGGATGTTGAAGTCATTTTATAATTAAATTGATGTGACAGGAGTATCGGTAGGTACTCAACGTTCATCATAGTAACTATGTTAAACTCTGTTTGACGCTAACTCTCATGTACAGAAGTAAGAAAATATGTCCTCTACTATCACAATCGAAGATGTTTCAAAACACGCCTTGATTTGGGGTGAATCAAGCTCTGAAAAAGGAGAAATTTTCACTAAACCAGAGATAGTTCAATTTATGCTTTGTACTTCTGGTGTCAGTAGAGCTTTGTTAAACCCAGATACTCAGATTTTAGAACCATCTTGCGGTCAAGGTGCATTTGTTCATGCTATCGCGGAAGAGCTTTGTTTGAAAATTAAAGCGTCAAACAAGTCCGAGTTGCTTAGTGCTGGACGATTTCTTAAATTGATTACAGCCTATGACATATCAAATGATAGTATTGCTATAGCTAAAAGAAAAACATATCAAGTTTTAAGAACAATCTTCGATGATGCCAATGCTCAAATGCTTGTCAACGAGTGGTATAAAAATGATGATTTTTTGCTAAACGATAGTTCATCTTTCTATACGCATATTGTTGGAAACCCTCCTTATGTTCGTATTGAAAATATCCCTTATAAACTACTAGATGCGTATAGAAATAAGTTTGTCACCATGAAAGAGCGAGCAGATCTTTACGTCGCATTTTATGAGAAATCGTTGTCATTACTAAAAGAAAATGGCGTGCTTTCATTTATATGCACTGACAGATGGACTAAAAATAGTTATGGTTCATCTTTACGGAAATATATTGATGGTGGATATCAATTAGATCTATATGTCGACATGTATGGTCAAGATGCTTTTCAATCTGAAGTACTTACCTATCCTGCAATAACACAAATATCTCGTCGAAAAAAATCACAGGCTATAATAATTCACAATCCAAAAATTGATAATGATTTTTCTCAAGTTGTAGCGCAAGCATTGCTGGATGATACTATTGAATTTGCTGGTAAGATAGTTAGAAAAGACGTGGTAAGTGGTTCCAAACCATGGATGTTTGGTTCGTCTGATGAACTAGAACTTATTAAGAGATTAGAAAGAGATTTTCCGCTTATTGAAGATACTGGTTGTCAAATTTTCATCGGTGCTGCAACAGGGAATAATAAAGTTTATGTAGTTGATGAAAATGTGGACATAGAATCTAGTCGTAAGATTCCAATGGTTAAGGCTGTAGATATAAAAAACGGATATCTAAATAATTATAATCAATTTATCATTAATACTTACGATAATGATGGTGTAATTAATTTGGATAATTTTCCAAAGCTAAAAAAATACCTTGAGAGTTATGGTAATATACTTAAGTCTAGATATATTTCTAAGAAGTCACCGTCTGCATGGTTTAAAACTATTGATCGTGTTTATCCTGAACGAGCGAAAGCTGAAAAACTTCTTATACCAGATATTAAGTCACAGTTGACAGTGGTTTATGATGAAGGGGTGTATCACCCTAACAATTCTATATATTACATATGTTCAAAATATTGGAATCTGAAAGCTTTGCAGGCTGTATTAATTTCTGGAATAGGGCAAATTTTCGTTGAAGGGTATTCAACCAAAGTTTCTGGAGGAAACCTTCGTTTTCAAGCTCAACATCTTAGGAGAATACGTCTCCCACTATGGGATTCTGTATCTGAAGATCTTCGATTGCGGTTGGAACAGGCTGCTATTAAAGGTGATATATCTGCAGCTAAAGAGCTAGTTTGTTCTTTGTATTGCCTATCAGATAGAGAAAAACAAGTATTAGGTTGCTAATAATGAACGATAAAATAAGAGAAGCTGTAAAGAGTTTTTGGTCTGTAAGATCTGGTGGTGCAGGGGTGCTTGGCGGTAAGACTCTTGATGGGTTTATAAATATAATTGAAGATACAATTAAAAGTTCTGGTCTGGAAGATGTGGAAATCCATACGGGTAAAAATTCATCTCAGCTTCCTGGCTTTTTTCGTCCACATAAATCATGGGATGTTGTGGCTATATCTAAAGGGAATCTTGTAGCTGCAATTGAGTTAAAATCACAAGTTGGTTCTATTGGAAATAATTTTAATAATAGAACAGAGGAAGTGTTAGGAAGTGGAATTGATCTTCATACTGCAATCGAAGAGAGTGCTTTTGGGGATAATGCTGAAATTTTTACTGGTTATCTAATACTTGTAGAAGATTCTAATAATACAAGAAGATCTGCGACTATTAACATGAATTTTTTCCCTGTTATGCCTGGTTTTCTTGCTGATGAAGGTTTGCGAAAAACTACTTATAAGCCAAGCGCTTTAGGTAAGTATCCTAGCGTTGAAGGTATTTCTTACCTAGAAAGATATGATCTATTGTGTAAGAGATTGGTGCTTAAAAATATGTATACTGCCACAGCATTGATTGTTGCTGATGAAGAACATGCAAGTACTGGAGATTATAGGGATTTTTCTCCACAAACGAGTCTCAGTAAATTTTTGATGAAATTAGATAATCATTGTCGAATTCTTGCTCGTTATGGAGGTTAGATATTTTTATCTAAGTTCTAAAATTAAGTTCGTGAATCACTCTACACCAGACTGATTCACGCGAGCCCCTAAAACCCGTCCCAATCCCCCGTTTACGGCTATTCTGGGGCGGTTTTTTCCCTTAAGATGAATCAAATCTCTGGAGAATTGATTCAAACCTAACTTGATTTTGTAACTCAATCATGTATGCAATACGCAGGATCTTTCGCGATCCAAAAAATTTCCTGCCTGACGCCTTAGAATGCAGTTAAAATCACGTGATATTGTTCGAATAAAACCTATAACTGCACTATAATTAAGGTGTTCGAATTAAATCATATAAGGCCGAACGGTAACTTATGGCAAATTATGCGTATTTACGTGTATCAACTGATGCACAAGATGTTGATAATCAAAAACACGGTATTTTAGAGTTTGCTAATAAGCATGGGTTAAGCAATCTGGCATTTGTGGAAGATACCGTTAGCGGTAAGCACAAATGGCGTGCGAGAAAACTCGGTGATTTATTAGAGTCACTGGCCCCAAAAGATGTGATTGTATTTGCCGAAGTTTCGCGCATGGCCCGCAGCACATTACAAGTGCTCGAAATCCTCGAATTTTGCACCGAACGCCAAATTCATGTCTATATAGCCAAACAAAAAATGATCCTCGATGACTCGATGCAGAGTCGGATCACCGCGACCGTGTTAGGGTTGGCGGCAGAGATTGAGCGCGAGTTTATTTCCCTGCGTACCAAAGAGGCATTGGCCGCCCGTAAGGCTGCAGGTATGAAACTTGGCCGCCCTGCCGGCCAAGCAGAAAAGACCAAGTTAGATAAACATCGAAAAGCGATCGAAAGCTATTTAGATAAGGGCTTGAGTATCCGTTCTATTGCCAAATTGATCGATGAACCGTCAACGACAGTTAACGACTATATCAAGCGCCACAACTTGCGCGAACGCGACCAGCTAGAAATGCGGATTTGACAGCTAACAGGTTCTGAAGATTGTATGCAGTTGATGTATATAATTTCGGACCATGCTAAAACATCCCTAATCTGCCTCAATATAGTGGGAATTTCTGGAATTAATTAGTTGCTCTATTCGTTACGTAAAAACGTGCTCAGTGCACGTTTTTTTGTAATTTAACTTCAAAAGTTTAAATGAAAAATGGTATAAACTATAAACAGTGGTACATACAACATAAAGCAACTAATTTTTAAGGAATGAAAATGGGATTTGGTAATTTTTTATTAAAGGCTGCGAATTTTGCAGGAAAAGCAATTGTAGCCGTAGCTTCAGAAGTTATGAGTCAAGGTACTACCACAATAACTAAAAATTATTTGGAGCAAGCACAAAAACTAAATTTAACATCTAGTCAGAGATCCTTGGTTAAAGATGCGGAAACAATAAATAACCGATTGGCAGAACAAAAAAGGTATCAAAAAAACATTTCAGATGATATAAAAAATAATAAGGAAAAAACAATTGAATTGAATATGTTATTAGATGATAAAGCATATCAAATATGGGTTATTGTTTCTAAATTAATTCCAGATGGTGAATTTTATAAGGTTTCTTCATATAAAAATAAAAAAAGTCTTTCATTTCTAGGTGATGTTAAAACTAATATTTTGTTAACTGACTTTGCTAATGGATTACTAAGTTTAGATGATGTTGATTTTAATTCATATATGCTAGATTATTTAAATGGAATCATTCCAAACTGCCCAATTAAAAACCTACCAGATGGATTCTTTGATGAATTAAATCCTATTGTTAATGAGTACAGAATTGTTTTTGAAAAAAACTCAAAGGAAATTGACTTTTTATCAAAAGAAAATATTACATTAGAAAATAAGTTTATTGATGCTAAAGAAAAAACTTCTGAAATAAACGGGAAGTTGAAACCGTTACTTGATGAAATTAAAGAGTTTTGCCGCCCTATGCTTGAAGAATTAAAAGAACGAAATTCAAGAAGGTAAAGCTAAGTTGCGTATACTGAGTTAAAATCTTAAAAAAATAGCGATATCAACTAAATTATTGATATCGCTATTTTTTATTTTATCCAATAGGACTTGAACTGATTCTTTTACTTCTGCATTGAGGACAGTAATCAGGTGTACCTGCTCCCCGTCGACTAGTCCATTCATGTTTACAATCCAAACACTTAGCTCTATATATAACAGTCATACCCATGCTCCATGTATAGTATTTTGTATACTATACAATAATAGTGGCACTTTCTAAATTTTTATTGCAAGCAATATTGAATTAGTTACAAAATCAAAAATAGATCAATTTTGGATATAAAGAGCGAAATACCAACATGTATTTTTCTTCTTACTCCCTTTTTAAATCTTTATTGCGATCAACTCGAGAAAGTTGCTTAATCATATAGTTTAGAGAGGCTGTCTGACAGCTTGTGTGAGCCGCCCCACCCCTGAACATTAGCCGCGGGGCTTTCCCACCCTCAAATGAATATGCCACTGGCGCCCGATAAACCCCTCCTTCGCCCTGTTCCGCCCTCAACCCTGTGCCTTTATAGCTAAGACAAACAGCGCGGCACAGCGTTTGCGGGCTCATTGCTGCTTGGCTCATACAGTCGCATGCCAGGGTAAAAGCATGAGGAAAGGCCTGTCATGCGACAGTACGGCCCGGAGCAATGCGGGCTCAGTCTGCCACGCCCAATGCCTGTTTATCGGGCGCCAGTGGCATATAAACCCGCCCTTACCCCGCGGCTGATGTCCTACGCCACGCCCGAAGCCTGTGGGGCGGTTACTCTTAGCCCTGCATTTCACTGTTTGTATATTTGATTTTGTAACTTTTTCAAGATTAATAACGTAGGTTGTTTGTGTAAATGGGGGGTTGGCGGTGTAGA
This sequence comes from Shewanella sp. SM55, assembly GCF_025654025.1. Lineage (NCBI taxonomy): Bacteria > Pseudomonadati > Pseudomonadota > Gammaproteobacteria > Alteromonadales > Shewanellaceae > Shewanella > Shewanella sp. SM55. The sequence continues at coordinate 359 of NZ_JAKKRS010000024.1, read as the reverse complement.
TCTGTTCGGATCGGTGGCCTTGTTCGGGGAAAAGGTTATTTTTGTTTTGTTTCGGTTGTATGTGTTCGAAAAAAACATTATTTAAATCGGTTGTTTTGTGCGGGTTATGCGGTGGTTTTTTTCGTTCGTTTGTTGAGGTATTAAACTGGCTGCAGTTCTGGGCCTTTAAAGCGTCCCACACGTTGTAAATAGCACCGTTAGCGTGGGGAAACGGCTTTGCGGGCTCATACAGTTTTTAACAAAGCGTTAAGAGCTATTCTCAACGTTTGGCATTTCCTGTTCAACGTTGAGTTTAGTGTTTATTAGGCTTGCGTTGCTTACATCTTTATTCAGCATTAGCTATAAATTTCCTAATGGTT
>NZ_JAKKRS010000023.1:0-41012 GCF_025654025.1 Shewanella sp. SM55 | reverse complement strand
CGCAAAGATGCACCAACGCATCAATGTACACGTTGCTACAAACCTTGGTGGCCTGATGATTTACGCCCAGTGTTCAGTGATAGTTGCCCGAACTGTTTTGCTGAGTTGCGGCAAATAACCAAAATTGAACCGTTGATAACTGACTAATGGCTAAATCCCTGTAAGGCATAGCAAGGAATGCTGAAATGCCGATAACGACACTTATCGGCACATCTAATCCCTTCCACACAAAGCTGCGCACAATGTATATTATGTTAAATGCGCTCTGTATGGTTCCCATCGCCGCTCTGTTTGTGTGTGGCTTGTCATTCCAAATGAGTTTTGTGTCATTTCGTGAGTCTGACTTTTGTTATTATATATCAAGGCTATAATTCACTCCCCCAACAGTTTTGCTCCATTATGGTGCAAAACTGTTCATCCAGAGCGCATTAAACTTTGTGTTTGCTGCTTTTTGACAAAGTGCATCTCACACGCAGCTATGCGAACACTTTTGAAGTATAGATGACGTGTTGAAATGAATTTTATGAAACAATGCCCCAATCAAATCATGTTGCTCCATTAGAATGATTACTTACAATAATTCATAGGTTTACTAAGCTTATATTTCCACTGCTTAATCTTACCGACTAATTTGTTTTAATGTTGATGACGTGATTTATCAACATCGGAGTCGTTCGAACCCATCACCAGTTCCACTTGACTGTATCTTAAACAATTTAATCGTCGCTACGTGAATGCTTTGGTATATTGGACTCGCAAACTAGCCAGAAACACCTAGCAACGCGCTTATGCTTGTCCAAAAAGTCACAATAAAATACTAAGATGTTGCCGATTTTGAGCCGCCATGGACATAAATATGTCATTTTCAGGAGTTTTATATATATCGAGTGAAGCGCCCTAACCTTCTTTTGGACAAAAATCATTATGTGTACTAGCTCATATATGAACTGACAGCGTTGATTAAATAGCTAGACTTAATCGGACAATCTCAACTCGACCCCATCCAGCTCATTTCTGGACAGAAACGCGCTAGATTATTTGCTCTAATTTGGATGGTTCAGATGAGAAAAATATAGGGCAAAAATTTAAGGCTAACGTCCCTAATGCGAACTAAACAGTCCTTTGTGCAATATCGGATATCATAGAATAAAAAATTCTACATGGCTAAATTCAACGTCATAAGGGCAGTAGCCACCACATTCGAGACATTAACCATTTATATGAAGTACATTAGGATTAGATTTTTAATCGATAAGCCAGCTTTAAACAGAGAGTAATAATTCGATAAAATGAAAAACAAGCCAATGATGAACACAAATAGTTAAATTTCTACCCCTTACCAATAAATTTCTTTACTGTTTTTAAATTTTTAAGTCTATTTTTTAGTAAAAAAATGGTTATTATAAAGGTGAATAAACAACTTAAACCATTACAAAGGGTATACATATGTTCATTAAACCAGGACCGAAAAGAGAAAATGATGATGGAACGCCGGATAAAAGACAACGTACTAACACACCAAATAAACATAAGCCGTTAAAACCACATGATCACAAACCAGGTGATTAACTTAGACCTAAATTTTTTAAAGTTAAAAAAATTCGTTCCCCATTTTATGGGAAAATAAAACCCAAGTTTTCTTGGGTTTTTTATTTTGCCCTTTATTTTTCCACTTTACTATCCAGCTCATTGCGGGGCAGAAGTTCGTTAGATCAATATGGGGTCGCCTCAGAAAACGGAAAATAAAGCACGCTAAGCCCTTACTTACCCAGATGTTTGACTGTTCGTGGCACTTTCACCATGGCAATTGCAATTGCCCAACCCTTGCAAAATGCCGCACGCCTCTACAGATCGAGAGCCAGAACACTTCTCGCGCAAATCAACCAAGTGCCGTTTTAACTGCAACAGCGCGGATACACGCATTTCCACCTGTTGAATATGGGCCTCCAGCAGCGTGTTGACCTCCCCACAGTCCTGCATCGGGTTGTCTCGCAGACCCAGCAATGCGCGAATCTCGCTCAACGTCATCTCGAGCGAACGGCAATGACGGATGAATTGCAAGCGCTCAATGTGCGCCTCACCGTACAGCCGGAAGTTGCCACCGCTTCGCGCTGGCTTCGGCAGTAGCCCTTCCTTCTCGTAGTAGCGGATGGTCACGACCTCGCACCCAGAGCGCTTGGCGAGGTCGCCAATTCTGATTTCCATGCATCAATCTCCAATTATCACTTGACTCTATAGTGACTATAGAGATTTTAATGGAGGCTGAATAGAAGATTTTCAGGAGTTACTCATGAGCGAATGCGCTTCAAAGGGGTGTGGCTGCACGACTGAGCCGATCATCCAACCCACGGCACCGGCCCCGCTGGCAACCGGATCGGCTCAAGCGGTGTACCGCATCGAGAACATGGATTGCCCGACCGAAGAGGCGCTGATCCGAAGCAAACTGGCCGGTCTGGCGGGGGTGGCGGGTCTTGAATTCAACCTGATGCAACGTACCTTGGCCGTGCGACACGAATTGCCTTCGTTGTCTCCCGTCGAGCAGGCGCTGAAGGCCATCGGCATGCAAGCTGTGCGCATGGATCAGGCGTCGGCCGAGCAGACGACCAAGCTGTCCATTGCCAAGATGGATTGCCCGACCGAAGAGACGTTGATCCGCAACAAGCTCGGCACCGTGGCCGGTGTTGCTGATCTCGATTTCAACCTGATGCAGCGCACGCTGTCGGTACGCCATGCGAACCAGGTTCTGCCAGACGTGCTCGTGGCACTGCAAGCGCTTGGATTCGAGGCGCAGGTCGTGGACACGGCAGAGGTCGCATCTCCATCCGCCGCCCCTGTGACCACGCCGACCAACTGGTGGCCGCTGGGCATCTCCTTGGTCACTGCATCGGCGGCCGAGGCGGTCTACTGGCTCCACAACGGCAATCACTGGTCGGTTGTCGTTCTGGCGCTTGTCGCGGTCTTCACGGGTGGCCTCTCCACCTACGAGAAGGGGTGGATTGCGCTCAAGAACCGTAATCTCAACATGAACGCCCTCATGTCGATTGCGGTCACGGGTGCCATGTTGATCGGCCACTGGCCCGAAGCGGCAATGGTGATGGTACTGTTCGCGCTGGCCGAGGTAATCGAAGCCAAATCGCTGGATCGCGCTCGTAACGCTATCCGTGGCCTGCTCGACCTGACCCCGGAACAGGCCACGGTACAGCAGGCTGACGGCACATGGCGCGAGGTGGGCGCCAAGCAAATCACCATCGGCGCCCGCGTCCGGGTCAAACCAGGTGAGCGCATCGCCCTTGATGGTGAGGTGCTGGAAGGCCGCTCTGCCGTCAACCAAGCCCCGATCACGGGTGAAAGCCTCCCGGTCGAAAAATCCCCCGGTGATTCGGTGTTCGCTGGCACGATCAACGAATCCGGCTCGTTCGAGTACCGCGTCACCGCCTTGGCCAACAACTCCACTTTGGCCCGGATCATTCACGCGGTAGAGGCTGCGCAAGGTAGTCGTGCGCCGACTCAGCGTTTTGTCGATCAGTTCGCCCGCTGGTACACCCCCGTTGTATTCGGCGTTGCCATCGCCGTCGCGTTGTTGCCGCCGCTGTTCATGGGTGCGGCATGGCTCGACTGGATCTACCGTGCATTGGTTCTGCTGGTGGTCGCCTGCCCGTGCGCACTGGTGATCTCTACACCGGTCAGCATCGTCAGCGGCCTGGCCGCCGCCGCCCGCCACGGCATTCTCATCAAAGGTGGCGTCTATCTGGAAGAAGGCCGCAAGCTGCGCTGGCTGGCTCTGGACAAGACCGGCACGATCACGCACGGCAAGCCCGCACAGACCGACTTTGTCACATGGGGCAATGCACTCGCCTCGGACAGCCGCAGCATCGCTGCCAGTCTGGCGGCCCGCTCGGACCATCCTGTATCCAAGGCGGTGGCACTGGCCGCGCAGACGGACGGGGTTGCCTTGCTCGACGTGGCCGAATTCAACGCGCTGCCCGGTCGGGGTGTGCAGGGCCAAATCAACGGTGAAACCTACCATCTTGGCAACCAGCGGATGCTAGAAGAGCTGGGGCAGCGTACTCCCGAGCTGGAACAGCGCATCGCGGCGCTGGAAACCATGGGTAAAACTGTCGTGATGTTGGTCAGCGCAAAAGGGGTTCATGCCTTATTTGCCGTAGCGGACACCATCAAGGAAAGCAGCAGGAGCGCCATTGCCGAGCTTCATGCACTGGGCATCAACACCATGATGCTGACCGGCGACAACCCCCACACGGCACAGGCCATTGCCGCACAAGCCGGGATCGACCGTGCGCAAGGCAATCTGCTCCCAGACGACAAACTGCGCGAAGTTGAGCTACTGGCCATAAAGGGCAAGGTCGGCATGGTCGGTGATGGCATCAACGATGCCCCGGCCTTGGCGCGTGCGGACATCGGCTTTGCCATGGGAGCGGCTGGCACAGATACCGCCATCGAGACCGCTGACGTGGCCCTGATGGACGACAACCTGGGCAAGATTCCGACCTTCGTGCGCCTGTCGCGTGCGACGGCGCAGGTGCTGATGCAAAACATTGTGCTGGCCCTTGGCATCAAGGCAGTATTTCTGGTGCTGACCTTCACGGGTCAAGCGACCATGTGGATGGCGGTGTTTGCTGATATGGGGGCCAGCTTGCTCGTCGTTGGCAATGGCTTGAGGCTGTTGCGCAAATGAGCTGGAAATTCTTTCTCTACGACTGGGGTGGTCTGAACATCGCGTTGTTCCAAGCCATCAACATGAGCACACCTGCAGCGCTGGAACCGCTGGCATCGTTCTTCAACCTTGTGATAGGCAACTACTGGACTGCACCACTGATGCTCTTGGCGATGTGGGGATGGTCAAAGTCGGCACCTGACCCAACGCGGGCCGATGCCATCCGGTACAGACTCAGAGTCTTTAGCGTGGCCTTTGCGTTGGCATTTCTCGTCGCCACCATCTTGAAGCTATGGATCGACTTTCCACGCCCGCCTGCCGTTTTTGGCGACATGGTGCGCGTTATCGGGGGCATCGAACGACACTACAGCCTGCCCAGCGGGCATGCCACCTATGCCGCGCTGGTGGTCGGCGCGCTCTGGCCTTTGATAGGCCGTCGTGGCCGCATCGGCTTGGTGTTGTACGCCGCATTGGTCGGTTGGTCACGCATCGCAGCCGGAATGCACTTTCCTGCCGATGTGCTGGCGGGGTGGGTACTTGGATTGAGTTGCACGGCGCTCGCCGGGTGGCTGATGCCGCTGGCCGCCCCTGTGTGGCAATCGGCTCGCCGCACATCGACTTGGGTCTGGTTCGCAGTGGCCGCCAGTGCTGTCATGACCGATCAGCTCGCAAAGTTCGCCATCACCCGCACGTTTGCCTACGGTGAACAGGTCGAAGTCACGCCCTTCTTCAACTTCGTCCATGTCCTGAATCCCGGCGCGGCATTCAGCTTTCTGGCGAACGCTGGCGGCTGGCAACGTTACTTTTTCATCACGCTGGGCCTGGTCGTTTCTGCTTGGCTGGGACGCATGCTGTGCCAGCAATTGCCCCGTCTCGAAGCGATGGGATACAGCCTGATCCTCGGCGGTGCGCTGGGCAATGTCGCGGATCGTGTGCTGCGTGGACAGGTTGTTGATTTCCTTGACTTCCATTGGCGACTTGCGCACTGGCCCGCCTTCAACCTCGCTGATGTGGCGATAACTATCGGAGCGCTCTGCCTGTTCTTGACGGTTGTACCGAAAAGCAGTAAAGGCACAGAGGCCGAGGTGTCCGGTTAAGCTATACCCTAACCTGATGTCAGATGCCATGTGTAAATTGCGTCAGGATAGGATTGAATTTTGAATTTATTGACATATCTCGTTGAAGGTCATAGAGTCTTCCCTGACATTTTGCAGGGAATTCCATGACTGGACAGCGCATTGGGTATATCAGGGTCAGCACCTTCGACCAGAACCCGGAACGGCAACTGGAAGGCGTCAAGGTTGATCGCGCTTTTAGCGACAAGGCATCCGGCAAGGATGTCAAGCGTCCGCAACTGGAAGCGCTGATAAGCTTCGCCCGCACCGGCGACACCGTGGTGGTGCATAGCATGGATCGCCTGGCGCGCAATCTCGATGATTTGCGCCGGATCGTGCAAACGCTGACACAACGCGGCGTGCATATCGAATTCGTCAAGGAACACCTCAGTTTTACTGGCGAAGACTCTCCGATGGCGAACCTGATGCTCTCGGTGATGGGCGCGTTCGCCGAGTTCGAGCGCGCCCTGATCCGCGAGCGTCAGCGCGAGGGTATTGCGCTCGCCAAGCAACGCGGGGCTTACCGTGGCAGGAAGAAATCCCTGTCGTCTGAGCGTATTGCCGAACTGCGCCAACGTGTCGAGGCTGGCGAGCAAAAGACCAAGCTTGCTCGTGAATTCGGAATCAGTCGCGAAACCCTGTATCAATACTTGAGAACGGATCAGTAAATATGCCACGTCGTTCCATCCTGTCCGCCGCCGAGCGGGAAAGCCTGCTGGCGTTGCCGGACTCCAAGGACGACCTGATCCGACATTACACATTCAACGATACCGACCTCTCGATCATCCGACAGCGGCGCGGGCCAGCCAATCGGCTGGGCTTCGCGGTGCAGCTCTGTTACCTGCGCTTTCCCGGCGTCATCCTGGGCGTCGATGAACTACCGTTCCCGCCCTTGTTGAAGCTGGTCGCCGACCAGCTCAAGGTCGGCGTCGAAAGCTGGAACGAGTACGGCCAGCGGGAGCAGACCCGGCGCGAGCACCTGAGCGAGCTGCAAACCGTGTTCGGTTTCCGGCCCTTCACCATGAGCCATTACCGGCAGGCCGTCCAGATGCTGACCGAGCTGGCGATGCAAACCGACAAAGGCATCGTGCTGGCCAGCGCCTTGATCGGGCACCTGCGGCGGCAGTCGGTCATTCTGCCCGCCCTCAACGCCGTCGAGCGGGCGAGTGCCGAGGCGATCACCCGTGCTAACCGGCGCATCTACGACGCCTTGGCCGAACCACTGGCGGACGCGCATCGCCGCCGCCTCGACGATCTGCTCAAGCGCCGGGACAACGGCAAGACGACCTGGTTGGCTTGGTTGCGCCAGTCTCCGGCCAAGCCAAATTCGCGGCATATGCTGGAACACATCGAACGCCTCAAGGCATGGCAGGCACTCGATCTGCCTACCGGCATCGAGCGGCTGGTTCACCAGAACCGCCTGCTCAAGATTGCCCGCGAGGGCGGCCAGATGACACCCGCCGACCTGGCCAAATTCGAGCCGCAACGGCGCTACGCCACTCTCGTGGCGCTGGCCACCGTCACCGACGAAATCATCGACCTGCACGACCGCATCCTGGGTAAGCTGTTTAACGCTGCCAAGAATAAGCATCAGCAGCAGTTCCAGGCGTCAGGCAAGGCCATCAACGCCAAGGTACGTCTGTACGGGCGCATCGGTCAGGCGCTGATCGACGCCAAGCAATCAGGCCGCGATGCGTTTGCCGCCATCGAGGCCGTCATGTCCTGGGATTCCTTTGCCGAGAGCGTCACCGAGGCGCAGAAGCTCGCGCAACCCGATGACTTCGATTTCCTGCATCGCATCGGCGAGAGCTACGCCACCCTGCGCCGCTATGCACCGGAATTCCTTGCCGTGCTCAAGCTGCGGGCCGCGCCCGCCGCCAAAAACGTGCTTGATGCCATTGAGGTGCTGCGCGGCATGAACACCGACAACGCCCGCAAGCTGCCAGCCGATGCACCGACCGGCTTCATCAAGCCGCGCTGGCAGAAACTGGTGATGACCGACGCCGGCATCGACCGGCGCTACTACGAACTGTGCGCGCTGTCCGAGTTGAAGAACTCCCTGCGCTCGGGCGACATCTGGGTGCAGGGTTCACGCCAGTTCAAGGACTTCGAGGACTACCTGGTACCGCCCGAGAAGTTCACCAGCCTCAAGCAGTCCAGCGAATTGCCGCTGGCCGTGGCCACCGACTGCGAACAATATCTGCATGAGCGGCTGACGCTGCTGGAAGCACAACTTGCCACCGTCAACCGCATGGCGGCAGCCAACGACCTGCCGGATGCCATCATCACCGAGTCGGGCTTGAAGATCACGCCGCTGGATGCGGCGGTGCCCGACACCGCGCAGGCGCTGATAGACCAGACAGCCATGGTCCTGCCGCACGTCAAGATCACCGAACTGCTGCTCGAAGTCGATGAGTGGACGGGCTTCACCCGGCACTTCACGCACTTGAAATCGGGCGATCTGGCCAAGGACAAGAACCTGTTGTTGACCACGATCCTGGCCGACGCGATCAACCTGGGCCTGACCAAGATGGCCGAGTCCTGCCCCGGCACGACCTACGCGAAGCTCGCTTGGCTGCAAGCCTGGCATACCCGCGACGAAACGTACTCGACAGCGTTGGCTGAACTGGTCAACGCTCAGTTTCGGCATCCCTTTGCCGGGCACTGGGGCGATGGCACCACATCATCATCGGACGGACAGAATTTCCGAACCGCTAGCAAGGCAAAGAGCACGGGGCACATCAACCCAAAATATGGCAGCAGCCCAGGACGGACTTTCTACACCCACATCTCCGACCAATACGCGCCATTCCACACCAAGGTGGTCAATGTCGGCCTGCGCGACTCAACCTACGTGCTCGACGGCCTGCTGTACCACGAATCCGACCTGCGGATCGAGGAGCACTACACCGACACGGCGGGCTTCACCGATCACGTCTTCGCCCTGATGCACCTCTTGGGCTTCCGCTTCGCGCCGCGCATCCGCGACCTGGGCGACACCAAGCTCTACATCCCGAAGGGCGATGCCGCCTATGACGCGCTCAAGCCGATGATCGGCGGCACGCTCAACATCAAGCACGTCCGCGCCCATTGGGACGAAATCCTGCGGCTGGCCACCTCGATCAAGCAGGGCACGGTGACGGCCTCGCTGATGCTCAGGAAACTCGGCAGCTACCCGCGCCAGAACGGCTTGGCCGTCGCGCTGCGCGAGTTGGGCCGCATCGAGCGCACGCTGTTCATCCTCGACTGGCTGCAAAGCGTCGAGCTACGCCGCCGCGTGCATGCCGGGCTGAACAAGGGCGAGGCGCGCAATGCGCTGGCCCGTGCCGTGTTCTTCAACCGCCTTGGTGAAATCCGTGACCGCAGTTTCGAGCAGCAGCGCTACCGGGCCAGCGGCCTCAACCTGGTGACGGCGGCCATCGTGCTGTGGAACACGGTCTACCTGGAGCGTGCGGCGCATGCGTTGCGCGGCAATGGTCATGCCGTCGATGACTCGCTATTGCAGTACCTGTCGCCACTCGGCTGGGAGCACATCAACCTGACCGGTGATTACCTATGGCGCAGCAGCGCCAAGATCGGCGCGGGGAAGTTCAGGCCGCTACGGCCTCTGCAACCGGCTTAGCGTGCTTTATTTTCCGTTTTCTGAGACGACCCCAATATATCTGTTCCGTGCGATGACGTCCTGACAAATCCACCTAATTGCAATCACCGCGACGAATCACGTAGGGCCCTTTAATTTGGAAGTCTGAAACTCCAAATGGTCGAGCTAGTGTTAGTTTAGTGGGTCTGTGAGATCTTGAAGTTGAACTCGTTGTTATGTACTTCCAAATACTTTTCAAATCGATCACGATGCTCTTCGCTTAGCTCTTCAGAACAAAGTTCCTCACCACTTTGAATACCCAAACCTTTTAACAATGAAGTATCAAGCTTGGGTGATAACTGAGATATGTACTTCGAGCCCTTTTTTGTGAAGGTTAGCAAGTGCGCGTCAAAGAGTTTATCAATATGAGCACAGAGTAGGATACCATTTGCACCATCAAGCCTCTGCTCATCACTTTCGCATTTAGACCAAGGCACTATATGAGATGCAATTAACATCTCGCGTACCCTTGTAAGGGTTAATGCACAGCTCTCACCATTACCCCATGCGTTGATGACGTTTTGTCTAAATTGCCCTTGCCCAACACGAGAAAGTACTAAGCTTTCGCGCTCAGTCTTATCAGTAGTAGTACCGAATATATCATCGACGTCTTTTGCTACGTTGGGTAAAGGCATTTTAGAGTACTTTGCTTTATGGTTACCAACCGCATAGTAATCACCGCCAATAATATCGAGGGACATGTCAGAGACTTCTTCTATATACTCTTTTATCTTGGCGCTGCCTGTATCTGCGTAACCGTCGTTATCTTCATCCCATATTATTGGGAATATTCTTAATGAATAACCTTCATTTTCTACTAGTTTTATATACTCAAGAGCTTCGCCAAATGCATTAACCCTACACCCTTCGTTATTGAACTCCCAGCTCATTGAAAAAATCAACGCTCTGTCTCCGTTTGTATTGACATCCCACGCACCAAAATATACTTCCTTTTCTTCGTGATTCACAAAGGCCCAACCATACCGAGCATTGCGATTAGTTGCGCCGTAGGATTCCATAAATTTTTTGCGTGACATTCTCTACCTTACTTAGTAATTAGTTTTTCTTCGTGTAAATATAAATGTTGATTAGATTAATCGGCGTCAGTTCTTAACTTTTGACCAACATTACTTTTTGTATACCAAAGTTAACAGAAAATCTATGTTCATACTTTGGTCCATAACTTGTTTCGGGGCAACAGTGAGTTACATTGGGAAGTGTTCATTTTCATATGATTCAACTAATGAAATCCATTTTTCAAGCTCGGAACCTTCAGCAGTATTAGGTATTGCATCAAACAATCCTTCAATTTTCTTTAAAGCTGCACGATACTCATCATCAGAACTCAGAGGCGTCTCTTCGCAATAAGTAATAATCTCATACCCGACAGAAGGAGAATCAACCCTTGCCGCTAAGTCATCAGATAGTGGTGCGGTAGCGTCACATTTTGAGAGCAATATATTGATTTTAGTATTCTTCATTATCAATTCCTCTATTCGAATCGTCACAGTTACAGTAGCCACTCTGTAGTATGACTAAAAATTGGGTCTAAGCTATACTGACACGCTTTGAGGCATTAACGTGCTAATCCATCTACTGTCAGATATCAACACTTTATCTCTGGCAGACATTTCCATTTAGTCGTGTATTGCGGTGTGAGCAGGTCGCGGCGCATGGCCCATTTTTGCTCGATACCTTGGGCGGCAATGAATAAGGTGTCTGTGCCATAACGTTGATTGATGCAATCAAGGGTCTTCATTAACGCGGGCTTGGCTTTTGAGACATTGAATAAATCTAACTGGCCATGCTGGGTGCTGACCAAATCAATCAGACCTACACCGATTTTATAATAACGTACGCCGGCACGGAAAAGTTGAGATGCTGCTTGTGTCATACCTTGAGTGAGTTCAATGCTGCAATCGGTGGCACAAGCAAAGTGCACTAAGGTCTTAAAGCCTGTAGGGCGTTCATCGTAGGGAGAATTGCTGGCAAACAACAACATGGTTTTACAGCTTGAACCTTGCTTACGCGCTTTCGCTGCAGCAATCGCCACATGTTTACTTAAGGCTTGCAGTAAATCCTCATAATCGGTAATGCGTTCGCCCACACTACGAGTTGAGAATATTTGCTTCTTATCCGCCCTGGCCTCGTCCCACACTTTGCACGCTTGCCCATTGAGTTCACGCACAGTGCGTTCTATTTCAATACTAAATTGCTTACGCGCTAAACCTGCAGGGATTCTAGCTAAATCATAGGCGGTTTTTACGTTCATCAATTCAAGTTTTTTGCTTATCCTGCGCCCAATGCCCCAGACATCATTCACATTCATTGATTGTAAAATTGAAATCCTGTCTTGTTCATTATCAATCACACACACACCCTGATAGCCAGGTAACTTCTTTGCCGCATGATTGGCTGCTTTAGCCAGTGTGAGTGTTGAGCCTATGCCGACACAAACCGGTAAACGTGTTTCTTTCCAAACAGCTTTTCGAATCAACTGACCTTGGGTTTGTAAACACTTGATGGCGGGGTAACAATTTTTAAAGGAGAGAAAGCTTTCATCAATCGAATAGACATGCTGCTCTGGTGCAAATCGGCCAATGATATTCATCATCTTTGCGGATAAATCGGCATAGAGCTCATAGTTACTTGAACAAACAATGACACCTAATTTCGTGCACAAGTCTTTGACTTGAAAGTATGGTGCAAACTTAGGAACACCCCGTTCTTTCGCTTGCTTGTTTGCCGCTACGATGCAGCCATCATTGTTGCTCAACACAATCATTGGCTTACCACGCCAATCAGGTCTAAATACCTGCTCGGCACTGCAATAGAAACTGTTGGCGTCTACCAAGGCAAACATCAGATGTCCGCTAATAATGGACTTTGGCGATGACAACGAATAGAACGAATAACAACACCTTCAATGGTAAAGTTATCGTAGTCGTGAATAGGCTGAGGTTGGTGCTGTTCATTCGATGAAAGCAGCATGCGATGCGTTTTATCGAGGATTTTACATACAAATTCACCGTTGAAATTGGCAACAATCACATCACCATGACGCGCGGTTTCCTGACGGTCAACAATCAGTAAATCGCCATAAAAAATGCCCACTCCCTGCATTGAGTCACCTTTTGCGACACCAATAAAAGTCGCGCTAGGATGCACAACTAACAGCTCATCAAGGCTCAGACCCAACTGACTATATTCAGCTGCAGGGCTTTCGAAGCCAGTGATACCGGCACTGGCATAGATAGGGATAATACGCATAGTCAACACCACTGTTTTTATATACAGTGATTATAGGCGTTGTTAGGTAACTGGCAAGAATTATTGTGATGTTTCGATGTAACACCACTGGTTCTTTTCTTTATCAAACCCCACGTCAAAATTCACCGCGGTGGAGGCGTTTTTAGTTGAGTTTTTCTATAGATCTACACTTGGGGAATCCAGAGCAACCCCAAAATTGTTTCCCATTATTCTCACCACGCTTAGTTTCACGCAGAACCATTTCTGAACCACAACGCGAACATAGCTTTACTGGTTCTTTTGATGCGACCAGCTCTTTAATATACTTTCGATGCTTAAAGTCTGTAACAACACCTCTTTCAAGTTTAGTATTATTTATAATATCAATGAGTTGAATGTACTCTGCATCCGAAAAAACAGGTTGATCGATCTGCTTGATGTAGTTTAAACAGCCTCGTGCATAGGTGACATTTTCAGGCATATCCGTTTTGAACGTACTGTCACCAATGAATACTATTATTGAGTGCATTTTTGATGGGTCTATGTTTAACAATGATTCCAGCGTTTTAACATGCTTGTAATTCTGATGAAGGGGATTCTGAAACTTAGAAGAGTGACGATAGATTTTCTGAGTCCACTGTTTTTGATTTTTTGAACCAAAAATCCAACCTTTCATGTTCTTAGTTTCGATCACGAAAACACCAAACTTAGATACTACAATATTATCGATTTGGGTCGTACCATCTTCAGTTAGCAAGGTAACGTCTTTTACCAACGTATAATCTAACGTTGGCAACTGTGCCAGTAGTTTGTTTACCAGATATTAACCGAACACACCTTTAAACCACCGACTCTTAAAAAGCGAGATGATGAATAATAAAGGTATTAAATACCAAACTTGAACTAAAGCTTCCGACAGTAATCCGAATATATCCACGGAATTTCCTTATTCAACTAACGCCCGCCACAGGGGGGAGACTAGATACCTCCTGCGGCCCGATTAGCTGCTTTTATTTATGTGTTAGCTGCATAATACAACCTGCCTTCCTTATAAAGGGCTTATGGTTGATATATTAACTCAGCCTTTGCCCAAACAAGCGATTCCTCGATTATCCTCAGAAACTCTTTGCCATTAAATCCCAATGGATACAAAGAATAAGGCTCTGAAGATAAATGAACAGGTTTAACTGATGCCATAGACAATGTAATTTCTTTCTCTTGATTACATAAATAATGAGCATTGTCAGCCAATGCAATCAAAAGCTCTTCAACGCTTACTTTCATAAAACCAGCGAAATAGTCATGATCAAACTCGAGTGAAGTATCAGCAATCAAACCTTTAACTTTTGGTGTTTCAACCGTTAAACCTAAAATTTGTCTAAGTTCTTTATTTATGCCAAGATTATCCTTAAACGCTTCAACTTTTTTCCTTACCTGTATACCAGCTTTACGTAATGTACGATCCCGGTAATGAAATATCTCAGAGTGAGTTGTACGGTAGTATGTTGATTTCACTTCAATGATAAAGACAATATTATCTATGACACAAATTAAATCAATCTCACCTGCTTCAATCCCACTTGGAGTACTTGCAGTATAATTTCGTATCACATTGAAGCCACGGCCTTCGAATGCATCACCTAACTGATTTTCTATTCTTGTTGTTTCGTCTTTTAATGAACTGCGCAGATTGGCAAAACGTCGAAGATTATTCACTGCACTCAGCGAACCATACTGTGTAGACATCAACCAAGGAAGTTGAACACAATGACTGCCGATTTTAAAAACTGGTTTTTCGTAAAGTGGTTGTATCTTTTCAAACTTCGATTGGCGTAATTCAATACTGAGCTTTTTCATATCAAGGCACCAAAACTCTAAAATAGCCTCAGCAGCCTTAATGCTCCTTTTAGGTAAGTCTTTGGAAACAGTCCAACCGACAATATTATTAACTTTCTCTTTCCATAAAGACCAAGTTATAGGAAATCGATTTTGACCTATAGCGATCCCTTTTATTGCAACCATTCCAATGGCTTTTTGCCAATCACCTAGTTGAGCATGTTCATGATAGAACGATTCAATGTTCTCTTTGAAATAAAATACGACCATGAGCTCTAAAGATAGTAAAGCTTGGAATAAATTAACGTTAAACCCGTTATCGAGCTTAACAAACTCCTGAAAACCATATAGTTTCTGTAGTTCCAACTTACTTGCTAAGGCTTTTAAGTAAGCGATTTGATTGTTGTCATGGTGTTCAACAGAACCAATCTGTACACTGGCCATTCCTGCAGTAATAAATTCTTCCATTGCTATATTAAACCAGTAACCTTTAAGAAGTTGCTGTCTGTTCCCATTACGATCCCAATTATTAATTATACCTTCACCAAAACGCTCAAATATTAACCTTCCATTTGTTACTGAAAAATGTAATGAATCGTCAAAACAAAATGGATATACGCTTTGCGACAAAAACTCATCAAGTTCGACTTGTACTTGCATCAATTGACTAAACGTATTCAGTAATGAATCTGCAGCAGTACTGTCTTCATTAGATGGGAATACTAATGGGGCATGATACGCTTTTAGTGATTTACCAATTTTATTATCATTCAGATGGAAGTCAGTATCTGGTGAATGTCTTAATTTCCAATGTATTAACTCCGTAAGCGCTCTCAACTTTGAGTTTACACTTATCACACCACCGTCAAATGATATGGTTTGTTCTATTTGATATTTGAAAAAATATACAGAAGAAAATGACAAAAACTCGAATAAAGATATACCTTTAAATGGTTTGCTGTACTTTGCTATCAGCCCTATTCTATCTTCGTGAGCTTGTTGGAATTGATGACATGTCTCAATCAAACCTTCAAGTATATTTGGGTATTGGCTCGATAGCTGGTTAATTTCATGCCACTTAGTATGCTCTTTCTTAAGTACTATCTCAGATCTTCTGATCGCCGTTATGATGGTTTTTGGCGATTTCGCTAATACCATTGAGATAAACTTAGGATTAGCAGCGATGTCCTGTGCAAAATAACGGGCTAAGGCTAGGATAAAATCATCAGATCCAAACAGATGAGGTGGGAAATCATAAATGAATGTTGAATGCCAAAAGCAGTCTTCTCGATTAACAATCGACAAGCTTTTTTTAGCAGGCTTTCTATAGAGATAAACTTCTAGGACTTGCTGGTATGCAAATTCTTCATTCTGAAAGGCTTTGAATTGCAAAAAAAGCTTTTCAAAATAATTCTGTTTACGGTCTAACATCAAGGCATCCTTTCACAATATTATTAGGTAGAGATATCAAATAATTACCTTATTCATTAGGCTTAATCTGAAAATAGACGACTCAAGTTACTTTTTTAGTTACTCCAGAATTCAGATAATAACTGCGACACTCTAATTGAGTCGTAGAAGAAGCCAACGACTGAAAGTAGTACGCTTTATCTCGCCAAAGTAAAAGAGTATCACTATGAATTATCAGCAGTTGACCGAAGCAAGACGATACCAGATTTCCGAGCTTTTTAGGCTTTTAGAACAGGGCTTTTTGTACTGGTCAACTCAAACTGGACATTTTTAATTGAGAATTTTCAAATCTACAGGCGGCTGTTCACAATTAGCAGAATGAAGTCAGCTCCATGCTGTGCAGTAATATGCCTATCTACAATCAGCAAGTCACCATCATAAATCCCCTCAGTCAGCATCAAATCCCCCCTCGGTAATCTCCACATACGAAGCGCTAGGATGCTGCACAAGTCGCTCGTCAAGACTTAAGCTCAGCTGCAAGTGTCTCAAAACCACTGATCCCAGCATGCGCAGAGACTGGAATAAAAGGAAGAATATGCCCCTTAGAATACTGTATATAATCGCAGTAACCATATACAGTACTAACCGGTTAGCAAATTTTGAATGATTTAGTTATCAGTTAAGTGATTTTGGGATAAAGCTAGAACGAGATTTAAAAGCTCACTCTCATGTTCAACCTGATAGATCGTGAGATTATGGCCAAAGAAACGAGGAATTTGCACCCGAGCAACACCATGCGCTTCAAATAAATAGATGAAACGTTGAGCAGTATTAGTCACTAAAGGCTCTGGTCGATGCCATTTATTGAATCTATCTTTAAGTGCAAAAAATGCTTCAATATCACCTAATCCAGCCATGAATATTCATCCTTTAAGTTAGTCTATGGGAACAAGACTTTCAATGCTTTGCTCCACTCAGGCCTTGAAGCTGAACCAGATTTATCTAAATGCCACTTATGCCTTTTTAGTTGATGTTTAATTGTAGGCTCCCAAGTATCATCATCACCTGAACATGCCTCTAAAACTTGCTCGAATGAAAAAAGCATTTGGGCAACAAACCATTTATACCTTTCATAATCATCCTGATTCCTAGTGATGTCATTCTCATTTCCTCTAGCAAATGTTGTGTGCTCAAAACAAAGCTGAAGATAACTTTGATAAGTGGCATAGGCAGTTGCCCTGCGACTATCAGCTCTTGATGCATTAAGTTGTCGTTTAGCATAGCTAATAGCCGAAATCGCAATAAACGGAGCAGCAATAGTAGCCCAGTTAGCTAGTAACTGTGCATCTAGCACAGCGGCTAAACCTGTTTCATAACAAATCATTATTTCGTTCCTGCTGGTCTTGTTTTTCTAGGTTTGAATTGTTTGAGTTTTCTATTAAAAGCAGCAAGATCGACATCTGCTGTGTTTATAGATATTTGCCCTACACCATGGACATGGGAAATGAGTCTGTCATATTGCTCTTTAAAAGGAGCTTGTATTGTAGATCCACCGAATTGGCCAATATTTGATATAACAACATGTTGGTACATGTGCCATTGAAGTGCCGATGCCATATTATCGAACGTATTAACATCTTTGTTGTACGCAGAAATAACAAACATGTCAGTTTTATTCTTTAAATCAGCCGCTAAGCAAATATCTGTAGCATCATAACAAATAGAACCAGTTAACCTGAACGGTCCCTCTGAATGGCCATGAACCTCAATTATATGTTGGCAGGGCCTATAACCTTCAACCCCTAGATCAATTTCTTCATTCGTCATGTGATACTTTCCTTGATCACGCAATCTCCACTGTATTCCTGTATCCGTATAATCAGGAATTATCCACCTAGCTTTATTAACTATCTTCCCTTCGTATTCATGAAAAACAAAACCTGCAAAAACAATTGAGTTGGTTTTATATGCCAATGACCTTAACAAATCCTCATCTTTAGGGTGAACCGCAACCTCAGCGAACACGATCAAATCTGCTGCGCTTTCTCCCAATTTATCATCAGCCTTCAACTTGGCTTCAAGAGTTTGTTCTGTCAATCTGCAAATAGCGGCAAGATGCTCTCTATGAGCAGCCCGAACATTAGCATTATCAAGTGTTACATCGGACTTATGAAACTGTTCGCTTTTAGGCAATAGCTGTTGAACAGTAACCACCCTAAATAACTTATCCCCAAGATTTGGACGATTTACCACGGTTGTTAATGTTGGTATTTCCGAGGACTTACATATAGATCTATTCAATACTGCTAGCCTTGACTCTAAGCAGCCCTTAAAAGTTAGAATGTCTTCAATCCCTGTAATATCAAGCTCTTCTATGTGGGTAGAAGCAAAGCCAGGCCACTGCAAACCATGTTTTAGCAAATTAGTAAACCAGTCACTAATTGTTGCATAACAGCCTACTAATGACTCTGGGGAATGTAGCATCCCAATTTGCCTTTTAAACCAATTTGACCGTATCCCTTGATACCGTAATGCAATCACTTCAATATCATTTCTTTGAGTAAAGTCAGTATTACCCAGTGCAGCTGCACGTAGGAGGCTACAAACCCAATAGATAATTTTTTCATTGCTTAATATATCTTGATGACCTGCTAGCCACCCCGGTGAACCATACCTTGGATCCCTTCCTGCTTCTTTACTTTCAAATTCGCAAGTAACTCCTCTGGTATTTTCTTTCCATAAACCATTCCAGCTACCATTTGGGTCTAACTTAATCAATACTTCATGTGGTGACGCACCTAACGCAGAAGGGTTCTCTTCAACAAGGTTTATTAGGCCAATACCTAACTTAATTAATGAGTGTTCATATTTAAATGGGTTGTCACTGAAAGAACAAATCGATGATAGAAAATGACGTTTGCCACTTGGCACTGCTTCAATCAAAGGAATAGCCCACCTCAACCTAGTCAGTGTTTTAACCTCCTGTTTACGATGTAGCTCACGCCATATAGCGCTCCAAAACTCACCTCCATTTTTAGCAAAAGTTTCCAGTACATTTATTCTATCTTTATAACCCCCAAGGTGTTGAATAAGAAAAGCAGCATACGAATCAAACTGACCAGTAATTTGAGCTGCTAATTCAAAAAGTGCACTATCCTCAGACGTAAAATCAGTTAATACTGACCTCGACAACACTTTGTGGAGTCTAACCTGTTCTTTATTACAGGCTTTTCTATCCAAGTGAGGACGATTGATTGTTGCGAGAAAGAATAAAGCTTGGTGATATACATAAGGAGGCAGTTTAACCTTCATTGATAATATCTTTTGTGCATACATACTGATGCAATCAAGAAGGTCCTTGTATGAGGTTTCGCCAACTACTTCACCAAGCCTATGTATATCTGAAATACTTCTAAAAATATCTGCCAAGATATAAATCATGCAATACTTATCATGCGAAGCTTCTCTGACTGTGGCTCGCTTGAAAACCTCTGATAGTATACTTTCATATAGATTAACAGATGGGTAAACCTCCATAGCCTTACGAAATAAAATCATAACAGAAGGATCTTTCAACCAAGCATTAAGCATTTTTTTGGCTATAGCTATAGATTCATTATCAAAGGTCCTTTTCTCACTATCTAGCAATATTTTCTTCATGCTATCTAATGAACTTTTAAGCCTGTTTGCTGAAAACCGTCTTAAAGAGTCTATTCGAATTAAGCTGTCCCCTTCCCCCTCCCATGGAGCTAAAGAACTAAAAGAAGAAAGATCTTCGTTAGCCTCATATGTAAGAAGAGACTGTAATGCTGGTATATTTTGTTCAAGAGTCGTTCGATCTGCGACAGATGAAGAACCAATGTCAACCTGTATATCATTGACTCTATTAGCTAAACTACTCCAACTATCAACATCTGAAATTTCAAATACTTTAGTTTTCCTATTATTAAGCTCTAAAGTACAATTAGCAGACTCTTGCAATAATCCATTTATAAAATCATACATCAAGCTTTTAAGACTATTCTTATCTATTGATTCACCAGAAACAACTAATCGAAGGTCATCTACATATCGACAATAATCATGTATAAATACCTTAGAATCCGGTATTGATTTACCTAACTTACTACTAATTAAGTTATCAAATTCTATTAAGTATGCATTGGCAAATAACCCTGCTGATGCGAGACCTTGAGGAATACCGTCAAGGTTAGCCATATTTAACGTTCTAGCTAAAGTTGCTGCAGTTTCAGACCAATCCCAACTTAATGACTGTTGAGCTTTAGACCAAAATGACTGGTTATATTTATTAAAATCATTCCGGTAGTATTCAGAAGTGATAACTTTCAATTTTGAAATCAATAACTCAATACTGATATTATTGAAAAAATCAGATATATCTAAACTAACTATGAAAACTTCATCTATAGCACTAACTTGCTTCTGAGTTTCTCTTCCAACATAGCAAGCACGTTGTAAAAAAGTTTTATAGTCTATAGAGAATCTTCTATAAAATTCGCTGCCTCCCCACCTAAACCGAGCAGAATCACCTTCCCAGTCACAAGACAGCCGATTACCATAACTGTAAACTTTACCTTTTTGATGATCCGCATAGGTTTGCTTTCCTAGGCTACAATCTTTCTGCTTCGACTCCACAGCATCTGCCACGCACATCATGACTGCCGTTGCAACAGACTGGTCTCTGATTGATATATGAGCAAGAGGCCTCAAACTTGCGGTATTGTTCTCACAGGTTTCAGGCTGCCAAATATTATTACTTACATTCCAACCGCCAGACTTTGGAGCTGGTATTAATTCCAACGGATTACATGAAAAAGAACCATATCTAACATCATTTACCCATTCGTTTATCTTGAATTCGATATTTAAACAGGTCTTATCTAGCTCTAATAAATCAGCATACCAATTTGTAGTACGAACATAGTGTTGAGTTCTTTTCCAAGCTAAACCTAGAACATGAGGGTCATGCAAAAAATCAGCATTAGGTTTTAGATTATTATATTGACTCTTTAGTAGCTTCATTACTTTGTCTCTTCCTTGATAAGGAAACTATTCATATACTGTTACTGCAACACAGCCTGTTCGACGATGGCGTCGGTGAGGTGCAGTTGAGTGGTTTGGGCATCACTTAAACGGGCTTTGAGTTGGTCGCAAAGCGCCATTAACTCATCGACTTTAGCGACAATGCGGTGTTGTTCTGTGAGTGATGGCATTGTGAAAATAAGTTGCCCCAACTCTGTAGAATTGATATTTTTAACTCCAGATGTTGTTCTTATTGGCTTCTCAATTTGATCGCGTATATCTGTAGTTTTCATTACTAATGCTATGAATTTAGGTGATACAAACTCCAAAGGAAGTCTGGTTCGGACTAAATATCCGGCATAAGCAAAATCTTCAAGGTCTCTGTCAACAACTGTACAATTTCCGACTATTCCTAAGCTTCCATTTGACCTGATAAAAAGTAAATCCCCACTTAGCAGTCTTAAGTCTTCTTTTTCTTTATTTGTAAGTTTTGAGTACTTCAGGTCCTCGATACAAACAAAGCCTTTAACAACATTTGGTATTCTTAAAACTGCTTGTCCATCAATTCCATAATCAGATTTTTGTGAGGTTCCATATTTTAGATCGATAAAGACAGCGCCAAACCTGCACCACTCCCACCCATTCGGTAGTTCAAACGGTTTTTCTTCGTCGGTGATGGCAGGTAGTGGTTTCTGCTTTTTGATTTTTCCCTCTTTGATCAGCTGGGCTTTTTCTTTGGCGATACGCGCGAGTAGTTTGGCTGCTGGTTCGTCATTAGGGTCTTGTTTGACAAGCTTACCCATCACGGCAAGTTGGAGGATGGTTTGCTTTAGCGTATCGATGCTGGCACTAGTAGTGAATAAGGTGTCGAAGTGCTCGGCAACACGTTGCCAATCCTTATCAAAACTATTTGTAAAAGGCTGCGGTTCAAGGCTGGCATCAGATTGACTTGCAGTATTAGCAGCCGTTTGTGGCAGTGGCAGTAGCAGCGCATTGAGCAAGGTTTCGACTAAGGTTTGGTGTGCCGCAATGCTCGCTTCGGTTTGCGCTTCAAGGGCATCACACAAGCTCATCAACTCATCGACTTTAGCGACGATTCGGTGTTGTTCTTCGGTAGGAGGTACTGCGATAATTGTTTCTTTTACTTTATCTGCATTTAAGTTCATAACAACCGCTCCAGCGGCACTTTTCTTAAATGAACGAATAATAAATGGAGATGAAAGAAGGCTAAATAAGTAATTTTTATCTAACGGCTTAGGCGGACTAATCCTTAACCAGCCATCGTGTATACAACCTTCAATTTTAGTGATGTAAGGTCGGCCAAAACTCATTGAGTTAGTTAGAAGGAAATCACCTGGAAATACTTGTCGAGTTTTGGTTAAACCTTCAGGTCTAATTTTCTCAGCTGATTTAGTGATATATTTTCCTCCGATCTCAGTGTCACCAATTTTAATCCAATTTAAGCCATTAGATTCCTCAGTGATAAAGGACTTAATTGGTCGAGGAGATCCACCTCTTTCTATTTCACAGATATCACCAAAGAATGCCCACTCCCAACCATTCGGCAATTCAAACGGCTTTTCATCCTCACCAATCTCAAGCAACGGCTTTTGCTTTTTAAGCTTGCCCTCCTTCACCAATTGCGCTTTTTCAGCAGCAATGCGTTCTAGCAATACTGACGCGGGTTCATAATTCGGACTATTTCTCGCCTCGCGGCTGGCCTGTGGCACTAACTTACCGCGCACGGCGAGTTCTAAAATCAATTCACGCAGTTTTTTAATGCCATAAAGCGAAAATTTATTAGAACTACCGCGGCCTGCTGAGGACTTTTGCTCAATGGCGGTCGTCCAAATATCAAGGTGCGTGGTAATTAAATTTTCAGACGTTGGCGCAGATTCGATATTGCGAGCGTGAGCGTTTGGTATGGATAAATTAGCCATTACTTGCCCTCACCGTCTGATGATTGTGTAGGGGAAGATAATGCCGCAGACAAGATGCCTTTGAGTTGGTCACGCAAGGCTTGAATATCCGCTTGTTGTTTAGCGTAATCGGCTAACAAGGTTTGCGGGTCGTGGCTTACCACCTCGCCCACATGCGGGTTTTTAATATCAAGGTTGTAGTTACGGGTAATAATGTCGTCGATGGAGACTTTCCACGCTTGCTCGTTTTCGACCCGCGCTGCAAAACCATCGGCTTCATCGCCCCACCACGCGAGTTCTGTCTCAAACTCTTCGAACTTCATTGGCTTGGTTTTGTTGTAGTTTTTTACACCTGCTGGGTAGGGATGCTCGTAAAACCAGACATTTTTAGTAGGCATGCCTTTAGTGAAAAACAGGATATTGGTTTTAATGCCAGTGTAAGGATTAAACACACCGTTAGGTAAACGCACTATGGTGTGCAGATTACATTCTTCGAGCAGCATTTTTTTAATTTTGGTTTTAACGCCTTCACCAAACAAGGTGCCATCGGGCAATACCACGGCTGCGCGGCCGCCCTTGCCATTTGTTGCAGGGGCAAGCACTTCGATAATCAACTGCAGGAATAAGTCGGCGGTTTCGCGGGTTTGGAACTCGCTAGGGAAGTTTTTTTCAATCCCGTCCTCTTCGGTGCCGCCGAAAGGCGGGTTGGTGATGATGACATCAATATCTTCATCCCAGCTTGATAACGGTTTGTTTAAGGTATTGCCGTGTTTAATTTGCACCGGCACTTCAATGCCGTGCAGCATCATGTTGGTGGTACACAATAAGTGCGGTAATTGCTTTTTCTCTACCCCATGAATTTGCTGTTGCAGGGTTTGATGATCATCCGCTGTCTTGACGTAATTGGCTTTAACATGATCAAAGGCACAGGCCAAAAAGCCACCGGTTCCACAGGCCGGATCCATAATCGACTCGTTAAGCTTTGGATCTGTCACGGCCACAATAAACTTGGTGATGGCACGCGGAGTATAGAACTCGCCTGCATTACCCGCGCTTTGTAAGTCTTTTAAGATTTGCTCGTACAAATCACCAAACAAATGCCGCTCTTTTGAGTCAGTAAAATCGATTTCATTGAGTTTATTGATGACTTGACGCAGTAGCGTGCCGTTTTTCATGTAGTTAAAGGCATCCGAAAACGCCGCTTTTACCACATAACCGCGGGGATTTTTATCTATCGGGGCGGTGAGATTTTTAAGATCAGGGAATAGCTCATCATTCACAAATTCAAGCAGCTCGTCACCTGTGATCCCTTCGTTATCGGCAGCCCAATTGCGCCAAAGGTACAGGCTGGGAATGGGGGCATTATAATCGTCCTGCTCGAATTCCAACTCCTGCTCTTGAGCATCAAATATCTTAAGAAATAGCAGCCATGAGAGCTGACCGAGGCGCTGAGCATCGCCATCGACGCCGGCGTCTTTGCGCATGATGTCCTGAATAGATTTAATAACGGAGCTGATGGACATGAGAGAAATACCTAAATACCTAAAAATTATTGGGATAGTACCAAAATAGCAGCGTCAGTACACTGATTGAGAGCCACATTTGCGAGCATTAAAATAGGATTTAGTGAACGAAAAATCTCCTTACAGCAAATTGTTAATGCCATATGTCACAAAATCAGTCTCTCTAGGCAACAAAGCCTGTTCAAGAAATAAGACTTTGTGCTTAAATACGCGCTAAAACAACTCATTAACATGGACGAAAGTGAGCCACGATGATTATTGAATGCCCCCACTGCTATCACGATAACGAAATTGAATATGCAGAACATATCCGCTGTAAGAAGTGTGAGAAGGACTATAAAGGGTTCAGCTTTTCAAAACGCAAGTGGATTGCCACAGGGACGATAGTCGTTAGCGCTTTGTTCGGTGTCCATACAGGGAAAGAATACTTGTTTCACAATAACGCTGAACGCTATCCCATGGAGATAGAATATGCCTATCTGGACAGCTGCATTAACGCTAATGATAGCCTTCATACTATGAGTAGGTATCGGGATAAGCGCAAAGAGTGTTTGTGTGCTCTGGCTGAAACGCAAAAGCAAATCAGCTATGCTGAAGCAAGTAAAAACATTGATAACTTTAAGAAAATACTAATGATTAATGCCAGTAACTGTCGTTAAACGGTAATAAAAAAGCCTGCGGTTACAGGCAGGCTTCTTAATTCAGAGGTATTTAACGCTTAGGTGTATTTCCGCGGCCAGATCCAGATGGTTTTCCCGTTGTGCTTGGGTAATTAGGATTTTGACCTGTTTTGGGTGTAGCAGGTGCAGGTTTGGGTGATGGCTTGCTCATAACAGGCTCCTTATTTACCGGTTTTTTGATTAGTTGCTGCTGCACTTTGAGCACGGGATGAAAAAGAGCCTTTGTCAACTTGTCCACCGTTCTGCTTGGCGGTGCCTGACTGAATACGAGCAGCGGCTGCGGGTGTCATCGGGGTTTTATTGTTGGACATGTTCAATTCCTTTAATTGTGTAAGTAGTTAGGTTGTCTTCGCTAAGACACGGATAGAATTGCATAGGGACTAGGGACAAATGGGGACATTGCAGAAACAAAAATACATTAAAGAAATACTTACCAAGTTACAGCTGAGTATTCCGAACTTTGCCGGACTGCTGTACGAAGAACTCTATGTAGATGGATATGATACCTATGGGGTGAGAGATGCTGATGAAGAGCGCAAGTTTGCGGAAAAAATAAAGAAGCAGCTGAGCCGCCCAACTACCCCCGAAACGACGCTTAATCAATACCTTGAGATACTGGCCCAGCAACCAGGCTATGAAACCTTAAAGCTTGGATACGTACATAGCCGCTATGTGCCACATACCTGTTTAAGTGATGAAATGACCAAGGTCATGAGAAATATCTCTGCTGAGCTTGATGCCCGAGCAGAGCAAGAGTAAGTGATATTAACCTACAGATTGGTAGATTGCTGCTTCAAGCTCTCTGATAGCCTTATCGTAATCAGCGGTATCCCCAAAGCCTTTTTTAACAATTTCCATGGGGCGGCCTAGTTCAGTAAAGGGCGCCACCTTCAATATCTGACGGTTTTCAATTTCTTGCACGCCCACATCGGCGTATTTTATCAATAAATTCTCGAGTACGGCTTGGGCCGTGTCGGAATATTTAGTGAAATAATTGCGTTTTTTAACGTTATTAGCCCGTTCAGCGCGGGTTAACGGCGGTTGGTCGTACACGACATGGCAAATCATATCGAAGGGATCCATGTCTTTGCCCACTTCTTCCTCAAGTGCTGACCAAATAATTCCCTCTTGCGCCAGCTCATCGATGACCGCTTGTTTACGGTCAGCGTCATTCCAACGCCTGACAAACTCATCAAGCGAACTGAACTGTTTCGCCATGGTTTTACGGGTGTAATCCTTAAAGGATTCAGTGACCAGTTTGCCGTCGCTGTCGTAATACTGCACCCGCTCGGCAACTTTGCTGACTGTCACGCCAGATACGCGGTACTTGTTAACCTTACGAGTTTCGCCTTCGTCCCATTCACTTTCATCAAAGCTACCATCGCCTTGAGGATCATTTTTGGTGTTGTCTTGGCCGTCGCCTTGTTGCTCATCTTGAATGTCCCCCTGAACATCTTCCTCGTTTGGTTCATCATCAGCGGCATCAATATCCACGTCTTCATCTTCAATGTCTTCAGGCGTCACTTTAATGATTTTTTCAGGGGTACCATCAAAACGTTCGTCGGCAAATAACTCGGTTGCCTTTTTGAAATCCAGAATGGTAAACCATAACTTATTGTATTTATCATCTATTCGAGTGCCGCGACCGATGATCTGCTTAAATTTAGTCATGGATTGAATATTTTGATCGAGCACCACTAACTTACAGGTTTTCGCATCGACACCTGTGGTCATGAGTTCTGAGGTGGTCGCAATAACCGGATAGGCCTTTTTAGGGTTGATGAAGTTATCCAGCTGGGCTTTGCCGAGTTCATCATCACCGGTGATCTTCATAACGTATTTGTCATTTTTCGCCATTTGCTCAGGGTTAAGATTGGCAAGTGCGCGGCGCATCCGTTCGGCGTGATCAATATCGTTGCAAAAAACAATGGTTTTACCCATAGGATCGGTGCGTTTAAGGTAGTTAGTTATGGTTTCGGCCACCAACTGAGTACGCTCATCAATCACCATAGTGCGGTCAAAGTCTTTTTGGTTATAGATCCTGTCTTCAATCACTTCGCCATTGTTGTCGATTTGGCCCTTTGTGGGTCGCCAGCCTTGTAAGTCCACATCAATATCCACACGAACCACTTTATAAGGCGCTAAGAAACCATCGTCGATACCTTCTTTGAGCGAATAGGTGTAAAGCGGATCGCCAAAATAATCAGAATTAGAGACCTCATCGGTTTCTTTTGGTGTTGCGGTTAAGCCCACTTGTGCGGCACTGCTGAAATACTCCAGAATTTCGCGCCAAGCGCTGTCGTCACTGGCACTGCCACGATGACATTCATCAATAATGATCAGGTCAAAAAAGTCTGGAGCGACTTGTTTGAACGCTTTTTGACTCTCATCAGGGCCAGTCAGTGCTTGATAAAGTGCTAGATGGATTTCATAAGCAGGATCGACTGTTCGGCCAGTAATTTTGGTCATCGATGTGCCAAAGGGCTGAAAATCGTTTATGCGAGTTTGATCGACCAAAATATTACGGTCAGCGAGGAATAAAATGCGTTTCTTGGCACGGGATTTCCATAACCGCCAAATGATTTGAAACGCTGTATAGGTTTTACCTGTGCCCGTTGCCATCACCAGCAATACCCGATCTTTACCCGATGAGATAGCTTCAACGGTTTTATTGATGGCTTGCAACTGATAATAACGCGGGTGCTTACCCGTGCCGTCATCGTAATAGGCTTCATTAATAATAGGTAACTGCGCTGCGGTATAACCTTTCCAAATACAGTATTTGGCCCAAAGTTCTTCAGGACTAGGAAAATCTTCTAAACGGATTTCGGATTCAAGGTTGTGAGCATCTGGCGTGCCTGGGCTGTTTGTGATGGCATGGGTCTTGTCATGGAAGATAAAACCATCACCGTTAGAGGCAAAAACAAAGGGAACATCGAGCAAATGAGCATAATCGAGTGCTTGTTGTATGCCCTTACCGACTTCATGCTTATTCGCTTTAGCCTCAATAACCGCCAGCGGCATACTCGGTTTATGGTAGAGCACAATGTCGGCTGACTTAACTGTTGTGCGCATGCCCATTTGACCCCGCACAATCACCTTACCATCACGCAACTTCACCTCCTGGCGAATTTGCGTCATATCATCCCAACCAGCATTTTTTACCGCAGGCATGATGAACTTTGTGATGATATCTGTTTCGGTTAACTTTGCTTTATTGATGTTCGCGTTATGGTTGACCATTACTAATCCAATTCCCTCTAGATAGATAACCGAATACTTAGATTGTGGAGTTTGCCACAAAGTCCTTGAGTGTCCTAAGATTTGAACGGCAATGACCTGACAATTTGTTTATTTTGTGTTTTATATCAAAACCAAACTATGAGGATGAACTTACTTATTGATAGGAGGAAAAGGGTGACTCGGGGTGAAATATTAATAAGTTTAAACGATAGCGGAAGTGATTATTTTTGATGAATGCGTCAAAGGTGTGCAACCAACTCTCGAGTTCAGCACCATGGTACGACACTAAGCAATTGAGTAATTTGTACAGCTTAAACCAAAGAGTAATGCCTCTTTGCCTAAATTAGAATGTCGCGGTTATTATCTGAATTTTGTGGTGGCGACTGCCATTTGATAAAGTACTAGTAACGGGTTAGCAGTCTTGGTGGACAACCGTCTAACCCGCCAGCCCTCGTAAGAGGGCGTTCCTTCTAATTCATCCTATCCAGCAGTGCCATTTCGGCTTTTCTTAGCCAGAAGATATAGGACTTTTTGCTGTCAAATCCCATTAAGGCCCACTGCTCTTTGCACAGATAATGGGCGCGGATGGCGCGTTTGCAGTTAATGGATAACAGCTCAACGAGGTGGTCATAATGGGCGACGTGGGCAGGCACGTTGAGTTCGTGCTTTAAGTTGCCGCCGCCCAGCGCTTCGCCTAAACGGTCGCAGGCGCTGCGGTTCGAAAACCCCTTGCCTAACTCTTGGTGCACCCAATAACGGCCCCAGCGATAAAGCCCTAACCGCAACGCCTTAATGTTCATCATCTGCTCGGGATCATTGTGCAAGCCCCCCAGATAAAAACTCATAGTTTTCAGTTGGAGTGACAGTGACGAATACGAACCCCATCGGCGGATCACCACCTTCTAAGTTGGTAGTACCAATTACTACATCATTAATTCGAATTTCGTAGATCACTCAAACCTCTTATCTAATCCATGGTATTTGTAACTATTTTATTTTAATTTTTTTATTGGTGAGCAAATTTGAAAACGCGGACGAAGGTAGGATTAAAATTTTTCAAAATCCTCATAATTTGAATATGACTGTATTCCTGTCCAGTTTTTAGGCATAGCAAGGAATTGCAACATTTGAGTTATATGCATGAAAATTTCTAGGCCAGAGAGTCTGCTTTAGATTGAGCCACAGACAACTCGTTAACTTTCCTTGGGGCATAACTTTGCCAGCATTCTCACTCAGTATGAATAGCCAGATTTAAATTCGACAGATTCCGGTTCCAAAAATATACTACTAACGCTTGTATGGATAATAAACTCACCTGATTACAAATAATTTCCAGTTTCGGGTAATGTGAGACCCAGGCTTTAGCTGCAACTAAAGCTTTCCTTGTCGTAGTTCGATTGAACGCTGGCTCCTCTATTGAGAGACCGATAACAAGAAAGAACGCGACAAAGGACTCCAAGCAAAATACTCGAATAGTCTACTGGGTCTCGAACCCGCATTTGCAAGCAAGAGTTAGCTTATTATGAAAACAACTTCTAATCAAAACATTAACGTAGGTGTTGATACTGGCAAGTTTCAACTCGACATTTATATCCGCCCTCTCAATATCTATTTCACTGTATCGAACGATGAAAAAGGGATTAAAGAGGCCGTCAAAACTATTAAAAAATACACTCCTGAGCGCATCGTTATCGAAGCGACAGGTCGTCTTGAAATGCCCTTCATTATGGCCTGCGCTGAGGCAAACTTACCTTTTGTCATCGCAAACCCTGTTCACATAAAACGCTTTGCTGGTGCCATTGGTCAACGGGCAAAAACTGACAAGCTTGATGCGCAACTTATAGCGCATTACAGCGAAGCGATTAAGCCGACCTTATCAACTTTAAAACCTGATGTAATGCGTGCTATGAGTGATTTAGTCGCAAGACGAAATCAACTATTGGTGATGCAGACGATGGAAAAAAACCGCCTTCAAATATTGCCAAAAGAACTTGAAATGACCATTAAACCTATTTTAACGGCGTTCAAAAATCAGATTGAAAAGATTGAAATAAAAATCGTTAAACTCATTGAGTCAAACCCTGATTATCAAGCGAAAAATATACTGCTTCAGAGTATGAAAGGTATCGGTAAAATCGCCGCAGCTTCCATCATCAGTAACTTACCAGAATTGGGTTATATCAGTAACAAGGAAGCAAGCGCATTGGTCGGTGTGGCACCGATGAATAAAGAAAGCGGGCGCTTTAAAGGCATGCGAAAAATACAAGGAGGAAGGCATCAAGTGAGAACGGTTTTATATATGGCAATGATGTCAGCCATACAATCTAACCCGGTTTTTAAGAGCACCTATCAGCGATTAGTTGCCACAGGGAAACCTAAAAAAGTGGCTATCATTGCCTGTATTAGGAAGATGGTGGTGACGTTAAATTCGATGTTGAGAGACGGTGCCCTATGGGAAGCGCCAAAAGCGATAAATTAGTTATTGACGCCATAGTCTCTTGTTATGAGAAACGCGGCTTCGGCTACACTCGTAGACAGATGAATTCAAATAGCCCTGTTCTCTTCCGCGCATAGCGTATTGACCGCAGGTAGCGCGTAAGAGAGCCACTTAATGTGGCTCTTATCGTTTATAGAAACGCGATATTCGAGGGTGAATGAGCGTGATAGATTCGCCCTTTCAGTACCCACCATAAGAAAATTTGGAACTGTTTCATCTTAAGGAAGATCATCAGTATGATACTGACTCTAGGATTGGGGCTAAAGCGCGTTAAGATTGCGAGCCATTACCACGAAGAAATCTAAGATTAACGCAACACACACTACAACGAGCTAGGGGCTGCCATACATTTTCATAAAGTTGTATGTTCCATTAAATTTCATCAGTCTTTCTTCACGTGACAACACTGCTGATGATGTTCATCCTAAAAAATATTCTGTCGCTTTACCTATTTTTTCACGTCTGAGTATTCCAGCAGTAACCATTTCATCAAGTCTTTGCTTAACCGTGTTATAACTAAGCCCCAGTAGTTTTTCGACCTCTCTGGCTGTAATTGTCGGTTTTTTTCGATAACGAGGCTCACCAGCAACAAAACCAATAATTTTTTTCTCAATATCATCTAAATCAGAATACTGCTCGGCCAATTCAGTCATTCGATATGCTGCACGCTGGTATGCAGAAACGAATTCAGTAATGGCACGATTGATAATACTTAACTGATATCGAATAAAATAGGTTAAATCTAAGTTGTCCTGCTCACAATCCAGATAGCTCTGACCGTATTTAGTGGGCGATTTTTTCAACAGTGCTGAAATCGCAATATAGCGGAAACCCGTATAACCACACTTAAACAGATACCAATAAAACAAAGCTCTTGCTATCCGTCCATTACCATCACGGAACGGATGAACATAGCCAATGACAAAATGAAGAGTAATGGCCTGTATAACCGGATGAATGTGATCGTCAGTCGAGTTTAACCAATTCACGACGCGGGATAATAGGCACTCAATAGCATCATGCTTTGGTGGCTGATGAACGACCTCACCATCAGCGTTCACAACCGCAATATCATCTGTGGTTCTAAATATCCCAGAGGTGTAGTTTTTTTGCTCTAAGTGCTGCGTACCCATTCTATGTAAGGTTTTTATCAAATCAATACTGAATGCCTCATCCTTGAGGTCCCACGCTGCATTCATTAAGTCAGCATTCCCAACAATCATCCGCTCACCATCAGTACAAGGCCTACGCTTCTTTCGGAGCATTTCTTTCGCAATCAGCGTCGTTGTTGCAGCGCCCTCTAGCTGACTACTCGATATAGCTTCATCATCAATCAAATTATTTTTAAAGTGCTCAAAATGTACGCTTTCTCCGATTTGCTCAAGCACTCCGAGCATCGCACTATGCGTGGTGTAGCGGTCAATCTGTGACAAAACCCGACTAAACTCATGCAAGTGATTAAATCGGCAATATGTCATGAAGTCAGGAGATTGCGATAGCGCTCGGTTTACGGACTCCGGCAGGTGTAGTGGTAACGGTTTATTTTCTAACGGGGTGAGATTGATTAGCGAACTGTCTCTATGTAGCCGAACTAACCACCAACAGAAATTAACATTTAGGCTAGGCTTAACGCTGCGTCTAAATTCATCAAAGGAATGATACTCGATATGAAGTGAACTGATGTAATCCATGTATTTATTAGGATCATCACCATGATTACGGATCTCAAATATAACATCACTGATAGTGCTAAACGGACACTCAGGCGGTGATAGATACTGACCTGGCATAAATTTTATCTCAAAAAATCCAGTTATTGAGACAAGATTAATCAAATTGATAGAATTGAACGAGCTTTTTGTTACATAGAACTTCATTCATGGCTTTACAGTAATTAACGTACAGAGGCTTCATTGAATGCATTGAGTTAGGGCAAACGTGTAAATCTCTCTAATCACTTTATCTCGGGCAGACAATTCTACCCGGTCGTACAGTGTGGTGTGAACATGTCTGGGCGCGTGTTCCATTTTTGCGCGATACCTTGAGTGGTAATTAAGAGAGTGCCTGCGCCGTAACGCTGATTGTTAGAATCAAGAATTTGTATTAACGCGGGGTTAGCTTTTAGCGCGTTGAACAAATCTAACCGGCGATGTTTATGCTCACTAAATCGATTAACACTACACCGATGTTGTAATGGTGATGACGGCGCATTTCTCATTCAAGCGGTTTCAAGCCAACTCGGCATCCCTTTTCAACCACCAACAGACTTAGACTAACGCCCTTCCAAATGAGTTATAGCGATATTAATGTTTGATAATAAATTAAGGTAGCAAAAACATGTACTTTGGGGGTTCATCTGGCCAGGTCAAAAAGGCCTTTGATAATCGCTCAGGCAAAAACCTTACGAGAAAGCTCAGACATTTATAGCCCTGTGTTACAGGGCATGCTTAATGGGATGTTGGATCGCAAGTGAGCATGGCCGTTTCAGTGCACTATTGAAGGCTAAGAATACTCCCCTGCTTCTATTTTATTTAGCCATTCATTGACTAATTTACAGCCCTCTGGTGTTTGCATTAATGCGATGGGCTTATTGTTACCTAGTACTGGGATTTCACTATTAAACAGTGTTTCAGCGAGGGTTTTCTCACCATAAATTTCACATGCCCTATTAAATAGGTACTCGGTACTTAGTGATGTTGAGTTCATAAGGTTAGTTCGCTTCTCGTAAAAGGTGTCATTCCAAGTGTAGCAAAATCATCAATGATTAGCCCTGTCATAATCATTTTCTGTTCATCAAGATATTTAGCGGCATTCATAGGTTTGAAAATACTTTTTAGCATAACAATTCACTCTGGACGATTAACTGCTTATACCTTTAGGCTGTATATTACGCTGCAATACACATTACTATTGAAATATATATCAAATAAAATTAAGTGTGCACGGCAAAATAAAAGGAAAGTTAAATTAACCACACTGTCAAAGTATTAATAATATCCGAATTGAATATGAAATTAATAGGTGTGAAATTCATAAGCTTATGATTTTAGGTTTGTTTATTTTTGGCACCATCATTCGTCACTGCTCTCGAATACAGCGTGTGTTTTCGTGAAAAATATAAACAAGTCAATATGAAAACGTGAGGCGCCGATGGGTGGCAACATATTTACGATATTCAAAAAATATTCAAACCTCTCTTGCGTTCGCTAAAAATATTTATTTACACAATAATTTGGAATCACTAATGTGTATATCTATCCATAAAGCGAGGTTAATATGAAACCCAGAAAAATTCCGCGACACAGTAAAGTGATGGCGCGCATTCATTTCCATTCACAAAAAAATGATTCTACACGTTTCTGTGATAGTGAACTAGAAGTTGCTCGATTATTGCTATTGGAGTTTGAGGATGATGTCATTGCATATAATACCCAACCGGCGTCATTTACATATCTCGTCAACGGAAAAAATAGACGTTATACGCCTGATCTCATTATTTCACATAAACATAAAGGGGTGTATTTCGAGGAAATTAAACCAAAAGACAAACTCGGTAGTCAAAAAAATATTGAAAAATTCGATATTCTCTCAAAAGCCTTTGCCGCCATCTCTGACAATGGTTTAAAGCTCGTTACTGAAGAACAAATCTATGTCGGCAGTACAATTGCAAATCTAAAAAAACTCTATCATTACCGGTCACTTACGCTGTCAGAACAATGCCAGCAGGTAATGCAAGAATTACCCTCGCGTATCACATATTGTGGTCTCATTAGCTGGGCAGAATCTCATCAATGTCATGTTTATGATCCGATGATCCTATTAGCAAATCGATGCTACACATTCGACTTAACTTGTATGTTAAGCCCATTAACTCATCTGGAAAGATCTTATGGCTCAACAAATCTTTAAAGCCAATATGGTTATTTGTCGCAATAATCGTGACTACCGGATAGTCATGCTCGATGACACGTTAGTGACACTAGAGGTTGTGGACAGCAAACATCATCAGGTGTTATCGATTGACCAGCTATTGTCTGAATATCAACTAGGAAGTTTGAGCCTCCCTAAGACAAATCTGAATCTTGACCAATCTTGGCTAAACGAACAACAGAAGGCTGATCTTCGGCGTTATAACACCTACCTAAACTATCTAGACAAACTCGAATACCCAGGTGCAATACGTTCACTCAATATGGCTATTTCGACATGCGGAGAGATATTAAATGAACCGGTGAATTGCCGTCCATCAACATCAACACTACGGCGCTGGTATTCAAAATGGCTAAACAATAATAGACAATTCATCTATCTGCTGGCCTCCAGAAAACACGATCCAAACCTGACACTCAGCTGCAGAATCGATGCAGCGATGCGTTCTCTCGTCGACGATGTCATTGATAGTTTTTATCTGACTCTTAATGGCCCCAACGCGGCGGATTGTTACCGAACGCTTATGCAACAACACAGGCGCATGGCACTTGACTGCCCAATGATATCAAAATCGACATTTTACAGAGAAATAAAAAAATTAGATGAAAGCGTTATTATTAGGCGGCGGCAAGGTTCGATCGCTGCAAATAAATATCTGCGCACTGCAAACCATCAATATCAGGTCAATGGGCTATTTGAAAGATGTGAAATGGATGCGGTTCACGTCGGTATTTATCTCGTTGATCAACAGGGCGATATCGTTGGGAAGCCGATCATTTTCTTGATGATTGATGCTTTTAGCCGCTGCATTATGGGAATGCATATCAGTATCCAAGAAGGAGAAACCACTAATGCAGCGGTGAGCGCATTACGCCATGCCATTTTGCCCAAATCCAATCAACAATATTCCTTTATGGAAAATCCATGGACATGCCATGGTACGCCCATGGATCTGTACGTCGATTCTGGCGCAGCATTCATTAATGAATCATTCGACGCACTATTAGCTCAACTCAAGATCAATCGAATCGCTGGGCCGTCACGCCAGCCCTGGAAACACAGTTTTATTGAACGCTTTAATAGTACGTTACGCGACAAACTCAAGGGGATACCTGGATATGTCGGAAAATTAACGGATGGTTTCACCTATGATCACCCGGCAAAGCACTATGCCACCCTGACGGTCGAGGAATTCGAAAAGATTGTCTGTATTCTCATCAATGATATATACCATCAAGAAGCGCATGCAGGAGTAGGAAATCAAACGCCAATAGCGATGTGGAACACACATATTCGCTATTCTCCGGCTATTGTGCCTGCCAATGTTGCGATATTTGATCTTTACCTGCGGCAACAAAAACGAGGCACACTCCAGCAATTAAAGGGATTGCAGTATAAAAATCAGTTTTTTAATTCCATGGAATTACGAAACCTTTTTGAACAATTAAAAAAGAATAGTCGTGATCGCGGCAAAGTCACTTTTTATGTTGATGAGCTAAACGCCAGTAATATCATGGTCATTAACCCGTTAAACCAATCTGTGTTAACTGTGCCTAACACCAACAAATTAGCTTGGGGAAAAACCTTCCTGCAACTGAAAATGACCAAGAAAATTTTCATGCCGAACGCAGGCGAACTGAAGGTCAACGATATCACAAAACAGGCTCTCGAGCGTAAAAAGAAAGCCGCTCGAGACGTGAAAACGAGCCACAATCTTGCCGATGAGGCGTTGTCCATGGACACACCGCTGACTCAAGATGTTATTCAAGACATGTTAACTAAACGTGAAAAAGTGGCTCATCAAGCGCTGGTATTATCGCCAGCAAAACCGACGGGCAGCGATGTCCCAGAATCCGCCGTGATCCCTAAAATAATCAATTACCAAACCAGCTAGGAATAACACATGGATCACTATCAACCTCAACGAAAGCCTATTACCACAGCATTTTTATCTCGTTCAGTTTACCACTTTGAGTGCAATGCAGTGATTGCGGCATTAGAACGCAGCCTGAAAACAACTGGCCTTAATCCGACTGGGCTGATGATTGTTGGCGATTCTGGTCTTGGTAAATCCACAGCGCTGAGACTGTTTGAACAACGATTCAGTCGACCTGCAACAGAAACACATTCCTACAAAACAGTCGCCAATGTCGTGACCCCTGTGGATGCCAGTGTGAAAAGCTTGTGCTCCGCACTACTGAAAGTCTTGGGTTGCCCGACGCCAGACAGAGGAACCGCCAACAGTATGTTCACTCGGATCACCACCTTGATCCATGAGCTCGATACAAAAATCATCATTTTTGATGAAATTCAACATCTAACTGAGCGTAATGCCCAGAAAAAAACGCGGCCAGTTATCAATCTCGTTAAAAACCTGATGACCGAAACAAACTGTCCGGTCGTCCTCGTTGGTATGCCTGACGCGACAGATCTATTGAGCATGGATCCGCAATTAGCACGACGATTTTCGAAATCGGTGACGCTCAAGCCTTTTAGTATGACTGATGAACTCATCACTGAGGAATACACGGCCTATGATCTGTATGTTTCATTTCTCCACTCGATTGCGTCTTTCATGCCAATCAAAACCATTAATCTCATCGATCCGAATGTTGCTCGTCGTCTCCTTGCCGCCAGTCGCGGAAAAATTTCTATCATTATTAAAATTTTGGAGTTTGTGATCGAGAATAGCCTTGACGGTAAGAAGGCGACGTTACTCGATTTTTCCACCGCGTTCCGTGATATTGCTGATCATGACATCTCACATTGTCCGTTTTTAATCACGAGCAACCAATTAGAAAAGTGGTATTTTTCATGAGTGCAGTGACATTACCCATCAGATTGCGCCCCTATGAGGCCGAATCCCTGCCGTCCTACCTATGTCGGCTAGCCACCGTCAATGGCTGGTCAACCATGGCCGAATTTTTATTGGTCATGGGGATAAAGAAAACCAAAATCGATCCGGATGTCTCGCTTGACCGCCTAGTGCAATTAACCCACCTTCCCCACTCGGAGTTTCTACCGCGCATGGAGGAGATCCCAAGGTCCATGCCAGCGCGGATGTTCTATCAACACTCCCCCAGATTTTGTCCTATTTGCATCGGCACCACACCGTACGTGCGTCATGTCGAGCACTTTAAGACAGCGCTATTTTGTGTAAAACATCGTTGTAAACGCATTGATCAGTGTCCCTGTTGTCAGCATCCCCTCACTTGGCAGCAGCATCTATTTAGTCACTGTTTGCAGTGCAAAAAACCCTGGGCCACTTTACCCGCCAACCATGAAATCGATGTTGATTATCAACAATGGATTGAACAAGAAGAAGGCGCAGAGGAGCGGTTGCACTTATTGCATCGGGCAATCACCCGTCTGATTTATCCGACCGATCTCGATCCCCTTCCACCAAACCACAAATTGAGTCTAGACAGTCAGTACATTCTCGATGCATTTCACCTGTTGCAAGGCCGTTTTGACCTGATTTGGGGCAAACAATGTGCCGAAGATCGTCACTATCTCAGCCTCTTTGGTGAACATCATGTGCAGTCCCCCCTCACCAGCTTGCGTGAGCTGAATGGCTTACCGGCTCAGGTGGCTGAAACCCAATCCACATGGCCCAGTTATACCGTGCACGACAGAGTGGATAAACATCCACACATTACAGTGCCTTTAGCGTGTCGAGTGAGTACATTTTACCTGCGTCAGCTGCTCGACTTAACAGCTGTTCAACTGAGTATTCTCGAGGACAGTGGCCATTTTGATAGCCTATACCACCTATCCAATTCACGGCACCGAACTTATGATATGCGCCAAATTTATCGCTGGTTTAAGACACGTATTAGCCAAGATAAATGTGCCTATTACCCTGAACAGAGTTTTAACAAACTGCTTATGATGTATGGCATCGAGTTCAGTCGACTGTTCGAGGGGATCCATCAGGGAAAATTTCGAATAGCCTTGGCCAGCTACAATGAGCAATTAACACTCCACCTGGCCGCTGAGGATGTGAAACAGTTTGTCGAAGATAATGAAGTATTTGATCCACAAGAAGACAAATCGCAAAAGTGGGTTGCTAGGCGTTTGAGGATCCATTTTGCGGGAATGAAGGAGATGATCCGCCCAGGGCTATTTGCCTGCAGCCGCAATCGTGACATCACACGCGCGTCATTGCAGGCAGTGTTAGTGCAATATTCATCATTACAGCGCTGGTGTTACCTGCGTAGTTACCACCGTTATAGTGTTGAGCGTGTGATGGTCGAGGCACAAATTATCCCCATTTTTAGCTCAACGTATTGCACTCTGTTGACCCATGAACAGTTAGCGCAATTGGCAGTGCTCACCGACAGCCGAGCCGAACTTCAATTAGAAAACAATCCAAAATGGGTGGTGTAGTGTCATTTTTGCATGAAGCGACGCTTCGACAATTCCAAGGGCAATGTGAGCCACAAACGGTTATAAACTTTCATGCTGTTGCAACGCTAAATCGCCGATTAAATGCGTATAAATCGACATTTGCGGGCGATTTTGCCTTAAAACGGCTATAAATCAGGGTAAACTTGCCGATTTAACATAAGCACGAATTGCGCGCAGTCGACCCCAGATGCCTTAACGCCTGATAAAGATCATATAAGACGCCACAAGCTCACCTCATTGCGCGTAGCCTATACAACACTCACTTCAATCCAAGCTTTTTCAACAAAGCCCGCGTCAATGGTAACTTATCAAGGCGCTTACTCAATGGCTTCAACGCT
The DNA here is from genome assembly GCF_025654025.1 of Shewanella sp. SM55. Taxonomy (NCBI): domain Bacteria; kingdom Pseudomonadati; phylum Pseudomonadota; class Gammaproteobacteria; order Alteromonadales; family Shewanellaceae; genus Shewanella; species Shewanella sp. SM55. The sequence goes on along the minus strand of NZ_JAKKRS010000023.1, from coordinate 1,504 downwards.
AAGAACAACATGTCTTCAAGGCCCTCTCGGTCATGGTGATAAAAATGAACGAACACTCGGCCGTGATGAGCTTTGATGTCTTTTCTACATCACAAAGGATGGCATTGACGTGCATCAAGCTGCTCCACAACGGCATCCAAGTGCTTTCTCTGTGCACTCAATCAATTAGTTATTTTGATCGTGATTTTTTCTCAAAAGATTGTCTTCGTTGAATTCAAATAGTCTTCACTTTAATTCCATGCTTACACTTCTGATAAAAATAGAGTGATAAATTACTTAAAAAACTATATTATTAAATATAAATAAAGTCATATTTCGGCCATCTTCAATCAGATGCTGATTAATTTATTAGCGCTTAAAATCATATTCTTTGACAAAAAAGCGCTTAAAATCATAAATTATGACAATTTAAAGCCTTCCAAAGAAAATCGTATTTTCTAACTCGTTGTTTCTACGCATTTCCCAAACTCATTTTGTATGACAAGCCACATGTGTGTGGCTTGTCATTCCAAATGAGTTTTGTGTCATTTCGTGAGTCTGACTTTTGTTATTATATATCAAGGCTATAATTCACTCCGCCAACAGCTTTGCTCCATTATGGTGCAAAGCTGTTCATCCAGAGCGCATTAAACTTTGTGTTTGCTGCTTTTTGACAAAGCGCATCTCACACGCAGCTATGCGAACACTTTTGAAGTATAGATGACGTGTTAGAAATGAATTTTATGAAACAATGCCCCAATCAAATTATGTCGCTCCATTAGAATGATTACTTACAATAATTCATAGGTTTACCAAGCTTAATTGAAATTGGTTCGTAGCTATATTTCCACTGCTTAATCTTACCGATTAATTTGTTGTAATGTTGATGACGTGATTTATCAACATCGGAGTCGTTCGAACACATCACCAGTTCCACTTGACTGTATCTTAAACAATTTAATCGTCGCTACGTGAATGCTTTGGTATATTGGACTCGCAAACTAGCCAGAAACACCTAGCAACGCGCTTATGCTTGTCCAAAAAGTCACAATAAAATACTAAGATGTTGCCGATTTTGAGCTGCTATGGACATAAATATGTCATTTTCAGGAGTTTTTATAGATATCGAGTGAAGCGCCCTAACCTTCTTTGGGACAAAAGCGTGTTAGGACGTGGGCCGTATCAGGCGAATTTCGGATAAAAATTTATATGGATTAACGCCTAGCTCACCGGCAAAATGCGAGTGCAGCGAGTATTCTGTCCGGTGAAGCTGCTTGTGTACGCCCAGCATGGGCATGAACTAATGAGGTGAAAGTCCTCTGTAGGAAGGTCACCGTTCAATAACATCCTGTAATTAAACGTTAACTACTAGCGAATGGCAAGGGCTTATCCGCGAGGATTGGTCTGAAGGAAGCCGCTAGCAAATTTGCGAGCTGATGAACAAGAACATCATATGAGGCGTAGGCTAGAGGTGAGTTGGCACAAGACGACGAAACCACGTGATCTAATGGCCACCGTAAATAAT